>NZ_JBHRSQ010000020.1:0-193534 GCF_042643535.1 Halomonas tibetensis
AGCTGCCAGGTCACGCGCACGCGGCTACCGAAACGAGGCCAACTTCATCGCCATGATCTACCTGATTGGCAGCCCTGTGGGCCGCCTGCTTGATCAGGCCAAATCCACATGAAACGACGAAGAACCCTCATCAAATGACTGAGCTGCTGGAGAACACGGTCGCCGACGGCATGGCCTTGCTCATCGTTGACCAGCTTGAAATGATCAATATCAAGCACAATCAGGCAGATTGGCTGGCCATAGCGTTCGGCCCGAGGGATCTCGATCCGCAGGAATTCGTCGAACTGTTTGCGGTTCCACAGACCTGTCAGCGGGTCCGTGATACTGGATTTTTGAGCTTCCTCTAACAACTTACTCAGCCGTTCGACCTGTGGGTCGACTTCTCGCTCCAGGAATGTGACAAGCCAGTAATGCCCAAGCCTGATGGCTAACAATTGTCGCCCGGCACTACTCTCTTCATCAGTCGGATACAGAGTGATCAGTAGATGGGCTTCGCTTTCGGTCAGTGTGCTCAATACCTGTCCGGGGAGATTGCCACCTGGTAGGGATTGCTGCATTGCCGAGTTGATGAAGGCCACTTCACCATGCTCGTAGAGAATCGCAATGGGCTCAGGTGACAGTCGAACCTGCTCGCAAAGCAGGCTCAACTCGTGGTTGTCATCGGCTGTGTTCATGTTGAGCTACCCTTATCGTTACAGAAGCCTGGGCTAAACGATCGGCAATTAACGATGACAGCACGTTGCCATCAAGACAGAAGCTGAACTTGCTATTAGGCTACTGACCCAAGACCAGGCGGCTATTGAAAACGCTCAATGTAGCCTAGTGTTACAAAAATTACTATTTTTAACAAAAAATACTTATCCATCTATAGCGCGTCAATCTGACTGAGAAGTCGGCGTCGCGGCCCCTTTGTTTGGTTCTTTGTCACTTCATGTGAATTTGGCCTGATCGAACAGGCGACCCACCGGGCTGCCAATCTGGTAGATCATGGCGATGAAGTTGGCCTCGTTCCGGTAGCCGCGTGCGCGTGACCGAGCCGCCTGGAACAGGCCGTTCATGCCTTCCAGTCGTGCGTTGGTCAGTCCCGAGATCCAGCGCCTGACCACCGCGTCGGCATGGCGCTCCAGCGTCGCCAGGGCCTTTCCCATCGGCTTCAGGAGAGGCTTCTCCGAGACCGCCGCCTTCATGACCTTGAGGTAGTTCGTGATACGCCACCGAGCCGGGCGGGGCGTCGGGGCCTTCTGGATCCAGCGCAGCTTCTCCTTGATCACCCAGGCATCGGACGTAGCGCTCTGGTCGGCCACCAGTTCCTGGAGCGCCGCCAGCTGCTTGGGCGTCAGGTTCTCGTTTTCCAGGCTTTTCAGCAGTGCCCAGCGCAGCGACTTGGGGTGCCCCTGCTCCCGGCGCTCCTTCTTGCGCACTTCGTCCAGTCGCTTGGTGAAGGTCTGCACGATATGGAACCAGTCGACCGTTACCTCGGCCTTGGGAAGATGCACAGCCACGCCGCTGAGGAAGGCTTGTGACATGTCGCAAACGACCTCGACCACGTTGTTCGGATCGCCGCCATGGGCCGCCAGGAAAGCACTGAAGGCCTCGATGGCGTCCTTGTCATGGCCTGGGTCGGCGAAGATCACCGGCACCTGCTTGAGCTGCATGTCGAGGAACACCGTCACGTAGCGCTGGCCACGCCGGGACGCGGTTTCGTCGACGCTGACAGTGGCTACGTTGCTCAGATCCAGCTCCGGCCCACGTAGTGGTGCACGATGCGCCACAAGTCTTATCGGCGAAGTCGTGCGCCGGGCAGGCCTTGCCGCACTCCGGACAGGGGTAAAGGCTGCCTCGCTCGGCCTCGACATAGAGATCGAGGCGGTGAGGCGACACGGCGGTATCCAGGTGCTGGACCTTGAGGACCCAGGGCGCTTCCAGGCCGAGGCCGAGGGTCAGAATCTGGGTGCCGTCCATGCCATGCCTCCTGTCGTCGTGGAGGTCATATCCTGGCCCAGCTCAGGGGGCGAATTCCACACCCAGCGTCGAAGAGCCGATATTTTGGGATTCAGCAGGCGGGGCCGTAAACCCGGACAAATCCCGGAGCCTCGACCATTGTCTAACGACGACGACTGGTCACGACTCAAAGTTGACGTCTACGCTAGGTTTTATCTGGCACCCGGCAGCGAACCGCCGGTATGAAACAATCACCGGCAGTTAGGATCATTGCACATGCTCTTTGTAGACACGCCAATAAATATCTTTCGGACAACCAACCCCTCCAGAGCTAGCACGCCACTTCATTGGCGAACCTTCGTTGTCCGACATCGACTCCCACCGAATATCCCGGATCATTAGTCTACCGCCAGGAATGGCACTGGTTATTCCATGTTACTCGTGCACCAATCCAACACCCTCTGGACAGTCAAAGAGTATTATCATGATGAATATCGTTACGCCGGACTTCGTCCTAAGGCTTTCCCGGTTGTCTCGCTTTGCCGGCGGTAATGATGCCGCTATAAGGCTAAAGCTCCATCGCGAGCAGCATCTGTTCTGCTTCGAGCTCCGCGACATGGAGCCCACGGACGAGGAGAATGATGACGCTGCGGAATTCCTGACGAAGATCTCAGGTCTGCTCATTCATCCTGATTGGCTACGATCGCTTCTCACACTCTATCCTAGGACTCGTATTCGCTTAGCGGCCTACCACAGCGTAAGTGACTGCGAGGTTCGAGAAAGCCTAGCCTTCTGTTTAGCCCACTTCGTTCTCGGCTGTAGTTGGCCACGCTTCGATGAGAAGAGCCTACTACCGTCGTTCCTCTTGCTGCTTCACGAGGAAGCGAAAGCCTTCGGTCTCTCTGCCTGGGAACGTCAGGACGTTGAGCCATTCGTCATTGGCTTCCCCGGCCAATGTGGTGGTGCTGAACAAGAAGATGTCAAAATCATTGAGACATCTCGCTCACTCTCATAGCGATTTTGGTGCTTCTATAGCGCTGACAAAGCAGCATCGTGAATCTGACTCTTTTGTTAGCTTCACTTGCACTTGTCACCCTGGGAAGGTCTACCCTGACCAAGCCAACTACGCCAGCTAACAACGTTGAGGATGCGCGAGTGATCACTGTCAGCCAGACGTATTCACGCCAGGGCGATAGGCAATGCGCGGGTTGTTCGCTGCACTCGACATGCCTGACGCGCGGCCTATCCAAGGCCGACCTCGAAGCCTTCGATGACATTATGGTGCAGCCCCAGCCGCTCAAGCGCGGTCAAGAGCTGGTCCGGCAGGGGCAGTCTTTTCACAGCCTTTATCTGGTGCGCGCCGGTAGCCTCAAGAAGGTAATGCGCCTGCCGGGCCGCCATGACGAGCAGGTAATTCGTTTCTACCTGCCCAGCGAGACTGTGGGGCTGGAGGCGATTGGGGAGGCGTACTATCCCGCTTCGGTAGTGGCACTGGAGACTACATTCATTTGCGAGCTGCCCTTTGAGCAGCTAGTATCCTTTGCGGAGCAATATAACGCCCTGCGTACAGAGTTGATGCGTTGCATGAGCCGTGAGCTGCGCGGTGACCAGCGTCAGGTCTGTCTGCTATCCGGGCGCAGCACCGCCGAACAGCGCCTAGCGAGTTTCCTCTTGGGCCTCTCCCGGCGCTTACATGCCCGGGGCTACTCGCGCTATCGCTTCCAGCTCACTATGTCCCGCGCCGACATCGGCAGCCATCTTGGGTTAGCCCTGGAGACGGTCAGCCGAGTGATGGGCCGCTTTCAGCGACAGGGCCTGGTGAATGTGTCGGGACGTGAGCTCACCATTCGTTCTCTTGAGAGTCTTGAGGCGCTGGGAGAGGAGGGCTCAGGGCTGATCGGCAGTCCCGATGACCGCCGGATGATCGCCTGCCGATGATGATTATTGCCCCTGTCGTATTCCTCTCAGCCTTGTTTATCCGGAAGGTCGGTTGGCCCGCTGGGTGATTTGTCGCTGAACCTGCTGCTGGTCATTGGCTTTGGCTGGTTTGGGCTTGTGGCAGCGCTGCTCGAATATAGCCACTTGAGCGTCGGAAACTTGGCGCACGAAGAGAACCGTATACACCTGGAATAGTAGACGCAGCTAGTGGCGAATCATCTCTCCCGGGAGCTTACCGAGCGAATGAGAGTGCTGGCGCGACAGGCTGACGACATCTCCATCCATGACCCCTGGCTCAGAACGCTGACTTCTTCGTCTGTTCATTCCGTAAGCAATGGGATGGAGTCCTCCCCACCCTACCCCTGCGTCGTTGCGCCACACTGGTGGGTGAGTGCATCACTGACCAGCTTGAGAGTGAGGAGAACTCCCCATGAACATTAGTCGGGTCGGCGTCGATATCGAAAAGTCAGTTTTTCACGTCCACGGCGTGGATCGCCGTGACCAGGTGATGCAGCTTTTCCAACAGCGTGGCCCCCTTGAAGGGGCTGCCGTTGTCCGCGTGCAACACCAGCGGCTGGTCAATGATCTGCTCGGCCAGCACTGCCCGCTCCAGCACGCTGCGGGAGTTGTGGGCCGACTCGGCCAGAAACACCTCCCAGCCCGTGATCTTGCGGCTGAAGATGTCGACCATCATCACCAGGTAGTAGTACTGCCCCTTGATCGGGCCACCCAGCCAGGTTGCGTCCCACGACCACACTTGGTTCGGTGCGGCGGCCTGGTAGGTCGTGGGCTTGGCGCGGCGCTGAGGTGGCTTGGCACGGCCACGATGCACCACTTCCCGGTGCTTGTGCAGGACGCGATAGAACGACGAGGGGGACGCCACGTAGCGCTGCTCCTCGTCGAACAGGCGTGCCACGATCTGCTCTGGCGGCAGGCTCGCGTACTCGGGGCGGTGGCACACGTCGAGAATCTCCTGCTCTTCGGCCGGCGTCAGCGCGTTAGCCGGCACCGGCCGGTCGACCAAAGGGCGCTGGTCCTCGCGTAGTTCTCCGCCGCGCGTCCAGCGCTGGTACGTTCTGGCGGTGATCCCGAGTTCGCGGCAGGCGGCTTCCAGGCGGGCCCCCTGGGCCCGGGCGTCTTCGATCAGCGCGATGGCGCGTTGGCGATCTGGGATGCTGATCATGCGTCCTCGTCCCCCCAGATCGCCCTCGCCTTTTTTCTGAGGGCCAGTAACGCCGCGGTTTCCGCCAGGGCCTCATTCTTGCGCGCAAGCTCCTTCTCCAGTGCCTTGATGCGCTTGCGCTGCTGCTTGGCCTCGTCGGCCTCGCGCTGGCGTTCCGAGTGCGAGAGGCTGGCGGCCTGTTCGCAGTCATGGCGCCACCGCTCCAGCTGCTCGGGGTAGATCCCCCGGCGACGACAGTATTCCGCGGCCTCCTGAGCATTCATCGAGGCGGTCTCAAGCACGGCGTTGAACTTGTCCTTGGACGACCAGCCATCGGCGCCCTTGCCCAGAGCATCCGGCAAGCAACGTCCTTCGGCCCGAGCCTCCTTGCGCCACGTGTAGACGGTGCCCAGCGAAATCCCTTCCTGTTCCGCGATCACCTGCGGGGAGAGATTGTGGGGAGGCAGCAGCTTGGTTACCACGGCTTGCCGGCGCTCCTCTGAGTAACGAGGCATGAGTGTCTCCTGTCGCCCCCTGGTCGGTTTATAAGAACAGGGTATCAGAGGGCACGACAGTCATCCTGACACTGGGGGGTGCTGATCGACTTGTACTCACGCAAGGTCATCGGCTGGGCGATGAGCGAGCGCATGACCGCTGACCTGGTCGGCGATGCCCTGCAGATGGCCCTGTGGGGCCGCAAGATGCCCAAGGGCGTGATCGTCCACTCCGACCGCGGGAGCCAGTATTGCTCGACGCTGTACCAGTCGCTGCTGACCCGGCACGAACTCCAGTGCAGCATGAGCGCGAAGGGCAATTGCTACGACAATGCGTGCGCCGAGAGCTTCTTCCACAGCCTCAAGGTCGAGGCCATACATGGCGAGCGATTCGAGACGCGGAACGCGATGCGGCGACAGGTATTCGAGTACATTGAGTTGGACTACAACCGGCAGCGCCGGCACAGTGCAATCGGGATGATCAGCCCAGAGGCCTTCGAGGCCCGAATGATCGCTTAGACCGGTGTCCACCAACGCTGGGTAAGATCACTACTGGAATAGAGGTTGATTCAGCACTACCAACCCCTGGTGCCCGCCGGCATCAGCCGCATCGTGGGTTTCGGGGTACGAGGGCTCAAGCAAAATCTGGAGCTGGGCCACGTGAGCCCGGAAGATTTGTGCCTGTTGCCGAAAGGCGTCACCACCAGTCACGACTGCTCACGGAACGGACGCTCAGCTCGGTTTGCCTGAGAGCGCCCCAATACACACTCCAGATCAGTGATGGGCCTCTCAGCGGATAGCCATCAAAAATTCCTTCTTGGCAGTTCTATATTCGTCCAACAAAAGATGAGAACATACTCATCATAATATCTTACTAAATTAATAGGGCGTTACGACATCCGGATGGCTCACCATGGTCAAAAACAATATCTGCGCGACCCAGCCCTTCGTCGAGAAGGAGCGACTTGCCGAACTCCGCTCTCTCGACATCCTGGACACTCCACCGGAGGAGGCCTTCGATCGCTACACACGTCTCGCCACAGAGATCTTCAGGGTGCCCATGGCCATGGTTTCCCTGGTCGATGAGGATCGACAGTGGTTCAAGTCATCCGTCGGGCTGGAGGTGGGTGAAACGCCCCTCGAGGCGTCCTTCTGCGTCCATGCCCTAAAACAGGACATGTTGGAGGTCCCGGAACCTGTCAACCTGATTCAGACAGATCTTTAAAAATTAACGTCGATTTTGCGGCGGTATTGCTCGCCGCCGACAGCGTCGGGAAGTTCACCACGCTGTAGGGTGCCGGGTCGTCGTCATCGGGTTGTACCGGGTTGATCGAGACACTGTCTGGCGGCATCGCCACCGTTGGGCGCCCTTGGATAAATCGCTCGGGGTGCGCCTCGAAGCTCTCATCCAGGGCACGCTGGCGTACCTGCGCGATAGCCTGATAACGCCCGGTGTAGACCTGCTCTGGCGTGAAGCCGGCCAGTCCGCTGTGATGGTGCTGCAGGTTGTACCAGTCGACATAGGTGCTGTACCACTGCCGGGCATGAGCGATGCTCTCGAATCGCCCTGGGTAGTCTGGCTGGTACTTGCTGGTCTTGAACTGGCTTTCGCTGAAGGGGTTGTCGTTACTGACCCGCGGCCGACTGTGGCTGCACGTCACCCCCAGCTCTCCCATCAGATCCAGATAGCTGCGCGCGATCATCGGCGAGCCCCGGTCCTGATGAAGCGTCAGCGCCCCTTGCGGGATGCCGTAGCGATCGACCGCCTCCTGGAAGAGCTGCTGGGCCAGTGCCGCATTTTCCTTGTGAGAGACCATCCAGGCCACGATGAAGCGACTGTACAGGTCCAGCACCACGTAGAGATTGAGATAGTGGCCACGCCGCATGGTGGGCAATTTGCTGATGTCCCACGTCCAGGCCTCATTGGCGGCCCTGGCCGTGATACGTGGCATAGCGTGGTGCTGTGGCGCCCCGCTCTCCTTCGCCTCACGCAACTGTCGATACCATGAGCTGAGTGAGCCGAGATAGATCCCTTGCTGCAGGAGATCGTGGTAGATCTCATACACGGGCTGATCCCGATAGGGTTCGCTGTGGGCAATCTCGAGCATCTGCGCGCGCTCCTTGGCCGATAGCGCCCTGGGTTGCGGGCTGTGCCGTCGTGACGTCGACGACTCGGTGAGGCGCTTATCGCGCCGCTGCCGCCAGGCATATACGGTGCTGCGATTAACACCCATGGCACGGCAGGCCTGGGCCATCGAGACATGCGATGGTCGCTCGTCCAGCACCGCCATCACCGCTCGTTCCCATTGCTCACGTGATCGAGCATCGACAGCAGTTTTTTTTGGAGCGACAGGCAGTCTTCGGCGGCCGACAATTTCTGCTGCAGCTTGGAATTCTCCTGCTCCAAGGCCTCGATGCGCTTCTGCTCCGGCGTCTTGCTCGCTTTAGGTCCGGGCGCGGTCTTGTGGAGCTTCTCCACGCCGTCTTGAGCGAGCTCCTTACGCCAGGTGGTCAGCTGGCTGCTGTAGAGTTTTTCTCGTCGCAGGAGCTCACCGAGCTCGCCATGTCGGCAAGCATCGGCTTCCGCCAGGATGCGCAGCTTGTACTCTGTTGAGAAATGACGCCGCGTGCGCTTCTCCAGCTTCGGGTTGGGCGTAACCTGATGGTCGGGCAGCTCTGATGGTGGTTTAGGCATGATCGGGGCTCCTGAACCTCGGGCTCTGAAATCGAGTTTAACTCGCTAAGCCGGTGTATGGATTCAGGTTGACACACAGGGCCTTTCAACCGCTCGGAAACTCTAATCGCTTATCAGCACTTGCAGCTTGCGTCCGGGGGGTACGGTCTCCAGCTCTCGACTAAGTGTGGCTCTCAACATCCTGCATCGCGGGCCACGCCGCCTCGATTAACTCTTCTTCGTCCTCGAGACTCTCGACAGGGCCTCGCCCTCCGCTCAACGACGCCTGCCGATCCCCTTCGTCAAGCAGGTGCTCGGATGGTAGAAACTCACCCCTGTCCCTGGCATAGCTGCTCGTTGTCGAAGCGATAAGAGTAAATTATATCCTTTGTCAGAAATCCGTAGCGAGACAGCGTCTGATGCCAGTCTCCATTGCTTTTCTCTTCCTTCAGTGCCTCATTAACAGCGTCTCGGAGGTCCTCGGCATCCAGTGGAAAGGTGAAGCCGCCGAAATAGCGAATTTCGCGACCGTCAATCACTGGGTCTTTGAAATCGAATTCCGCCTCTACCTTCGGGCTCATGTTCTCCATCAACGCGACTGTCATCCCGGTAGCGGCGAAGGCATCGGCGAGACCGCCAACTATGGCGTCGACGGCCTCAGGAAGATGCTCCACAGTGACAATCCGGTCCGGATTAATACCCATGGCAATGAACATGTCCTGGGTGACCGTGCCTTCCTGAACCGCAACTCGGATGGTATCCGAGCGTTCGATGAAGTCCTCGTAAGCCAGAATACGGTTGGGGTTCGAGGCCAACACCAACAGACCTTCGCCATAGGAGGTGTTGGGGTCAGAGAAGAGCACGCGCGTGCAGCGCTCGGGCAGGATGGCCATTTCCGCTGCGGCCATGTCGAAGCGCCCTCCTTCCAGTCCGGGGATGAGGTTCTTGAAGTCCGTCTGGACCCATTCGATGCGCACCAGCCCAAGTCCCTCAAGTATGCGGGTGGCGACTTCCGGTCCTACGCCTAGGGCCTTGCCATCCTTGTTGAGGTACCCATAGGGTGGCTCGTCCGCGACGGCGATGCGGATGACACCGCGCTCCCGAATTTGCTCGAGAGTGGCTGCCTGGGCAGAAGCGCTGAAGAGAAGGGGGCAAAGCAATAGGCTCGTCAGGACAATGGAAATAGCTCGACGGAGTGATGTTGGACATGTCATTGTTTTTGCAACCTTTTATCGGGCGCTTCGCTACTTGGTATAGTCTTCACTCGCCGGTGTCGAGTAAAGCCTTTGGGTGGCGATGAGTGTCATTTCTTAAGTTTTCGTGGCGCACTGATTCTCCCAGAGGTGATCCGTTACCCCTTCGCCGCCTCATTCCTAAGACGGTCTAAAAAAGCGTAGAAAGGGCGTTTAATAAATTCCAGCCAATTATAATTTGTAGCAGATCACTTACATAATTGTCGGCGATGGCTTACAACTAAGAGAATGCTTCTCTTTCCCTCAGCGATCGAGATCCAAGTTGCATTGCTCTCCCCAGGCTGATCTGGAGGATCACCACCTACATCTCGACCTTGAGGGGATGCACTTCGGAAGGGCTTCAAGAACGCCAAGCGACGTTTCAGCACCATGCTCGGATGCATCGCGCTGTAGCTGCGCGGCATCCCCTGCATCGAGATGAACAACCCGGGCCAGGCTCGCCAGCGGATCATGACGTCACGTTCCTTTGGTCGCCTGACCGATAACCGGCAGGAGATACACCAAGCCATACGACACTATGCCCAGCGCAGCGCCGAGAAACTCCGAAGCCAAGAAAGCCTGGCCCGTGCCGTCCATATGTTCCTCAAGACCAACCGCCATCGCCCGGATCTACCTCAATACTCACCCGGCGCCATCGTGGAGCTCCCCCATCCCAGTGATGACAGCCGCGACATCCTTCACGCCGCCAGTCAGGCTTTCGACGCGATCTATCGTCCTGGTTATCTGTTCATGAAGGCGGGGGTGATGCTGGTCGATCTGGTGGATGCCAACCGGGAACAGCTCTCTCTTCTGGATACGCCGCAGAACCGGGCCGACAGGGAGCGAGACGAAAAGCTGATGACGACGCTGGACGACCTCAACCGCAAGATGGGCCGAGGCACGGTGACCTTCGGGCGACCCACTCCCGGCGCCGCCTGGCATCTACATTGTGCCAACCGAACCCCGCGCTGGACGACACGTTGGGAGGACCTGCCTCTGGTGCGCTGATCACTGCACACTCTCACAACAATCCGTCCACGAAAAAGGCCACCGATTATGGATCGGTGGCCTCGGGTATCGCGTCCTGCCGGCGTGGGCCAGCGGGTGCCTTATTAGGCGGACTTGGCAGCCTTGGGCGCCGCTTCCTTGACGGCCTGCGTGGCAGTCTCGGTGGCTTCCTTGATGCCTTCCTGGGCCTACTGGACGTTCTCTTCGGTCAGCTTCTGGCTGTCCTTGGCGAAGTCCTGCTGCAGGGCGACAACCTTATCGGTGTCTGCCTTCAGGCGCTCGGTCAGTTCCGTGGCGACCTGCTGCTGGCCTTCCATGTAGCTCTTGAGGCCTTCGGCATCCTTGACTTCCATCAGGCTGCGCAGCTGCGCCAGGTTGGTGTCGGTATAGGCCTTGGCGGCGTCAAGCTGAGCGTTGACCAGCTTCTCGGTGAAGTCGACGGAGAGGGCAGCGAAAGCGCGTGCCGGAGCGAAGAATATGGACTCGAGCTGAGCGGTTTCAGACTGCTTGGTATCAAAAGCGAATGCGTTGGTCATGATGGAACCTCCTGGTTCTGGATGATATGGAACGGGAGATCCCCGCGCTGATGTTGATTACACTAATAGGGACTTTTGTGCAGTGCAACATAGCGTCCGGTCGTCGCCTCAGACCGACGGGGTAGATCGCCGGCCTTCAAGAACCCCGCATGCGCTCCCGTGATAAGACCACAGGCAACCTGGCCCTTGTGCAGCGCCATCCGCCTACGGCGCTGATCGACACACTGTCACTCACGGCCGAAGGTCCGCTTTCTCCGCTCACCCGCGTGGTCGAGCATGATCTCGATGATCACCGACAAAACATCACTCAAAATGTTCACCCCGCACCATCGGCCTTCATTTTCGCTTTTTCCAACGCTGGGCCATTGCTTCCGCCTTGTCCATCCAGCCTTTCTCTTGAACCTTCTCGCTGAATGTCTGCCAAGTCTGACCCGCTAGATTGCCCGCCTGGCCAGTGAAATCCTTCACACGCGGATCATCAAGCAGACCGGGGCGCTCATTGAGCTTGGCAGTGACCGCGCGCAATTCGGGCTGGTATATCGCCGGGTGAACGCTGCAGACGGACATTACGCGTAGCGTATCGGCAAGGCGTTGTTCGGGGTGAGGGCGAGCATCAGAGTCGAGGCGCAGTAGACGCTGATGACACTCCTGAGAGAAATCGTAGTCGTCTTGCAGCCGCCAGCGCAGGTAGTCCCCGGCCAGGTTGTCGAGGATCTTTGCCAGCTTTTTATCCAGCTGGTCCTGCTTGCGTGTCAACGCCTGCAGGACCTTCGCCTGCAGGGCAGTAAGTTCAAGGTGTGCCTGGGCCTCCCAGTCTTTGTGGGCGTCTCCCTTGACCTTATCGCGTAGCTGTTCGGTCACCCTGGTAGTCAGCATCTGCGATAGCACCGGGGCACCAGCGCCAAACACCCAGGCGCCGGCGGGACCAAACATCATCAGACCCACACTGGCTCCCACCACACCGCCACTGCCTGCCAAGCCCATGCGGACCATGCCATCCAGCAGAACCTGCTCAAGCGCCTGTTTGCCGGTCAGCTGACCGCGGCGATAGGCCAGCAAGCCCCGCGCGGCGCTCACGGCCCCAGCAATGCTGATGACACTGGGATTGAGGATCTCTGCGCCTGCACCCAGGGATTCATGGGTTACTTGTTCCACCAGTTCATTGCTCAGCCCATCAACAAAGAAGACCCTGTCGGCCCACTCCTCGGGGATCTGGTCGACCAGCTCAGTATTGGCAATGACCGGGTAATCGTAACGCTCGAAGTGCTCGCGGAGTCCCGACAGGGTGGCATGAAACTTGACCTGGAACTCTTGCCCATCGACCAGCAGGTCCCAGCCGGGTTCGTTTGAGACTTCGGGAAAGCTGACGGTGTGGCCTGCCGCCGCTAGCTGAGCGGCGACGGCCTTCTCAGCTACATAACCCTTAAGCTGGCTGATGCCTCCGAGCACCGTACTGTCGCTGCCAGCCCGAATCTGCTCGGCCAGTTCGGCGAAACTCAGGCCGGCACCAATGTCTTCAACCCTGGAAAAGTCGGCGGCGGCAATGACGGTAGGATCGACCGCTGCAACGGAGTAGAGGACATCGCCCACGGTGAGTGTTGCCATGGCGGCGGCGGCTTGCTTTTCGCCGCTTTGCAGGCTTTCGCCCGAAAGGCGGGAATCAGCCGACGAGGCTTCATTTGAGCGCTGGGCCATCGGCTGGGCCATGGCATTGAGCACTTTAGCGGGCGGCACAGCACCGGAGCGTGCAGGTAGTATAGAGAGCCACTGCCACTCGGTTTGATAATCCCGCAGTTCGGTGGCGCCGATGCCTTCTCCTCGCGGGAGGCGTGGTACTTCCGAAAAGCAACGCCTGGTGCCCTCGAGGCCAGAACTGCCGTACAACTTGCCTTGAAGAGTGAGCATGGCTACCACTCTTGCCGCTATCGCGACATTGACCTTCTCTCGGGCTGAGTGAATGAACCACCAGCCTCCACCGCCGGCCACTCCCAGGATAGTGATGGGGTTGGACATGACCGACACGAAGGACACCAGCCCGGGGCCGCTGACAAAAGGGATGAAGGCAGACGCCTGAGCGGCCGCAATGTAAGCGGAGAATCCCGCTAAGCTGACACTAATACCCATAGTGCTTAGCGACCCAACCAGCAGCAGGACATTTCGAATGGCTGCATCATTGAGGCGATTGGCCTGGGTCTCGTCCAGCAGACGGCTATGGTTCTCCGCATCCAGCTCGTTAAGTGTTGCGATGGCCTGATTCAGAATTTCGTGCCGCTCCTCCTTGCTGGGCGGCTCATCTTCATCCTTGAAGGCCTGCTCGAGAAGTTCGTCCAATACCGGCAGTACCACTTCATCGAGACTGGTGGCATGTTGCCCCTTCCTGAGCCAGCCACGCTGATGAAGCCTACGGCGCCCGGAATTGACCAGGCCTGGCGGGTCCAGCACGTGTATCAGCCGAGCTGCCATGTCGTCTGCTAGAAAACCGCAGCCACGGACGGTGGTAGTGAGCCGCGCCGGCAGGCCAAGGGCGGACCTCAGCCGTATCCAAAGCAGCAGCCGGAGCTGATCATCGCTGTAGCTGGATTCACGCCAGTAGCGCTGGCGGTCGCTGAGCTCCTGCGCTCCTTCGTCTACCTGTGGCGCGGGGAGCCGCGGCAGTGGCTCTTCTCTGCGACTATCGAGCCAGTCGCTGAACCTATCAACGAGCTGCTCCACCTTTGCTGTTGCCTGCTCATTGATCTTTTCGAGACGGCGATGCCATTGGCCGTCATCGAAGAGGGCCAGACAGGTTGCGAGCAGCTCGCGATTGGCGCCGCCGAGCCCGGCCAGGGTGTCGGTGGGTGACAGGGAGATATCGTGGGTGGAGGTTTGATAATCATTCATGCCCTTTCCTCGCGATGCCTGGTCGAAAAGGCACGTCGGCTCGTGATGCACCATGACCGACGTGTTGAAGCCTAGGTATGGCTGGCGACTGGCCGCCAATTACCCAACCGATTAACTCATACAGCCTGAAGTTTTTGTAAACACCTTCTTAGAACCACTGATATAAAACAGTGAGCTTTTTTTTACTCCACCCCCAGCGCCTTGACCACCGCATCCACCGGCTCGGCGTAGAAACTCGTCTGGAACTTGGTGAACAGCTCGGCGGGGATGGTGGGGATGTCCATGGCGCTGCTCATGGGCAGGGTGACGCGCTTACCACCGGCGTCGAAGGCCACCTGCAGGCATTCAGCGAGGCTCTCCACGCGCTTGAGGCTGCCGCCCAGGCTCATGTCGCCCAGCACCACCATCTGCCCCTGAGTAGGCCTACCGAGCAGCCCGGACGAGAAGGCCACCAGGCTGGCCAGGGCGAGATCGCGGAGCACCCCGGTATTCTGCAGTTCCACCACGTGAAGGTGGAAGTCGTGGTCGAGCACCTTGCCTGAGGCGCTGATGCGGCTGGCGTTGGCCTTGAAGTAGTCGAATGCGATCTTGACCTGCTCCTTGGCGGCGGTGGAGTTCCATAGCCCCGAGGTGGCGAGCTTGCCGGTGCCGGCGGTGACCTGGAGCTCGATGCGGTAGACCCCCGGCATGCCCTTGTCGCTGAGGCCGATGGTGTGCACCACGCCTGGCTTGCCGAGCCCTTCGGGGATCAGCCCGCCGCCGCCTTGCTCCTTGACCGAGACGAAGTGCTCCTCCAGGGTCTCCTTGTCGATGTAGCTGAAGTGGACATCGTAGAACTCCATGCCGCCGATCTTCTTGAGCTGCTCCTTCACCCGACGGCGCACCTGCAGGGCGTACTCCAGGCACTGGCGTACGTCTTCCTTCTGATACTCCCCGTGGGGATAGAGCAACTTGAGCAGGCCGGAGACGGTCTTGCGCACGGCGATCACGTCGCGCTGGTTGAGGTTGTCACCCAGGCGGAAGTGCTGGTCGATAGCGTCGGCGAAGCTGCGCTTGCGCATCTCGCGGAAGAACTCGGCCAGGTAGTCGACGATGAAGCCGTAGCGCTGGGTGAAGAACGACGGCCGCATCTTGGGGATCTCCCAGCCCGGGATATAGGCATGGAAGCGGTCGAAGAAGGCGGCGTCGATCATGGCGTCGGGGAACGGTGTCAGCAGGTGGCTGGTCTTCACCATCGATTCGACGCTCTGGTTGATGTTGCCGATGAACACCATGGAGGCGGAGGCCTCCATCTGCTCCCGCCCGCGGGCGAAGGAGCCGGAGGCCATGTAGTCCTTCATGATCTGCACGCCGTCCTTGTCCTTGAACGAGATGCCGGCCACTTCGTCGAAGGCCACCAGGTCCCACATGCCAACCAGGCCGATACGCCGAGAGCTCATGTTGTAGAACAGGTTGGCTACCGTGGTCTGGCCGCCGGAGACCAGAATGCTGTTGGGCGAGCACTCCTTGTAGATATGGCTCTTGCCGGTACCGCGGGGGCCCAGCTCGCAGACGTTATAGTTGTTCTCGACGAAGGGAATCATGCGGGCCAAAAGATGCCACTGCACCTCGGCATCTAGCTCGGCGGGCTCCATGCCGATAGAGCGCACCAGCACCTCGCGCCACTGATCAGTGGTAAAGCCGCGCCGCCCTTCGAACAGCGCCTCCATGTCCATGTGTGGCATCTGGATCGGCTTGAGCTGGCTGACGCCGAACGGTGAGCCTCGCTGACCCTCCTCGTGGTAGTAGCTCAGGGTGGCGATGACCCAGATCCCGCCCACCAGCAGCTTCTCGTGCTGCTTGACGATCTCCGCTGAGATCTCGGCATCCTTGATGCCCAGGTTGCTGAACGCCGCCTCGTAGCAGTCCTGCTTCTCGTTGAGGCGCACCGTCACCCGGTCGATGACCTTGAAGCTGCCGCGCTCGCGAACCAGCGACTTGACCTTCTCTGCCTCGTCGGGGCGCACATAGTTGTCGGTGAGGATCGTCTTGACGTTCTGCAGGCCCTGGTCGATCACCTCCTGGTCGTCGGTGGCGCAGTACATGCCGAGCAGGTACTCCAGCACGTAGACTGGCACGTTGGCGCCTTCCTTCACCCGCTGGGTCAGGTCCTTGCGCACCACCCGTCCGGCGAAATGGGTGTTGAGCAGGGTGTCGAGGTCAGCAGTATCGACGGCATCCACTTCAGTGCTGCCGGTTTCCAGACGTGTGGTCACGTAGCGGCTCCGTGAGGGTTGCCCATCAGGCCGGCTGCTTCAATTCAGCCAACAGCGTTTCCGGCGCGATATCCTGACCGTTGGGCCAGGTGACCGCGCCGAACAGAATACCCACCTGGTCGAAATAGGCCGTTTCGCGCAGCTCGCGGAAAATGCCGTGGTCCAGATAGGGTTTCATGTCGAATAGGCCCTTCTGGCCATTTTCCAGCTCCACGTAGAGCACATAGTCAGGTTCCGGCCTGACGACCTTCACATCCCAATACATAGCGGCATATCTCCTCATCTCTTACAGCGGATCGATCTTGTAGAGGCTCTCACCCGCAATCGCCAATGCCCAATCGGTCATCAGCTCATCGCGGTGCAGCTCAACCCACGCCTGCACCAAACGAAGCTGCTTGCGCGGCAGCTCGCCTGCCAGCACCTCACCCTCGGCAAGGCTGATCGACGCTTCGAACTCAGCATAGCGCGCATGGAGGTGGGGTTCTCCATGGTGCTGATTGTCCAGAAAATACATGCGGATAATGATGCCATAGAACATCGAGATAACCGGCATGACAGCTCCCTCGCCGTGTCTTAGAAGAAATCATCGGTGAAAGCCAGGTCGATGACCACCCGGTAACGCTCAAGCTCGGTGCCCAGGTCCTTGTCGCGAAGCACCAGGAAGTAGTCGCGCTTGCGGTCGAAGTCGGTACCCGACAGCGACAGGCGCACGGACTTCATGCGCTCGTTCATGTTGTCGCTCGTGCTGTCGAAGGTCACCGTCTCTTCGCTTGAGACGGGCTCGCTGCCTTCGTAGATGGCCACGGCCAAGGTGATGGGCTTGAGCTGCTCGCTGACCGCCTCGGTCTGCATCAGCTCGAAGCGCTGGATGTTGTTGACCATCTTCAGCGAGGCCTTGGGCGAGATCACATCGACCTTGCGACGGGTGCGCTTCTCGACCTTGTCGCCCCGCAGCTGCTTGACGGTGAGCACCGGCACGACGATCTCCTGGGGCATGATGCCGCCGTGCACGAAACGGGCGCCGCCGACGAAGTGGAAGCGGTGCGCACCCTTGGGTATCCAGAACTCGGTATCGCAAGTGGTGCCGGCGGTCTCACGGGTATGGCCGTGCCACACGCTGGGGTTGTCGGGCAGGCTTGTCCCCAGCACGTAGCGCTTCTTGCTCTTGAAGGCGCCGTCCGGTTTCTCGGTCAGGCTGGTGCGGTCGGTGGCGTCCAGCTTGCTGCGCTGGAACAGGAAGCCGTGATCGGCGGTGAGCAGAACCGTGCTGGTGTTGAGGTGCATGAGGATCTTCCGGGTGAGCGTATCGAGCTCCTCGATGGCGTCCTCCACCGCGGCGAAGGTCTCGCTCTCGGTGCTGGCGGTGTCTCCCCGGGCATCCACCACGTTGTGGTAGACGTAGACCAGCTGCATGCCCTTGATCGCCTCGCGGCCCTGCTCACGGGACCAGCCCTTGACCTCCTCGGCGGTGACCGCCATGGCCTGCCCGCCCAGCGCATCGCTGAGCAGCTTGCTGCGGTTGGCGGTGCCCTGGCTGGACTGGCCGTTGATCAGCACAGTGTCATTGCCCGGCTGGTAGCTTAGCTCACGTTGGGGCAGTAGCGAGGCCATGCCCAGGGTGGTGTAGCTGGGCACCACGCCGAGCTGGCTGCCCAAGGTGGCCTCGCTGTAACGCTTGGCGTTGATGCGCTCGCGCAGCTCCTCGGCAGCCTCATAGCGGAAGGCGTCGCTGATGATCACCACCAGGCGCTTGTTGTTGTGGGCATTCAGGTGCGGGCGCACCACGTCGCGGAAGAAGTGCTGCTGGTTGGGGATGCGCGGCAGCTTCCAGTCGTGCAGGCGCTCCTCGGCGTCGACGCGCTCGCTCCAGTTGCGGGTGAACTGGCCCAGGAACCACTCGTCATAGCAGCGCTCCACCGCCTCATCGAGCTTCTTGAGCAGCTCCACGCTCGTGCTGTCGGAGGCTACCGCATAGTGGCGATAGGCGGTATCGAAGCGGTAGAGCTCGGTGCAATAGGCGTGGTAGAGCGCCTCGACGCTCTCGTAATGAAAGCCGTTGAGGTGCTGCTGCCGCAGGGCGAACAGGTCGATGGCGGCGTTTAGCGCGGCGTAGAGCTGGCGGTAGAAGGCGCGTCGCTCGTCGTTCTTGTGCCGCGAGGCCCAGTAGCCGTCCAATCGCTCGGCGATGATGCCGCGGAACATCTCCAGATCGCGCACGTCGGCCTCGGGGATCGCCTGGCAAAGGTCGACGATGATCTGCTTCTCGACGACCTCGAAGGTGGCCACGTTGGCCAGCCGCTCCAGCGGCACATCGCGGATCTTGTCCTCGATGCGCAGCGCCTCGGCCACCCAGCCGGAGATCACATCGAAGGCCGGGTAGAAGCGCGAGCTGTCCCGCCAGCGGGAGAGCAGCGCCCGCGAAGTGGCCCGGGCATTCACCGAGGCGATGGCATGGTTCTGCGCCCAGTCGGGGATCTCGGAGATACTCTCGCAGTAGCCGGTGGTCAGCAGGCGCAGCATCAGCTGGCCGAAAGCCAATTGAGATTCACCACTCAATTCGCCCTGAGTGGCGGGATAGCCCACCTCAAGCTGCAGGGCCCGCACCAGGCTAGGCACCAGGGCGTACTTGGCCATCTCCTCAAGCGACGAGGGATTGCCCTCCAGCCCCGTCTCCTCGACTACCGCCTCATCGGCCAGGTGGAACAGCAGCGTGGAGATATCCGACGCCGGCGCGCCTACCACGGCGGCGCACATGGCCAGATCCAGGCCATCTTCGACCATTTCCGGAGTGACCAGACGCTTTAGCGCCTCGATCCGCTTGCGGCTACCCAGAAACGCCTGGCGCTTCGCCAGGTGCTCGCGCAGCGCATGCCGGGTGAGGCCCAGCTCGTTGAAGATCATCGACAGCTGATCGGCGTAGAAGCGCCCGGAGTAGAGCTTGATGTCCAGCAGCCAGTCGTCCTCCGGCGCCGGCTCGGCGGAGGGAAAGTAGAGCAGCATCGGCGTCTGCGGTTCGTCCAGCTCCAGGCGCAGCTTCACGCCAAAGGTGGACTGCCCGGCCATGTTAAGGATCTGCACACCATCCAGAGCGAGCTCACCCAACGCATCGGAAAAGTGACCGGGGGCGTCGTACCAGAATATTAGGCGGTGGCCTTCAGTGAAGAAGGCGTTTTGGAGCCCTTGCTGGAGTTGGTCGAGCTGCATCTAGCCTCCTTGCCGGTGAAATTTAGGTATTTCAGTAGGCGAACATGATCGCCAGATTTGTTTGCAGAGGAAAGGGGAACTGAGGGCCTGCTAAGGATAATTCATTACCACATGGTTAAAAGTGTGCCATCGGGTCAAAAGACTGGACGTACTTCACAATTTCGCCCATTAGTTCTTCGTTGCGTTGGTATATTTTATCAATACTCATATTCATCTCGTCCATACCGTCAATATAAAAATTCTCTATATCAATAAAATTATTGACGTGGAGGTCGTGATAAGATCTATTTTCATTAACTTGATTAATAAATTTTTGAACCGCATGGTTATGTGCATACTGCGCAGACTCTGCTCTTTCCTCCATGTAACTGATAATCTTTTTTCGTAGGCTATCTGGCAAAAATAGCTCGTAACGTACTTCATCAGCAAAGCTATGGAAGTCATACCAGTCTTTGGCCGCTGGCCAATCCGTTAACTCCAGACCAAATTCCTCTACGGAAGCCTTATTACCTTCCCATTCTTTGCAAATTTCACCTAGTGCATCTTCCATTGGGCGTTGCTTAATCCAATGGTGGTCTTCTCCCATTTTTAACTCAGAGAACAATCTGTTACTTATTTTATTTAAGCTATCAAAAATTCTTTTCTGATACTCGGTATTGACCGGGCTGAGTAGAGTCTTTCTGGCATTTTTGTAGGTAAGAAAAGCAAGGATGAGAGCTCCAACCCAGAATAAAATTTGCACAACTTCTTTTGCTGACTCAATATCCATTGATAGCCCTTTTAACTTCCGGCCCACGCGCCGGCTTGGAGCCGCGAAGCGGCGGAAAATCGGTCGCTATGCAGCCGATTGTTAGGCCCTACCAAGGATGGCGACCGAGGATTATTTGGGCCTTTCTTCGTACTTCGGCATCTAAACCATCTGCGAAGAGGATTACGAAATCCTTCAACTGCGTCACGTTTGCTTTAGTTATACCTTCACGGGCACCATGAGCTATTTTATTGCGTGTTTGCAGTGCAGTGGTAAGACGTCTCTTTACGCTTTTGTTATTACAATTACGCCAGCTCAATTGGTCCATTACATCGTATAAGCCTAGAGAAGAAAAAATTCTACTTATCACTTCAACGTGTGGATTAGCCCGATTATTCCCGAGCATCTTGATAACATCACCCGGACTAGAAGCATTGTTACCAATAATCAAAAGTCCTATCTCTTTGTGCAAGTCGTCTACAAAGCCTTGAAGGTGAGACGTAAGAAGTACGTATGCTGCGCGGTTGAGCGCATCTACTTCTTTAGGCTTACCACGGCCTGGGTCCGTTACAAGTGCGTTAAATACGTTTACTGCTTGGTTGAGATCGCCTGACAGCCTTTGTGCCGCTGCTTCTGCATTTTTGAACTTCGTAATAGCACTGTGCGCGTTTAATATTTGATCAACGTCGCCCAGTCGAATATTCAGATTCTCCCTTGCTTGAGAGGGCATAAAGATCTCCTTTTACGGACTGGCATTGTGGGTTCATTACGCCTTCTCCCCCGTCACTGCCTTCACTTCCGCCAACAAATCCCCAAACTTCCCGTAGTTCACCTTCACTCCGTCATCCAGGTCCAGCGAGATCCGCTGGTCGGCGTAGTGGCGGAGCTTCTCATCGAAGGCGTTGAGCTCGGCTTGCTGCTTGTAGAGCTTGCTGAGATCCTTTTCGATGCGCTTGGCTTCGGCGGCGGAGGCACTGGCTTCCTTGTCCTGCTCCAGCTTTTCGACGTAGCTGGCGATCTTGGTGGTGAGCGGGATGACGTAGTCGGTGCGCATCTCGGCCAGGGTGCTTTCATTGTAACGGTGCAGGTAGATCAAGCACTCGAAGGCTTTCTGCTTTCCGGAACTGAAAAGCCAATATATTGGGCGCTTATTATAAAGACTCAAGTGATCCTTATAGAATTTGGCGCTAAGATATCGACGTATAGTTTCCAGTGAGGACTCAGACCTCTTGTAATTAAGAGTATCCAAACAAAGACTTTCGGCAATGAAGTCCAAATTCTCCTGAAGATGACTCTCCCCCCAAACAGTACAGACAAAGTCGCGGAATCGGTTGGTAGCATCGTCGGCAAACCACTCTTGGCCTGTAATTGGAATGATACCATTTTTATCAGGCGAGAACCGTGGGAGGGGAATTTTATGAAGATAATCAACAACGGACTCGCCTTGATTAGCCAAAATCAACCCTGGCTTGTCTAATGAGTAGCGGCCAAACATACATCCAATAGCATACGAAATCATATTTTTTGAAAACTCATGTCTTCGTATACTTTTATAATCCAAATCCTCCTTGCTTCTGTATCGATAGTAAGGGTTGTTTCCTATGGTAATCTCCTCTTTTGATACAGCATGAGAAATTTTACCTTCAAGGGCATAAAGTTCTATAAAGTTTTTATTGTTATCTTCTTCAAGATTTTTCATTTTCTCAACGATCTGCCCCCAAAACCTTTCAGCATCAAAATAATCTTCCGATACTCTTCTTTCCTTGCCTTGTTTGTTTACGCATATAGGCTCTTGAAAGTCCCAAGATGTCTCAAACGAATCCCAGTCAAGCTTAGAAAGCCTTATAAGATCATCTACTGTTGAATTGCAAAACTGCTCCATGCCAAAAACAGGCACAGGCACTTTGGCTATATCGCCACTTTGATACGCCAAGGTAGGATTGATTAATGGGAGAATATACTGGCTAACTGATGAATTAAGGAGTCCAACACCGTACTTTATTCGTCCAGGATCAGCCGCCTTAGGAAAAGCGGACATCCCGTTAGTGTCAAAAACAAACCCAGGCGGTCTATACCTAACACACAAAACCATTTCAGAGCTAGATGTTAAGCTCCATGTGACCGCCTCTCGGAACATGTAACTGAGGTTTTTTAAGGTGGCGACTCTTTTTCCATCCTTCCCTTTATCACTCTTTAGATTTTCACCATTCCCCTCCCAGTTTACTATTAGCTCAGAATTACCGTACCATCTCCTAGGGCTTCCTCCTTTGCTATATGGAAACCATTTTTTTAAGGAACAAAAATCTTCATAGGAACTTTGCTCTAAGTCGATATAGGAGTGCGAAACCTCATACCAATAGCGCAAGAAATTTTCATTATCACCCGTAGCTATTCCCTGCTTTGTTTCAAACTCGTCACCGAAGCTCTTGCTTTCCTTAAAAGCCTCCAGAACTTCATCTGAAATCCAGTAAGCAAACGGGCAACCTGGAATGTCCATTAGCCTTTCAATATTGAACTCATAAAATATATTGCGAAGATTAGCTGGCTCGCCACTGGTGCTCCTTATATCATTTATCGAGAAACTTCTCGAATCATAAGCATCAAAATTGTAAGCGGAATTTCGATTGCTTTTTGCTACGACAAACAGCTCTCCAATATGGTTTTTATCGATATACTGGAAAGTTCTTTGATGCAATCTGTAAAACTTGGTTGTCATTCCTTTTGGATGTGCTTTTTGCAAAACAAAAGCACATGACCCCCAGTCAATACCAAAAATCCCTCTTCCCATATGTAGCAATGAATCAAATTTATAATTTTTAATTAATTTTTCTCTCAGCCCAGCATAAGAACTCAAAAACATCCAAGATGGTAAAGTGATCATTCCAACAAAACCATTATCTAAAACAAATTCTGGGCCTCTCTCCATGAACATTGAAAAAAGATCGTACCTTCCTAGTGGATACTCCCTCTTAGCCCATTCGGACAAATCTTTATTAAGTCCATTACTACTAGCATAAGGAGGATTGGTAACCAGGACGTGGTATTTTTTTCTTAGGAAATCTATCTGCTCAAGAGCTAAAACCACTTTATTATGTGTTGCCAGATAAAATATCTCTCCAGATAAATCTTTTCCAAGAACAGCCTCTAAATTCTTTGGGAATTCTTCTTCTACATCTTCTATCTTAATCAAAGAACCAAAATTTTTGGCGCTGGCAAATCCTTTTATGTGCGATAACACTCTATCGGGAATGGCTGCCTCATCCAAAAACTTATTATAATCACAAAGCTCTCTTTCATCTATTTCTATATCTTCAATAATACATATTTTGGGCTGGACCCGACCTCTAAAGAAACGGCGACTTTTTTCTCTAGCTTTCATTGATAGCGAGAATGCAGCGAGCTCACCAGCTCTCTTATCTATTTCAATACCATACAAATTATTTTCAAGTATTAATCGCGGTATGTCACGAGAGCGATAGCCAGACTCTTCATATATATAAAAAAGTAGATCAAATGCATAAACCAACATGTGCCCTGAACCACAAGCAGGATCGCATAACCTTATTTCTTCGGGGCTGCTTATTCTAACGAAATCTTCGTACTCATCATTTGGTATATAGTAATGCATCACATCAGCAAGCCTAGACTTCGGGTTGTTTTTTAACCAAAGGCGGCCTAATGTGTTTTCTATAATATACTTTACAACCCAACTAGGTGTGAAAAGCTGTGTTGCAGGCGGTATATTTTCTGCCGTTATTTTTTTCTTTCTCTTTAGGCTTTCAAAAACTTTATCTTTTTTTTCTGTAATATAGAACTGATAGAGCCAGCCGATCACCTCCACATCCTGCCAGTCCTCCTCAGGAATCGCCTCGACCAGCTCACGGATCAGCGAGTCGGTCTTGGTCAGGTTGTCGGGCAGCAGCAGCTCGCTGGCGTCGTCCAGCGGCTCGAACAAGAACGGCATGGCCTCATGCAGTGCATGGCACTGGGCCAGCAGCAGCTCGCGGTAGAGCGCCTCGTCCTGGGTGCCGTCGAGCTTGAGCTCGCGCACCCGGGCCGTGTCCAGGCTCTTGTCCAGGGCAGCAAGATCGATCTCCAGGCAGTCATCGAGGATCTGGAAGCCGCCTTCGTGATCCGGGTGGGAGAGCACCCGCCGGCCATGCTCCAGATAGCCCTTGAGCTCCATGAAGCGGATCGCGCACAGGCGGTTGAACCAGCTGTAGGCGGCCTGCTCCATGGCCTGCTCGAAGCCCAGTTGGGTCACCCACTTGGCCAGCGCCTCGCGGGGGCCGCGCAGCGCCTTGGGAAAACTGTGGGTCTGGCCGTCCAGGGCGCTGATCAGCATCACGTCGCCGCGCACCTCGGCGGGCGCCACGTGGCCCTCGCCCTTGTGGCCAGCGCTGATGCCGTAGCGGGCGGCCTGGCGAGTCATGGTTTCGATGAAGCGGGACCGCGCCTTGGGGGCGTACTTTTTGATGTTCCCTGTGTTCATGCTGGATTCCTGATCGTGCGGGTTGCCGTTGGCGGGCAAGGTGTTCTCGGTTGTCCCGTGTCCTGTCTTGTTCTAAAGGACAGGGAACAGATAGGCGGATCAGCGCAGGCGAATGCGCTTGTTGGCCTTGATGGCGTCGTCGAGCTCGCGCTTGAGGGCTTCGAGGAAGACATCGACCTCCTGCTGGCTTTCCAGGTAAACCCCTTCATGGGTACGGCTGAGCACCTGGCTGACGCTGACGTCGACCACCGCCTTGGGGGCGGCCACCGGGCCGCGCTCGCGCACTTCGCCGGCGGGCTTGTCGGTATCGGACGTGCCAGAGGCTGAAGGAGAGGTATCACCCGCGGGCTTGGCGTCCTCGCCTCGGGTGCCGGCGTTGTCCGCCGCTTTACGGGCGGCGCGCTGGCGTTCGGCTTCAGCCTGCTGTTCGCGGTGGAGTTCGTCGAGGCTCTCCTGCTCGCGGTCATTGGCGGTATCGCCCTGCAGCAGGTAGATCTGCGCGATGCTGGGCGCTGCGTCGATATCCTGCTTGAGCAGCTGCAGCGGGCGCAGCAGGCGGTTGCTGAGCTCCGGCGTGCCAATACCGCTCTTGTGTATCTCGGCACTGACCCGGGCGATGCGCTTGTCGATCAGGCCGATGGCACGCTCGCGCTTTTGTTCCAATAGCTTGCGGTTGACCTCATCGACGGTGTGGATCAGCCCGGCGACCTTCTGCAGCATCCCGTAGGGCGCTTCAGACGCGTAGATGCGATCCAGCTCAGCCAGGGCCGTCTTGGCCTCGGGCTCCTTCTCCAGCGCCGGGCGGTTGGGGGCGAAGCGGGTCAACGCCTGGTCCAGCTGCTTCCAGGTGTTGAGCTGCTTGGTGAAGAACTCGTGGAGGTCGCGGTACTGCTCTTCGAGATCGAGCAGATGCTCCTGCTGCTCGGCCACCGCCTTGAAGAAGTCGAAGCTGTCGTCGATGCGCAGCAGGCGTTCGACTTCCTTGAGGGTGCTTTCGATGGCGGCACGGCCGGGGAAGCGGCCCACTTCAGTCTTGCTGCGGTAGGCCTCCAGATCCTTTTTCCACTTGCTGAACTGGTCGACATAGAAGGTGTAGAGCTCGGTCTCGCTGGACGGGCCGAGCTTGGTGAACAGATCCTTGGTGAGGTTGCGCACCTGGCGCAGCACGGCATCGTCGGTCTGGCGCTTCTTCTGAATCCGTACCTCGCTGCGCCGCCGGCTGTTATTGAGCAGCTCGAAGGCCTCCTTGCCGGGCAGTGCCGGGCCGGCGGTGTGGAAGGTGAGCCTTCCAGCGGCATACAGGCGACCGAGGATCAGCAGCGTCTCGTCTTCCGGCCAGCCGAAGGGGCGGTTGCTGAAACGCTCCAACAGCGGATTGAGCGGCACCGGCTCGCCACCGTGCAAGCCGATGTACGTTTCCACTTCACGCACCGCCTGGGGGTTGCCTTCCTCGCCGTCGAGCTCGATGGCCTGCTGGCCGACGTCATCGGCCGTCATCACGGCGAGCAGCTCGCGTATGGGGTCAGGGGTGAGCACCTGCAGGTAGCCGAGCTTGCTGTAGGTGTTCTTCAACAGGTACTGGCAGGCCTCGTCGAGGCGCGTGCCGAGCTGGCTGCGATTGAGGTCGAGCTTCTGGCCCAGGGCGTAGACGTCGGCGTCGAGCAACATCTCCTCCAGGCGCACCAGCAGGTGCTTGCGGCGCACCTGGTTCTCGCGGCCGCGGTCGGCGAGGATGCGCTCCACGCTGCTGTCACCGGAGGCGGCGTTCAACCGCATGAACTTCTCGGTCTTGAGGTAGGTGCGCAGGTCGTCGAAGAAGGCCTTGTTGTCGCCGAGGCGGATCAGGACCTGGCCCTGGTTCTCGTTGCTGCGGTGGATGCAGCCGGCCTCGCCGTTCTGGGCGGCGTAGCTCTGGGTATAATCGATATCCAGCGGCGAGACTATCTCGACGCGCAGCTGGCTCTGGAAGCGGCCGTCGATGGTGTGGCCGTCCAGGTAGCGGCCGATGGTGTAGTCGGTCTTGTTGAGCGGGTAACGGTACTTGTTTCGGTCGCGCAAACGGTCCTTGTAGATCATCTCGGCCAGCAGTTTGTTCTCGTCGCTGCTGGTGATCTCGGTGGCCTTGATCTTGCGCGTGATGTCGCGCTCCTCGTTGGTGAGGAACAGGTACTCCTCGCCGTTGCGGGTGACCAGGCTCTCCTTCTCCAGGCGCAACAGGGTGCCCTCCAGGCGCTCGCGGATCGCCAGGCGGTCATCGTCGATGCGGGTGATGGCGAGCGTCACCAGGTTATCGAGGGTGCCCTTGACCAGATCGACGTAGCGAATCATGAACAAGGTGCGCAGGATCTCGACGTCGAAGGTGTCCAGGGCCACGTTCTCGCCGGCCTGGTCGATGGTGCGTTTCACCGCGGTATCGAGAAAGCCCTCCACGGCGCGGTAGAAGCTGTGCATCGGCACCAGGGCGCCGACCTCCTGCTCGGCCACCGCCATGGCGGCCATCTGGAAGGCGTCGAGCATGGAGCGCTCGCCGTAGGCCAGGTGGGCCCCGGTGGCGCCGACCTTGCGGATCTCTTCGAAGACCTTCTGGACCAGCTGGAAGTGGTACGGCACGAAGGGGTAGTTGGCGACAAAGCTCTCCGCACCGTCGACGTTCCTGAGCGTGGGGCCGGAGCGGTCGAAGGTGAGCTGGTTGCGCAGGATCGAGCCCTTGGCCTCGAACACGCCGGCCAACTCGTCACTGGCCTCCGGGGTCTTGGCCAGCAGGCGCTTGCGGATCACCTCGTCTGAGTTGGAGCTGGAGAGCGACAGGCGGGTCTTGAAGCGCCCGGCGATCTTGGAGAAGTCGTTGGCCTTGGCGGCCGTCATCTCGCCGAGTACGGCGTCCATGTCGGCCTGGGAGGTCACCACGATCCAGGCGCGGCCACCGCAGATAGTGCCGAGGTTCTCGGTCAGCGTCTGCAGGGTCAGCATCAATCGTGTATCGCTGCCGATGAACTGGCCGACTTCATCGACCATGAAGACGATGCGCTGGGTGGGGGACTTCGCGTCCAGGTACTCCTTCACCCAGTGGCAGAAGTTCTCCACCGAGACGCTGAAGGTCTCCTCGGACTCCTCGAACCACTTATGGGCGGCATCCGGCGAGAGGTCCAGCACCTGGCTGATCGCCTGCTCGATATCGTCCTGATAGAACTGGAAGCCGTCGCGCTCCTCTTCCCACGCCATGCCGCTGGCGGCGTGGAAGGCCTCGCGAAAGCGGTCATAGACACCGCGCTGCGCCAGGTGGCGTTCCATGTGGGCGATATGCGGGTGGTCCCCACTGAAACCCTGGTATTCATTGAACACGCGCAGGAAGACGTTGAGGATCGGGTTGCCGCCGTCGTTGGAGCTGGCCTTGCTGTCGATGTTGAACAGGATGACGTCCGCCGGCTCCTGTACCGCCTTGGCGATATCGGCGCGGATCGTCGGATCGCGAAGCTTCTGCGCATCGAAGAACTCGGCGGCGCGGTGGGCGTTGCCGGCGGCGTCCTTGGCCTCGATGTTGGCCAGCAGGTACGAGAGCGCCTTGAGGAAGTGCGACTTGCCCGAGCCGAAGAAGCCCGAGACCCACACCCCGACCCGGTTGGCGATGGAGGGGTCACTGAGCGGTGTGGCGTAGGACTCGAAGAAGGCGCGGAAGTGCGTCTCCAACTCATTGGTCACCACGTACTCGTCGAGCTCCTGGTAGACCGTCTCACGGTCCTTCTGGTCGGCCTTCACCACCCCGTTGATTGAGCGGTGCAGGGGTTTCTGGAAGAGGTCCTGGATTTTCATGGAAGGCTCTCAAGGCACGAGTGAGAAGGCGCGATAGTAGTGATTGCCGGCGATCCGGTTGAACAGCGTCAGGCTCTGGCCGTCGTAGCGGCCGGGATAGAAGAGCACCAGCGGCTTGTGGCCGAGCCGGCCGTGCAGCGCATTGAGCAGACTGTGGGCACGCATCACCGGCCAGACGCTACCCACGCCTGACAGCAGCACGATATCGGGGTCGTCCGACAGGGCGTGTCGGATCAGGAAGGGCGCGAACTTGTCCATATGCAGCGGGCCGCGCAGCGCCTTGAGTAGCGCCGCGTCGCCCTTGGTCTGCTGCAGGGCGATGGCCTTGTCGAGAAAGCCACGCTCTTGGAGATAGTTGCGCATCACGAGCAGCAGGTTGACGTGGTCGACCGTCAGCTCGCTGTGCTGACGCGACAGGACGCCTTTCAGGAAGGTGAGGTACTCGCGTACCTGCAGCTCGTGCTCGGGGGGATAGTCGAAGATCCAGAAGCCGATCTCGTTGCCCAGCCCCTGGCCGGAGAGGAAGGCCGGGCTGGTGATCTTCTCGGCTACCTGGTTGAGGCGATCCTTCAAATGAGGATCTTCGCGGTGGGAAGGCCCCTGCGTGAGCGGTGACATACGGCTCTCATCCTTGCGTCCGGTGTCGTTCTTCTCGTTATGACCATACTACGTGCCGCGGCCTGTGGGGGCGATATGGGGCGTTCATGCACGCTACCGCCACACCGCGACCCATGCGGCTTACCGCAGGCGCAGAGCGTTAAGGCACTCCCGCAGCCGGATCAGGTGGTGGCGGTCCAGCAGCTCATCCACCTCCGGCCGAAGCATCAGCGGCCGTAATATTCGTTTACGGCTATCCGTCATTAAGCCTACTTCGCATAGCATGCGAAAGACTACCTGGCCCATCTTTCGTCTAGACGAGGCAGTCCAGCCGGTAATGGCCGGGTCACGATGAGCACGGTCGGCAAGGAAGTCATCCCACTGGTAGGGCTCCAGCGTTTCCGCGTGGGTGACGAAAGCATCGCCCACCACCGTTTCCAGAAACTCCACCAGCAGGAGGTTGCGCGCCAGGGCCGCACAGAACGCCACCTGGGTAGCCAGCTGGTCGTCGCCATCGCGCAGCGCCTTCCAGAACGGCGGCGGCAGCCGCTCAAGGCGCTTGCGGATCGCCTGGGCCATGCGCTTGGCCGTGGCCGGCCGTGCCTTTTGGAGGCGGTTCTCGTCGAGGATGGCCGCCTTCCAGGTCGCGTCGTCCACATCGGCCAGCAGCAGCTCCGACACGATGCGGCTCTCGCGCACCATCAGCGAGCCGCCGATGAGGTCGGAGTGATAGTGGAAGGCGGGGGAGGGTGGAGACATTGACGGACTGCTCATGGTGATAGATTGAAAGAGCGCTATGGTCGGACTTTCACTGATGGATTACAAGTTCGCTAGGGACTCTAACTATCTTCTCAGGGGAAAAATAATACCCCGAAAATTTCACTCACTGCCTGAATTAAAAACCAGAGAATTTCACTTTGGCCTTAACTGCAAAAGCCCGAGCCTATCCAGGCTCGGGCGAAAGGGGTTATGACTGCAGTACAGATGCCAATAAAGGCATATCATCCAGATAGTTTGGATAGAGATCGATGATGGACTTCTTGTCAATGACCCCCATCCTGATCTCCCCATTATTCAGCAGGATGTTCAGAATAATGTTGAGCTTGCCCGAATCACGCAGCGAATTGGGGCAGTACTTTCGCACATGGTTCTTTTTCAAATATCGAAACCCCTCCTGACGTTTTTGGTTTAACCAATTTAAGAGCGAATAGTAATCTCGCAACTCTTCAGACGGCGACTGAAACAGGCGCAGAAACTCATTGGAGAACCAGAAGCAGAGCTGGATGGCATCTTCTAACGTTTCCAGCGATACTTCGCCCTGGATTCCGTTTCCGGCACAGTGAAGCAGTACTGCCACTCGCGCAATATTATCCGCTAGTTTCGAGGCATGATCGCCGAAGTCTGCGAAGCGGCCATTCTGACAGATTTCCCACTCGATGGCGTTGGCGATGACAAACCAACGTTCTTGAGCCAGCAAGGAGAAGCTGATTTTAGTCCGCTGGAAATCAGGATCTCTGCTGGCTTGGATGTTGCGGTCGAATAACTCCTTGATCAACTGGTCGTAGCCCGCATGAGGGATTTTTTCGATCGGCTCTACTATGCGTGTTCCTTGGGTAGTAAGGGGATAGGATATCTGCGTCCTCGAACAGAAGCCTATCCCGCGTGCGTTTCCTCCTCCTTTAGTAACGAAGCGCTGCATGACACTTGGCTGCGCCTGAATATAGAGTGTCATTCGCGGATTCACTACGAAGCTATTAGATGTTTTGCGATCAACCCTGATTGGCTCCGCACTCCACAACGAATTCCACATTGACAATTTGCGGGCGGCAGGCCCGGATAACACCTCCTCTCCTTCATTTGAGTGTAGAATGGCTGACCTGACGGACTCACGGTAAAATAAGTCGAGTGCTGCCTCTGTCGTGGTATCCGTCAGTGTTCTGATGCCTGCTCGTGCAGGGTGAACTGGCTTATTTTTCTCGTGCTCGTAGAGTGCGTGAATATCCTCCTCACCATTATAAGTGATGTCTTTCAGAAGCTTCTTCTTCATCATGACCCATAAAGACATTTTAAGTTCGTGTTCGGCCATCTCCTTATCGTATTGTGCTTCGTACTCCGTCTCCAGATCGTTCAAGTATCCGAAAAACAAACCGTCGACCGTCGTCTTTCTTTCACCTGACTTAGCGACGATCACGAAGAACTGGCTCGGTGGTACCACCTGCCCGTTGGGTTTTTCCACATCGACCAGGTCTTGCAGCAAAAACGACATCGCCGCAAGCCCTCCCTGCACGATCATGGGGACCGGTGCCTTGGTGGCTTCGATTACCTGGGAGATCCTCTCTTGCAGAACTCCTGTGTTGCCGAGGTACGGAATGCTGACCCCAATAGGTGGGAGCACGTTTAGCGTGTTGTACATGATGTTACCCTCTTCGGAACGTGTAAGGTAACAATGAGACACAAGCATGCACCGCACTAGGCGAGTGACGCCCGTGCGGTAGGGGCGCCGCTGGGGCGCAGCCGTTTTAGGCTACGTCCCAGCGAAACGCCTACTTGCAAGGATTCATTGTTAAAGAGCGTGCGCGGTGAGAACCGCGGACTTACCTAACCTAAACTTATTATTCCCTTCGGAACTCAAGCCACTCGAGTACTTCGTGCTGATACCAGCCCACTGCACCAGCGCTCAGTGGGATCGGCTTGGGGAAGTGCGGGTCGTACCTCTTAGACCGCTCATTGAGCATCTCGTAGATCTTGGATCTGGAGAGCCCGATAAATACCACAAGCTGCTTCATCCTCAGGATGACCCTGTCGTTTCCTGCAACCATATTGTTCACCTACCGGTTGGTAATGGCTTGCCTCCACGGACCTCGTGGAGGGCCGCTCCGCGACATGCGGAGTGGCCTCAATTTCGTTCCTCGCAAGGCGATTTGCACGTGCTTAAATCTCGGCTGAAATACCATCAGGCTGTGAGCCGAGATTTTTTTCCAGATGATTTTTTTTGACAGGCTTACAAAAATGTGGGTGGGCTAACAATGTAAGGGTTTTTCTGATCTGACTCCTGAAACCCTCGCTACATTGCTACGTGTAACGGGATGGAGCAGGGCAACTGAGAACATTCGATCTGCTTTGGAGGTGGTGAAGGGGCGGACGGCGCTACACCGAGCCATCAGGATCCTCCGGCAGCGACCCAAAATCTCGGATTCATGCCGGACAAGGTTGCGACGCGCATCACCGGACAGATCTTTGGATATCTCATTAAAATCAGATATCTAAAATAAATACAAAAGATTACACAAACTTACAATAAACCCTCAGTTGCCGAGATTTTGGTGCCGTTGAAGTGCTTAGTACGCGGGGGGAAGATGGTAAATACCGAGCAACCAGCCCCTCAGGGCCGCTTCTGCAGGACCGCTCGGGCAGCGCCTTCCCTGCTCCCATTCCTGCCAAGTCCGCAGGCTGATCCCCAGCCTTGCCGCCAGGGCGGCCTGGGTCAGCCCTCTCTGGTGGCGCAGCGAGACGACCTTCGCCACCAGTGCTGCTCCGCTGAGAGCTTCCGACGGGGGAGTCGTGTGGGTCGGGGCACTGCCGGGTGTGGTCACCCGGGGAGAGCCCTGGATCCGGTGTTCGACGCTTTCGCCCTGCAGTGTGGGGAGAGCAGCCTGACTCCAGGCCTGACAAGGACGAGAAGTTGGCGGCGTAACGGACGAGGTTGACCTCGCTGGACACTGATTGGGCGGAGAGTGTGGTGAAGGTGGGTCTGCTGGACGTGAACTAGGCGGAGTGATCCCGGGCCCTGGACGGGAAGTTGGCGGACCCTCGGGGGTGATCGGCAGCCCGTGGAGGCTGGCAAACTGCTGAATAGTCTCGGCTTGCCCGGGATAATCAGCGAGCAGCTGTGCCAAGAAGCCGGCGTTGTCGGGGGAGTGCATCATCAAGGGCTCCTTGTCGATAGACGGGCGGTAATGGAGTGTGCCGTGAACTGGGGCGTTGCCGTACGCAGCACTGCCACTCGCCTCGGTAAGAGGGAGGTGCAGGTAGTAGGGGAGACCAGGCCTTGTCCGCAGGAGGCGGGCACTGCAGAGCTTATCGCCCTGAGGAGTGCTCAGCCTGGGGGTGGAGTCGCAGGCACCCATGTCCCGCGGTTTCCGGTGGGAGTTGCAGTGCAGTCAGTTGATCCATCCCGAAGAGTCCCCGCAGCTGACGAGCCAGCGCCTGGCGTAGGGCCGTGTCGTTGCCGGTGATCCAGCCGAGATCCGGCGTCAGCAGGTGTTCGGTGTTGTGGGTATTGGGGAAGACACGATAGGCCGCGCCTTGACCGCGGGTGATGCGCAGCCAGTGGCCTGCAATGCCGTCGCGACGCTGGTCGACGCTGAGGTCCTGGTTACCATACAGGGCGATGAGGTGGATGCCGTGCTGGCGGACCAGGGTATGGTCCCGCTTCCAGACCAGACCCTCGAGGTCCGTGAATAGAGGCGAGTCCTCATGGTCCTCCAGGAGTGCCGAGAACGCTTGCTGGCTATCGGCCAGCGACAGATCTCCCAGGAGAGGAAACTGTCGGGGGTCATGGCCTAGCTGCAGCATGACGACCTGCACGCCCTCGACGTCAGTCAGCAGCCGCTCGATCTCGGTAGTGTAGTGGGCCGCCAAGGCCTCGAAGGCACGCCGCTCCCGTCCCGCCAGTTCGCGGACATCGGTACGCGCCAGTTCCCCGCGCAGACGATAGAAGCGGTCGATCACGTCCTCGTAGAGCTCTGGCAGGTCGGTTCTGTGCTTCAGGGCACCGAGGGACAGCTCATAGCGTTCCTGCAACTGACGGGCCAGGGCCTCGAAGGCTTGCCGATAGTGGGTCACGCTGCGGTCATAGACCCGCCGGGTACCGTCTTGCTGGTGAAGGGCGGTCTCGCGCGAGCTGACCTCCAGAAAGCGTCGCGCCGGCTCGAGGAGCTTCAGAAGCAAGGCCGCCTGGCCGGTCGGTGTCCCTCGCTGAACGCCCCTGACCAGGTGGCGCTCCAGCGCGGCGGCACTTTCGCAACGCACGATGCGCTTGACCTGGCACTCGGCCTCCCAGGTGTGATGAAGGTCGAAGAGCTCCTCCGTCGGGAAGCGCTGCCATTGAGCCATGTCACTCGTCAGGTACTGCAACGCGGGCTGCAGCAGCCAGTAACGCACCACGTCCACGTCTTCCAGCGCAAACCGGGTCGTACAGCCGGCATTCTCCACCCGATAGCACTCGGCCGCGCGTACCGGTTCTTGTCGATGACGCTCTTGTCGCCAGATCGCCTCCCGGATACCAGCAGGGATTCGCCCCGCCTGGAAGGTCCGCAGCCGCTTGCCGGTATCCTTGGAGTAGGCCTTGCACAGGTAGCTCGCTGCCTTAAGGACGTCGATGAGCCCTTCCGGGCCGTCGAGACGGCGGATAGTGAAGGTTCGGATCGTATCGCTCTTGGGGTGCTCGGCGAAGTGGGCTATTCCTCTCATACGGTGGCTCGGCCGCTGCAGTACCCTCTGCCAGGAACGAATCACCATGTGAGCCAGCGTTAGATCGCTGTAATGGCCATCCTCCGAGCGCTCCAGTGCCCCTAGCTTGCGAAAGTCATCGCGGTTCACGACGACCAGCAGGTGGTAGTGGGGACGGGTCAGGTCCGCCTCGCCGTCCCGCAGGTCGGCGTCGGTGGCGTTACGGCGTAGAGACTGGTCATTGAGCTCGCGTGCCCAGAGTACGTAGACCTCGGGCTCAGCCTTACCGGTCAGCGCCTTGATGTCTGAGCGCAGGTATGTCTGGAAGTCTATGACTGTCTGGTTATCCGCATAGCGCTCCGGGGTCTCGAAGTCGATCGGGAAGCGCAGGTCGACGCGAAAGGCGAAGACCTGACTGTGACGATGCTGCAGGGAGCGAAGGAACTCGAAGGTACGATCCAGGTTGTCGAGTACCTGGGCCGCTTTATCGATGTCCTGGTAAATCTCATACCCTCGATACACCGGGTCCCAGTAGTTCCTTTGAGAGGGCTGTCGAGCATTACGTTTACGCAGCCGCCTTTGCTCGGCAGGCGGCTGGTTACTTTCAGGGATCACCATGAGAAAGACTCCAGTCAATGGGGGGGCATCCTCTCAAAGCACATGACCCATTGCGCCTTTAAAGAGGCGCAGGGTCAGGAAAGAGACTATCGAGTAGACGCGTTGGGAAGAAAAGGAAGACGCGATTACTCGGGAAATGACGTGCATCGCCAAGGCCTCGCAAGAGCAGCGTTCAGACTCTGTTGATGGGTGGATTGGATGGGAAGTCGAGTGGCTGGTCAGTGTGGTTATTTATGGAAAGAGAGAATTGAGACGACAGACATATTACTAAAAACAGGAAAGTCGCATGCTCTGAATCTCACCCTTGCAATGGAATTCCCTGTCCTGCTTTTCCCTTGGAAATGGGATTTTCGAAAGAGTAAGCGTGATGTGTTAACACACATTTTAACTGTCCAATGGGTTCACGAATGGTCAGTCCTGTACCGAGGAATGCCAAGGCCAAGGTCGTCATGGCATCACTCTTCCCACTATAAAATTATACGTCAGCAACGGAGTCGCTCTCCAAGGACTCGGCAAAGCCGCAGTTTCCGGTCAGTTCTCCACGCTAAGAGAGACCATAGCGCCGAGAGTCGGAATATCTTACGTGTCATGCGGACGAAATATGGGTGGAGTCACCAAGACTACAGCAGAAGGCGCCGGCATTGCTGCCGGCGCCTTGCTGGCAATCACCTAACGTAGGTTGCCGAGGCTAGTCCGGCTTCTTCGTCGTGTCCTCGAGTTCTGCCGCATCGTATCGCTCCATCACTTCTTGTACCATTGAAGTCAATGGGTCGGACGGAGGATCTACAAGTCCGGCTTCAACGTCTGCTTCGTGACGCTCTTGGCGCATGGATTCATCAGGGGGAGAGCCAAATATACGAACCCAATCTTCATCATACTCTAAGTCCTTCCACGCTGACTCTTCTCGATCTTGAAAATCCTGTTCTTCGGCATATACTGCTTCGGCGAGTTCTTCGTCGTTGTCCATCGTTCTTCCTCCTGAAACTTCAGTGAGTGTAAGTACCTGCTCAGTTCAGCGCTTGGACTTGTAGGTAGGCGCTGTGTGATGAAGCGTACTACATCAGGCTCTGTCCGCAAGCGCGGTCTCTGAGCACAACTCTTATTCTCTGGACGGATTAGGATTTGTTAATCTGTATATAGACGAATCTGGACATCAGGATTTTTTTTGTAACAAACTGTGTCCTCGCTTTTTGGACGAATCGTAGGCGGTAGGGTTTCGACAGAGAGTGAGCTGAGTCTGGCGACCTTAGCGACTCAATTCAAGTCGATTTCAGCCCCGTATTACCTGAGTGAAGCCCTGGAGAAGGGTTTCGTGTGAGCTTCCCTCATCTCCCTCAGGAGCGTCTGTATGTCGACATACCCCTGTTGTCCCCGCTGCAGCTCGACGCAGCTGATCCCTCGCCAGGTGGGCCGTCATGTTGGCTGCGCTACCGGCATCCTTGCTGGAAGTGCCAGCGGTGCCGCGGGTGCGCTCAGCGGTGCCAAGGCGGGTGCCACGGTTGGTTTCGTCGCCGGCCCGGTGGGTGCCTCCATTGGCAGTCTGGCCGGGGCGCTGTTCGGTGCCCTGGTCGGAGGTACTGCCGGTGGCGTCGCCGGTGGCCATCTGGGCAACGAACTCGATACCAAGGTGCTCGACAACCTCGAGTGCCGGGCCTGCGGCCACACCTTCCGTCTGCCCATGCCCGACTACCCGAGCTACCCGCCGCAAGACTGACCGAGCCTGGCAGCATTCCCCCGTTTCACCCCGCTGATTCTGCTTCACCCGATACTTCGCAACCGTTCAATCACGCAACCCCACTATCTGACCCTCCCTCACGGTGCTGCCCGCTGCCTTTTGGCGCGGGCGGTTATGCCGTGGTGGGCCTTTTCCAAAGGAGACATTCTCATGGCACATCTCATCGAACAGATGGCGTACGTCGGCGATACCCCCTGGCATGGCCTGGGGCAGCAGCTGTCCCGTCATCAACCGCTGGAGGTCTGGCGGCAACAGGCCGGCATGGACTGGCACATCGAGGAGGCGCCGGTGCGCTTCATCGCCGACGGTGCCGGCCACCTGGGCAGCATCCATTCCTTCCCCGAGCAGAAGGTGCTCTACCGCTCCGATACCCGATCCCCTTTGTCAGTGGTCTCGCAACGCTACAAGGTGGTCCAGCCCGAGGAGGTGCTGGAGTTCTACCGCGACCTCACCGAGTACGCGGGCTATGAGCTCGAGACCGCCGGGGTGCTCAAGGGCGGCCGCAAGTTCTGGGCCCTGGCCCGCAGCGGTCTGGGTACCGCTTTGAAAGGCCAGGACCAGGTCAACGCCTACCTGCTGCTGGCCACGTCCTGTGACGGGTCACTGGCCACCGTGGCCACGCCCACCTCGGTACGGGTGGTCTGCAACAACACCCTGACCATCGCCGTGGATGGCATGAGCCAGGGGGTGAAGGTGCCCCACAGCACCGAGTTCGACGCGCAGCGGGTCAAGCAGCAGCTGGGTATCTCGGTTGCCCAGTGGGACGACTTCATGCAGCGCATGAAGGCGCTGGCCGAGCGCAAGGTCAGCCAGTCGGAAGCCAAGCGCTACTTCCAGTCGGTGATCTGCAATGCCGAGGAACCCCTGGAGGATCCCTCCCGACTCCCCAACGTGCGGGCGCTCAACCGGGTGCAGAAGCTCTATCACGGGGAAGGGCGGGGCTCGCAGCTGTGTACTGCCCAAGGTACCGCCTGGGGATTGCTCAATGCTGTCACCGAGTACGTGGACCACGAGAAGCGTGCCCGCAGCAACGACTACCGCATGGACTCCGCCTGGTTCGGCCAGGGGGCCGGTCTCAAGGACAAGGCGCTGGTGTCGGCAATGGCCCTGGTGGCCTGAGACCGTGTCCAGTCTGGCGGTGTCTTCAGGGTGGCAAGGAAGCCACCTTGCTGTTGCAGAGACACGCTGATGGACAGTCCGACGACCGGCCGCCGCGGTTCGCTGCGCTCCGTACTGCATTCACGTCGTTCAACTTTTCTGTATTTCTTTATTTGCGTTCTACACGCTGGGCATCCTGATGCCCTCATCACGGCATAGCGCCCGGCCCACCACGGCCGGGCGTTGTCGTTTCTGGAGGACTCCATGCAATCCCACATGACCTTCGAGATCTGCCGCGCCCTCACCCAGTTGGCTCGCGAGCTGCTGGTGGCCGGCGAGCAACACGCCGGGACCCACGTGCTGGCCCAGGGCCGCGTCTACCGCGTGGACGTGTCCCTGGAGCCGGTCCCTGTCGACCAACTGCAGGACATCATCAACCGCTATCGGTAAGGAGAAATCCCCATGGCAAGCCGTATTCAACCTCAACCCTCCCAGTCCCAGGCCAATGGCCAGCGTTCCCTTCAACCGGCGGCCCAGCCGCTGCAGGAAAGCACGGCGATCATCCAGGTGATCGAGCGTGCCGCCCTCAACCCCGAGGTCGACATCGACAAGATGGAGCGCCTGCTGCAGATGCAGGAGCGCGTCCTCGACCGCCAGGCGCTGATGGCCTACAGCGCCGCCATGGCGGCCATGCAGACGGAGCTGCCGAGCATTGCCGAGCGTGGCCAGGGCAATAACGGGGCCTACGCCACCCTGGAGGACATCGTCGACACCGTGCGCCCGATCATGCAGAAGCACGGCTTCGCGGTGAGTTTCCGTATCCAGACCCAGGAACGTGGCATTCAGATCACCGGCGTACTGATGCACCAGGAGGGCCACCGCGAGGAGACCAGCATGCTGCTGCCGGCGGATACCAGCGGCAACAAGAACGCCGTGCAGGCGTTTGGCTCCTCTACCAGCTACGGCAAGCGCTACGTGCTGTGCGCCTTGCTCAACATCACCACTCGCGGCCAGGACGACAATGGCCAGGCTGCCGCCCCGGTGAAGCTCGTCACGCCCTTCCAGGCGGGCCAGATCCGACAGCTGATCGCCGCCTGTCCCGCGGCCACCCAGGAATGGTTCGTCGGTAAGTACGGCGAGGCCGAGCAGGTCCCGCGCAGCGATTTCGACCGGCTGCGTGCCTCGCTGCACAAGCGGGCCCAGCCCGACCATCAATCCCACTGATCCCGTGGATCGCCACGGATCCATCACCCCACTGAACCGCTGAAACCACAGCGACCGGCAGGCGAGGGGAGAGCCCTCGCCGCTTATGTCGCATTCCCCCGACCGCACTACCTCTACCGCATTAGTCCGCAACCACAAGAGCACGATTCCCCATCACCAAGGAGAGCGTCATGCAGATCCTGACCCTGGAACAGGGCACGCCCGAGTGGCATGCCGCGCGTCTGGGCATCGTCACCATGTCCGAGCTCAAGGCCCTGCTGGTCAAGGGCAAGGGACCCGCCGGCTTCGGTGCCGGTGCCCTGAGTTACATGCACCAACTGATCGGTGAGCGCATCACCGGCGAACCCTCGGATGCCTTCACGGGCAATGGCCATACCCAGCGCGGCCATGAACTGGAACCCGTGGCCCGCGAGCTCTACCAGGAGGCCACCGGTCTGCCCCGTCTGGAGCAGGTCGGCATCCTGCTCAACCACGGCGTGGGCTATTCACCCGACTGCCTGGTGGACAGCCGCGGCCTGGTGGAGATCAAGACCAAGCTGCCCAAGTACCAGATCGAGGTGCTGTTGGACGGCGAGATCCCCCAGGAGCATCTGGCCCAGTGCCAGGGTGGCCTGTGGGTCAGCGGGCGGGAGTGGATCGACTTCGTCAGCTACTGGCCGGGGATGCCGCTGTTCGTCAAGCGAGCCTACCGGGACGAGGAGATGATCCGCACCATCGCCGAGCGGGTAGAGGCCTTCTACGCAGAACTGGAGCGCCGCATGGCGCACGTCATGGCCGCCTGAGGAAATAGACCATGAACCATCGCAAACTGACCGCCGGCGAAGTCGCCGGCACTTACCACATCACCGCCCCGGTGACCGAAGCCGAACTGCTGGGCATCGCCCAGGCCTTTGCCCGACGCAAGCTGGCCCGGGGGCGCAAGCTCACCCAGCCAGCGCTGGTCTTCGAGTACCTGCAGGTACTCTTCCAGGGCTACGAGCACGAGGTCTTCAGTGCCCTGTTCCTTGACACCCAGCACCGGCTGATCCACTTCGAGGATCTGTTCCGCGGCACCATCGACTCGGCCAGCGTCTACCCCCGCGAGGTGGTGAAGAAGGCGTTAGCCTATAACAGCGCCGCTGTCATACTGGTCCACAACCACCCCGGCGGAGATCCCGAGCCCAGCGACGCCGACCGGCGCATCACCCAGCGCTTGAAGGAAGCGCTAGGCCTGGTGGAGATCCGGGTGATCGATCACATCGTCGTCGGCAGCGAAGGCTGCGTGTCCTTCGCTGAACGCGGCTATCTGTAAGCTAACGGCATAATAGCCACCACGGCGCTTCCCGCGAGGGCGCTGTGGTGGCAGGCAGAGCTGGCGTTTCTTTTTTTCAGCAACCGACCCGAAACCGGCTCGAGGATGGCAGTCTGCCGGTGGTCCCGGACCTCGATTTCTCACTCATCTCCTTCATCCCTTCGAGTAATCTTGTCCAGAATCCAGTCCTGCACCTCGCTCTCCACGCAGGCCCTATTTCGTTTCCCCAGCGACACCGGCCTCGGAAATGTTCCCTCGGAAATGTACTTGTATACTGTCGAACGACCCAGACCGGTGCTCTCCAGTACCTCTCCCAGCTTGATCAGTCTCATGGCAACGTGCTCCGTAATTTGCTCATGAGATCGGTGACGGGACTGAGAAAATAATTTGGGGGGATTCCCCTTAGGGAAACGCTGATCAATTCGTCACTGAGCGGCTGAAGCCTCAGAGAGGCACAGCCACCACGTCAGCGATCATTTTCAGACCACCTCAGGTGGTCTGTTTTCCCTGGCAGCCGGGGTAACCGGCTGCCAGGCAAGATTCAAGGCGCACTGGCCTCGTTAACTCGGCCCTTGCATCGTATCGCCAGCACCAGGTTGGCAAGCCCGAACAGGCTGAAGAGTTGCGCCTGATTCTTGGCCAGCCCCTTGTAGCGCACCTTCCGGTAGCCGAAGAGGTTCTTGATGACATGAAGCGTATGCTCGACCTTGGCACGGATGCTGGCCTTGGTCTTCTCGAGTGCCAGCAGTAGCGTTTTCATGGGGCTGTCTTCCAGCTTCTTGATGGCGCCGCGCTTCGCTGCAATACAGCATCGGGAATCCGGGTCGTCTTTCACATCGTCCAGGTACTTCCACACACTGAGGTAGCCCGCATCGCCGTATACCCGCTTGTCATCCTGCCGGACCAGATGATCTGCCATGGTGACATCGGCGACGTTGGCCGAGGTGGCGACGACACGGTGGGTCAGCCCCGTCACGGCATCGACGCCGATATGAGCCTTCAGGCCGAAATACCACTGGTTGCCCTTCTTGGTCTGTTTCATTTCAGGGTCGCGTTGCTTGGCCTTGTTCTTGGTAGAGGGCGTGGCCGCCACGATGGTGCCCTCGCGCATGAACAGGCCCTGCTCGGACAGGCTGGAGTTGATCTCCTCGAAGATCCATTGGGTCAGGGCATACTTCTCCAGCAGATGGCGGAAACGCAGCAGTGTCGTGGCGTCCGGTACGCCCTCGATGGCCAGGTTGATACCGATGAAGTCGCGCATGGCCTGGCTGTCGTAGATGGCATCCTCCAACGCCCCATCGGCGAGGGCGTACCACTGTTGCAGGCAGTAGATCCGCAGCATGCGCTCCAGGCCAATGGGCGGCCTACCTCGCTTGCCCGCAGCGTTGGGAAAGTAGGACGGCGACAGTGCATCGATCAATCGTGGCCATGGCACCAGGACATTCATCTGGGCCAGGAATCGCTCCCGGCGTGTAACCTTCTTCTTGTTCTGGTGCTCGGCCTGGGCGAACGAGATCTGCTTCATCGGTGTGCTCTGACTGACGGTGGCAGTATGGCGTTATTCTACCCCGCCGATGGCTGCAAGGCAGCTGTGGCGGGATTTAAGCAGCGTTTCCGAAGAGCGTGGAAATTCTGTGAAAGCGGACTAACCTGTGATGTAAGCTATAACAAATCAGATTTTCTTCGCCCATGCCGCTCGTCAGAGCAAGGCGTAAGTGATGCTTTGTGAACAGACCTTGGGCCGACTTTCGCCCACGGCTGATACTGCAAAATATTGCTGATAATGGGTATGAAGCCTCGGATACCAATATATTTGTGAGGGAAAAACAGGAGGTGGCATGGCAATTTTGAACGCTTATAACGATCTCATCCTTTTCCATGACCTTGACGGTCGCTATGGTGTGTTCGACCCGAACAATGGAGATATCGAAGTCCTAGGCGACTTCGGTCTCCTCTTGACGGATATAACTTACGCTGACGCTCACGGTTTGTTGGCGATCGATTTTTCTACGATGTACAGCGTTGATATCAACTCTGAAATTCTCGAATTCAAAATGGAGCTCCCAACTCAATTTGCCAATAGCTTCGGTTTCAGTCCGCGTTTACATGCAACCTATGAAAACCCATATGCTGTAGTGGCTGGGACCGATGGGATGTTTCACAGCATTAGAGTGGATAACGGAGAAATCTTGACTGAAGGCAGCCTTCCAGATGGATATTCCGCCTCTGGAGATATCTTTTGGTACGAACGTGGTGATGGTACCGCTGAATGGGTTGTTTCGGCTGAGACAGGGGGTGGGCTACTGGGCAAAAGTTATGAGTTCGTACGTTACGTTTATGAAGTGGTAGGTGAAGATATCGAGTATCTTCGTGCCGACACAACTAGCCATGGCGTTGCAGATCTCTGGGCGCTTGCGCCTGCTGGAACTGGAGAAGATTTTTACGGCTTCGCAGGTTCAAAAATATATCGATTTTCCTTCGAACCAGACGTGGTAACCCAAGTTACTGATATTGCGGATCTCGGTTTTATGGAGCTCGCTGGAGCGACAAAAATACCTGCCTCCTTGTTAGAGGAGCCCAGCGATACTTTCGTCTTGCCACGGATCACGGGGAATATTCTATTAGAGTTGGCTTACATCGCTGACGCTGCCTACCAGCAATCCGCAGGCGTCGGTGACTGGACTCCGCTGACAACCGAAATGCTTCAACAAGTGGGAGTAACGGAAGTTATACCGGGCTTCGATGGCAACGGCGTTCAGCATATCCATGTAACAGATTCTTTACTGTTTACGACACGTGCCCACGCATATGTGGGGGAAGTGGAAGGAAGGCCGACCATAGTTCTTGCGTTTTCCGGCACACACGAATCTTCTAATTTTCTCGGGGCGGCTGAACTATTTTCTCAGGCAGGCCGGTGGAAAAATTATTTCGACGCACATGAACCTTTTATTCGAGCTGTAGCGAACTTCGCCCAAGAGAGCGATTATCAGTTGCTGGTAACCGGCCACAGCTTGGGCGGGATTTTGACAGAGGCAACCGCTGCATCCCTGGACATTGAAGGGATTCCTGATGACGCGTATTTTGTGACATTTGCATCTCCCGGATCCGAAGCGGAAGTCACTGGCGATCATTCAGATAATCTGATCAACTTCGTCCGCGTAGATGACCCTGTACCCCGGACAGATAACATTCTCTGGAACCGAGATGGAGTGACTGTAAATCTTGTCACAACAGCGAATCCGCTGAGTCTCTCAACAGCGAATCATAGCATGGACGAGAAATATATACCTTCCATGGAGAGGTATATTTCAAAGTTTGGCGCAGACGGGTCTGACAGCTTCCGTGATATTGAGGATGCGCTTCTCAAAGGTAACAGCTCTCTTCCGCTACTGGATAATCCCGACAGCCCAACTCCTGATTTCCTTGTCATGAGTGCCTATTATTCCAATGTTCCACTCAGGGGGTCGCTGGATTACGGCATCGGTGTCTTATCATCCTCCCTTTACCTTTCAAATGCTGTTGGGGATGCTACTCGGCCCTTAAACTCAAATTTCAGTATTCCCTCTGTATCTTATGGCGAAATCACCACAATTGAGCCTTCCGCAATGAGTGAGCAGGATGTTTTTTCCAGGGACGTGGAGTTGGACGATATAGAGTCAGGTCAGAGCATCTACATTGGCGGAGTTCGGGATGTAGGCGTCGGCGCTGTGGAGGGGTCTCTGGTCATTTATGTTGATGAGGACAACAGTGGCGAGATTGACTCACGCATTACCATTCAAGGCGATCATGACCTGAGCCTTCTGCAGTTCGAGATGACGGACATCGGATTGCGTATCAGCTATGGCGACCCCCTGCCCATGGGAGACAGCGTTCTGATGGGCAGTAACGCCGATGAAGAGATCATTGGAACAGATGGTCCGGATATCATCCGCGGCGTCGGTGGAAATAATGTTCTTTTGGGAGGTGGGGGGGATGATGTAATTTTCGGCGGCACGGGGAATGACACCCTCGTAGGAGGTGACGGCAACAATCACCTAATAGTCACCTCCGGAAGTAATGTCATGCGAGGAGGTCCGGGTAATGATGTTCTCGAGGCGCGTTCCGCAGGTTTGAATATTCTAGATGGCGGATCCGGGGATGATGTCCTGATCGGATTTTTTGGTCCAACGCATTACTACTTCGATGCCGGATGGGGCTATGACATTATTATTGAAAGAGATGGGATAACCCACTCAATGGCCGATATCGACAAGATAATCTTCCGGGAAGGAGTAGATCCTGACGATCTCGAATTCGAAATAGATAGTGATGCAAATCTATTGATATCGAGCATAAATGAAAGTGACACCATTCTGATATCCGGGCAGTTCGCCAGCCCCGATTCAGCGCAAGTTGAGCTGTTGACATTCGAACACATGCCAGATGTTTACATCGACCTCACAGTCCCAGGCGACTTCGGCTTGAATGACGATTTGGTTCCAAATAGTCCGCCTGTTGTGGTCGACGACGCCTTCACAACGCGGCCGGGTGTCGAGGTCACTGGCAATGTGCTGACAAACGACTTTGATCCGGACGATGCCGAGCTGAGGGTCGTCTCCTTTAGCTACGCCGGCGACGGGACGCTTACTGTTCTCGCCGACGGAAGGTTTACCTATATTCCAGACACAAATTTCGAGGGACTCGAGGAATTCGTCTACATAGTTACCGACGGCCAGGGCGGTTCCGGTACTGCTAAGGTAGAAATTTCAGTGCAAGCCAATGAGACGGTTTCTGAACCTACGGTGATCGATGAATTCACAGCAGTGCTGGACGCAGCAGGATGGTCATGGCCGGGTGAGCTTGACGATAGCTTGAAGTCTACCGAGCCATTTCTTAATTACCCCGATCTTGATAGTGTCCTTGATCCGGTGATTCGGCTCTACACCGGCATGCTGGGACGAGCACCCGATAAAGATGGTGCAGAGTACTGGGTTACGCAAATCAACGCTGGTAAGAGTCTGCGTGACTTGGCTAACGGTTTCCTACAATCCGAAGAGTTTACTGGCCTGATCAACCAAATGGGTGGTGGTATTGAGGGTAGCATAGAAGCACTTTACCAGAACGTGCTCGGACGAAACGCTGACGAGGAAGGACGGACCTACTGGATTAATGAGTGGAATAGTGGACGCGTAGACTTAGCCGATATAGCACTTTCGTTTACCAACTCCGCCGAATATATTGATACCTCCTATTCCCTTGTTCAAGGCGCCAAGATACTGCTGTGGGGAGTTAACATGGAAGAACTGTCACCCGAGGCTCTGGGTTTTGATATGCTAGCCTTTGCCGAGGAGCAGCATGTCGCTGAATCGCTGGTGCGTCTCTACACCGGCGTGCTTGACCGAGAGCCTGATATCGAAGGGTTCGACTACTGGTTAGCGCGGACGAATGAGCCTAGCGAGCTTGACACACTGTCTAATAGTTTTATCAACAGTGCAGAATTTCTCGATGGTGAACAGTCAGTCACGCCAGAAGTTTTAATTGATAAACTGTATCGCAATGTGCTCGACCGAGAGCCTGACGATAATGGCTACGACTACTGGCTAGATGCCTTGGGTTCAGGAGAGATTGATCCTGGTAATATGGTGCTTGGCTTCACCAATTCAGACGAGTATCGACAGGAATCCCAGCCGTTGGTCGATGACTATTTGCAACAGCACTACGATGGGGGCCTGGTTGGCGTTCCGGTGGACATCGAATCGTATTTGCTGGGATAAGTAAGTATCTCCCGGAAAAGCCGGGAGATACTTACTGTGCGGATTCATTATAAGTTATACGATCTCACCTCGAAGAGATCAAATTACCAAGTCGTATACGGCATGGGGGCTCGTATCATAACTATCTCAGTTGGTCTATTAAGTCGGTTATGTAATTCGTGCTCTACACCTTTATTCGGAGTCGCTCGGTTGTACTTGACCGAGATTTACCGCTTCGCAATTTTCTGAACGCGCCGTTCCGTAGAGTGAATTAGGACCAGCCAGAGCTAACTCGTACGTATCGCTGTAATTTTGATTACGGTTTGGATTGTGTTGTGCCGACAGATTAAATTTAACTTCGCCGTCCTCGTTCGTAGGCTGCAATGTCAAGCTTGCCGAACCCGGTCCGTCGGTGTTACCACGACGCTGAAGTTTGTCATTATTCTGCCAGCCGCGGAAATGGGAAAGACGAAAGGCTCCCGACACTCCGTTAGAAAGAGTACGATTGGCTAGAAACCATATCTGTTGCGTTTTTCCTTCACATTCCAGCATTCCGTACCATTCCCCGAGTAGTTGGTCGAAGCTTTCAAGCGTGCCCGCACTGAGTGACACACTCGTGCCACCCGATGCCTGTGCCTGATTGCCACCGCTACCACCACTCTGGGCTGCTCGCGGTGTCATGGTGCATCCGCTCGCGGATGGGCGCTGCATCAGAGTTTCAATCGTCGATGTCTTGGGGATGTTGACCGCGGCGGCGGAGAACACCTGACCGGTCTCAGTGTTGATCAGCCGAGAGTTCACACGGAGGTCGTCACCAAGAGTAGTCAGGGAGCCAACGAGCAGGGTATCAACACCGTGGAGCCTCCCTAGCTCCTGGGTGGTATTGGCATCCACGGCTCCAGACATCGACAGCTCAAGCTCGGCAAAAATCCTGCTAAGCTGCGAACGCTCGATGATGTGCAGATTTCCATCCGGCACACTGAACAGGCTGAGCACTAGCTCGTCGACAAGGAAATTGCTCAACTCGCTGCAGGTATCATCAACATGCGGGAATGACGAAATAGCGATGGTCGTCTGGTCAGATGAACTGGAGCGCGCCACGATCTGACGTGCAAGATCATCGATGCCGCCCTCTATCCCTGACTGTGCTTGGGCGGCCCCTGGTAGCGCCATGGACAGAGTCATTAGAACAGCCATGCCTCGTAGCGTGTGGTACATCCCACCCTCCCGATTCAGCGTGTATATGTCATTTTTTTTGACTACGTTAAGTAATATGGGTCGAGAAAAAGGGTAGTGCAAGTTTTCGGTGCCCGATTAAGCAGTATGGGTATAGGGAATGAAAAAACGTTCAGGAGAAAAAAATGCAAAGATTAATCAATAAGTTACGTTGCAAGTATGGTCTTTTGATGATTCTAAGTCTGGTATTTTCTGTAGGTTTCTCTCAATTAGCATTTTCTCAGGAAGTTACTGCTGATGAATCCTCCGTCGAAGTTCAGGATGGAGATGGTCAGGATGAAGATAGTGATGAGCTGTCAGATGCTGAAGCGCGTGCGCTCCAGCCATTAGATGGCGAGTACGGCTCCGACGTGGAACAGCGTTGGAGAACAATTCTAGCTGACAGTGGCCTCCACGAGGGAGAGAACGAGAGAAACATCTTTATTTCTTCCGGTATCGCGACCGTCGCCATGGAAAAAGGGGTGCCGGGATGGATCGAATCACGTCGCATTGCGTATGACGTTGCCATGGCTCGCGCGAAAGCTGAGCTTGTTAGCACCATCGGCCAAAAGATCCAGCAGTCAGGCACTGCCCAGTTCACTACAAATGCCAGCTTCGGACAGGGTCAGATCCAAGAGATAGAAACGGTAGATCGCACGGCTCGGATCATTGATAAGGTTGGAGAGTTGACCGAGGCAACCCTTGATGCGGCATTGCGTGATATTGATCCAAATTATGATCAATCGAAATATGAAACCATGAGCATGCCGGAACGCCAGGTTGTCTTGGAAAACCTCTTTGAACAGAGTGCCTATCGTAGTGCGGCGCGTGTGATTTCAGGTGCCAAAACATTCCATGTCATTGAGGGGCAGACCTCCGACGGTTCGAATCATGAAATACTAGTGGGAATGGTATGGTCGCCAAGGCTTTCTGGCCTGGCCGCCGCAATACAAGATGGCCGCACCTCTGTGAAGGCTGACGGTACGCGTACCTCGGCCGAGGACATGGTTCCAAAAGCAGTGGGAGATGCAGTCACTGCAATGGGAACACGGATGTTTATAGACGACAACGGTGATCGCGCTATCATCTCCTACGCACAGGCTGAACCTGCGCAGGTAAATCCCAACGACCGGGATATGGCTCGTCGGGCGGCACTTTCAGTGGCAGAAGATCTTGCTCTTGGCCAAATAGCAGCGTTCGTTGGCGAGAATGTTGCTATGGAGAGCTCTGTCTCAGCTCGTCAACTCACCCAGGTTTATGCAGATCTGGTGCAGCGTGGCGTAGAGATCGACACCGAGCAAGTTCAGACCATCCGATCTGCGACAGGTCGTGTAAATATCTCTGGTGCAAACACGATTTGGCGTCAAGTCGTAGAGCATCCTGAGACACAACAGGATATTGCTGTTGTCGCGGTGGTTTGGTCGCCGAGCGGACAAGCCATGGGGAGGCGTATGGGCGAGGCAATTGATGCTGCGCGCGCCGCAGGGCCTGAGGCGGGCACGCAGACGCAGGGTGACCAAAATGATGAAAATGCTGAGGATAAATCGTCAATGACTTTTGAAAGCAAGCCAGTCGATCCGAGCATTCTCTGATCTGGTATGGGCAATGACATGATCGGTCATTGCCCTTGCCGTTACGAGCGAATCAAAAGAAACGGCGCGCGGTGTGGTTATTTGATCTTAGAAAGACCGAGCTTCACGTCTGCGCGTGTTTCATGGAGCATCCGATGGAAAAAATGAAAGCCTGGCTGTCATCACAACACCGCCTAGCTTGTTTGAGCATAACGTTTGTCGGCTTCCTTTTATCAGCCACCAGCGTAGCCGATGAAGCGGAAACAGGTATCAGCGCCGAACAAAAAAATTGGCCAGCGCAGACCAATAAGCCGGCTTGTGATGACAGTATGGCCGTCGAAATGCAGAGACGTGCGAGTTTCGTGACTCTTCAGGGGCTGGAGCCTGCACGTCAGGACGCCATTCGCCTTGCTCTCATTGATGCTTTACAGAATGTCTCAGGAGCCAATATTGCCCGCAGCACGCAGACATCGACCACCTCCACTAGATCCAGTCTCGAGCGCGAGACTCAGGAACACCTCGTTCTACGCAGCGACGGACGCGTGGTTGCCTGGGAGATGCTCTCGGAGGAAATTTCCATTGATTCCGACGAGGATGGGTTTATCGATGTCGTTGTTCGAGCGGAAATTTGTACCGGAGCTGATATTGATCACCCATTGGTTGTGGCACTTGAAGAGCCAGGAAATGGTCTGGGTACAGAGGCACCTGAGCTACGCTACAAGCTTGCGGACGCTCTCGGATCCTATGAAAATTTGAGTATCGTACCTGAGGTGCCGATCAATGCTTACCATGACATCAAGATCGTTTTCGATCATTCGGTGGATACGCAAACAGTCGATAATTCCGCTCAAGCGCGGATACTCCAAGAGTTCGGCGCTTCGGGCGCATTGTCAGACGACGCTCTGAAATATGTACTTACAACGGCCCGCGCCACAGTAATGGCTGTTCGTTTCTTTGATCAGGAGACAATCTCTGAGACAGTGACACGCCGTCTCAGGCGGCCGACAGGTGCGCAGAGAGAGGATGACGCCGTCGCTCTGGTGGTAGAAGCATTCCTGATTGCTGGCCATGCGGTAGGTGAACGGCTTGGTGCGGGTGAGCTCGAATACTCGGAACAATAATATTAAATAATCAACAAAAAATCCATGCTGGTTAAAAATTCTAATCAGATAGATGGAAACTAGACTTCTCTATTATATTTTTAGAAGCTCTTCGATGCCTGGCGACAAGAATATATTTCGCTTTGCACTTATGCGCGCCAATGCCTGATGGCTGGTGTTTCCTTGCTTTATCATGAAATAGCGAGCAACCATGCACACACTCCGAGACCGGCCTGCATGGCAGTGAACAAGGATTCGCTCGCCATTCGAGACTATATCGTGAATGAAATCGATGGCATCTTCGATAAATCGCTGTTCGTTCCCCGCACCATCCACCAATGGAACGCAGAGGATATTCAACTCATCATTGTCCTCCGAACAGCAATCAGTTGCCAGACAGAGAACGGCATCCAATTCCTCTTTGGTGGCGTTTCGCGCATCATGGAAGTTTCCGACAGCAATATTGGGATTTATCCAGTCCATATCGGTAGTACTCTTATTATCCTGTTTTTTAGATCTTAGGCTGCTTTGCCTCCAGCGCCCCAAAGATCCTATCAATGACGTTTTCTTCCCCGCGAACAGCGCATCGGGTCCGCCAGCATGCAGGTGGCTGAATGGTGGCCCATATAGTGCCCGGGCGTCCATTACTCCGCCGGACGTCAACTGATCGATTATCGTCTCTATGAATCGCACCTCCGACGACGTGAGGCTGCGGTCCGAGAGAAACTCGGGGAACGCCGCCTGAGCGGCTACACTGCTGGGCTGTCTGCATCTACCGACAAGAGAGGTCGCCGTGGGCTTTCGCTTCCAACGTCGTATCATCCACGCTCCGGGCATTCGGCTCAACCTCAGCAAGCGAGGCCTCGGTCTCTCGGTCGGTCCGCGCGGTGCGAGCCTCAGCGTGGGGCCGAGCGGCGTGCATAGACATGCGGGGATTCCTGGGACCGGGTTAGCTTATCGGCAGAAGTTGAATAATCGGTCTCGCTACGGCGTCGTACGCTCTGGTGCTGCTGGCGGTGGTGCCAGTCGCCGCTCCATGACGAATCCTTGCCCAGGGCCCTCGAACTGGCCAAGGAGGAACTGCAGAAGCAGCTTCAGGACGCCCAGCAACGTGCCCAGAAAACTGAATAGTCCGAAGCGGAGCCAGACCCTGACCGACCTTCGAAACAACATACGCTCCTCGAGTGGGCCTATGAGGGAGGAGGTAGACCTGGTCCCGAGGGTGCCACAGAAAGCGACAGCAATAGACCTGGCTGAGGTGTCCTGTTCGCACCACCAAGAGGCTGAGACCCGCATCCCTGATGCCGGCACGACGCGGTATTAGCCCATTCGGTTCCGCTACAGCTCGCTCAACTGGCATGAGGTGGCAAAAGTATGATCTTTGGCGAGATCGAGATGATGCCGGCCTGAAATGGCACCCGGATCATGACCTGTCCCTGCGGGCAGACTGAAGTGCTTGGGCAGGACATGGGGGCATGGCAGGCATTCGAGCGGTACTGCTGTCGGGTCGTCGATACCGAGCCACCTGCAGAACCTGAGTACGATGCTTGAATCATCGACTGCACATTGGGCCAAGGTCCTCACCAAATTGGCGTCCGCCTTGATCCGAAAGGGGAGGGGGCAGGGTTGTATCGATACTTCTAGAGGTAATGGCGATGAAGAGAAAAGTCCGGAGACTGTCCAAGTCCTTCCAGCCTGAACCGTTAAAAGCCAGAAACAAAGTATGGGCTGGAGTATGGGCCAAAGCATTTTAAAAATAAAAAAAGCCGCTGGAATCAGCGGCTTATCTGTAATTATTGGCGGAGGGGCAGGGATTCGAACCCTGGGAGGGTTTGACCCCTCGCCGGTTTTCAAGACCGGTGCAATCGACCACTCTGCCACCCCTCCTGCTTACGGCGATGAATACTACCAGCTTTCCGAGCTGGGTCAAGAGGCACGTCGGGGCGAGGGCTATCGGATCAAGGCGTTAGCTAGGTCCCCGACCAGGTGGCACACTGGACTCTGAGATGCAGGAGCCTTCCATGATCCAGATGAACCGTGCGCCTTCGTTGCCGACAGCCGCCGTCTCCTGTGCAGTAGTGAGGGAGGGGCAACTGCTGATGATCCGGCGGCTGAACCCGCCCAATGCCGGACGGCTCGCCCTGCCGGGGGGCAAGATAGAGCATGCCGAGTGCCTTGCCGATGCTGCGGAACGCGAACTACGCGAGGAGACTGGCGTCATAGCCAAGGCACGCGAACCGTTCACTGCCGTTGATATCATTGAGCGTGACGAGGCAGGTGGGCTGCGCTTCCACTACGTGGTCGTCGTCATGCGCATGGAATGGAAAGCCGGTGAACCAGTTGCCGGCGATGATGCATCACACGCCTGCTGGATGGACCTCGAAGCTATTGCGGACGCCGCCGGAGATGTCTGCGTCACGACGGCGAAGGTGGCAATGCATCTTCTCGGTGCAGGGAATCAGCGTTGAGCCAAGCCCGGTCAAGGGCTTGCGCAGGGAACCTCGAGTCGGCATTCTAGGTCTATTACAACGTTACACCCATAAACAGGAGCCTTGAATCCATGGCATACCAAGATACGCAGGTAACTCGCCCGCAGAGTCAGGCGATCGGCACCAACAAGGTGCTTCGCAATACCTATGGGCTGCTCGCCATGACGCTGCTGTTCTCGGCGGTCACGGCCGGCGCGGCCATGTCGATGGGCGTCGAGCGCATGAACATCTTCGTGTTCTTCATCGGTGCCTACGGCTTGATGTTTCTGGTTCATAAGACCGCCAACTCGGCTGCCGGCCTGTTGGCAACCTTCGCCTTTACCGGCTTCATGGGCTTCACCCTCGGGCCGATTCTCAACGCCTATCTGGCGCTGCCCAATGGTGCCGCTCTGGTCATGAACGCTTTGGCCATGACCGGCCTCACCTTTGTCGGTCTCTCCGCCGTGGCGCTGATATCCAAAAAGGATTTCAGCTTCCTGGGTAATTTCCTGATGGCAGGCGCCATTGTGCTGATCCTGGCCATGGTGGCGGGTCTGGTCTTCCAGATTCCAACCCTGATGCTGATGGTTTCCGCCGGTTTCGTGCTGTTTGCCTCGGCGGCGATCCTTTATCAGACCAGTGAGATCATTCACCGGGCCGGTGAGACCAACTACATTATCGCCACCATCACGCTCTACGTGTCGATCTACAATCTCTTTATCAGCCTGCTTTCCCTGCTCGGCATCATGAGCAGCGACTGACCCTTGCCGGTCACGAAGCCCTTGACTGGCCCCGCTTCGGCGGGGCCAGTCCGTTTGTGGAGTGACGATTTCCATGATGCGCTATGCGATTCTACTGATGGGGGCGCCCTACAGCAGCCAGGCCGCCCATTCCGCGCTGCGCTTTGCCAGGGCGGTGGCGGTAAGAGGACACCGCCTTGAGGGAGTGTTCTTCTACCATGATGGCGTTCACAATGCCGCGCGTCTTGCGGCACCGCCCCAGGACGAACCTCACCTTGTGGACGGCTGGGCGGCATTGGCCGGTGACCATGGCGTGCCGCTTCAGGTGTGTATTGCCGCTGCGTTGCGCCGCGGCCTGCTAGATGAGCGCGAGGCGGCCCGCCATGGCAAGCAGGGCTGTAGCGTCGAGCCTCCCTTCGAGTTGACCGGGCTTGGCCAGCTGGTGGATCTCGGTCTGCGCTGTGATCGGCTGGTGACTTTCGGACCCTGAGGAGGCGTCATGGCAAATGCGAAGGGACAAGGTGTCAAGGGTGACCTGCTGGTGGTCCTGCGGCACGGGCCCCACGGCACCAGCTGGCTACGCGAGGGCCTGGATGCGGCTCTTGTCGCCGCGGCCTTCGGGCGCAGGGTGACGCTGTTGTTCATGGGGGAGGGGGTGACAGCCCTGGTGCCGGGCCAGAAGAGCGGGCCCTTGGGGCAGAAGGGCACCTCGCCCACGCTAGAGATGCTCGAGATGTATGATATCGATACCCTGCTGGTTGAGGCTGATGCACTGGCCAGGTTTGGACTCCAAGCCGAGGACCTCATGCTTTCGGCCACGGCAGTGGAGGCCTCGGAGCTTTCCGTGTTGGCCACCACCCATTCACTGGTACTGACCTTCTGAGGGCGGCGATACCGCACGGAGACACGACGATGCTGCTGCATATTCTCAACCGCTCGCCGGCTACCAGCGAAGTCTATCGGCAGGCGCTTTCGGCCATGGGACCGGACGATAGACTGCTGCTGATCGAAGACGGCGTTCAAGGCGCCGTAGGTGCGCTGTTCGACCGCTTCGCTGGAATCGAGGGGCGTCTCTATGCCCAGGAAGAGGATCTTGTCGCTCGCGGCCTGGCGCCGCTCTGCGCACCTGCGGTGGTGCGGATCGACGTCGAAGGGTTCGTTACCCTTACCGAGGAGGCTCACAAAACCGTGAGCTGGTTCTGATGGCATCGACAAAAATATACCGTTGTCTTCATCTGTCTAAAGCACAGGTGGCATTGGACCCCGAAGGCTACCTTGTTGAGCTCGAGAATTGGTCAGCAGAAGTGGCTGAAGCGATAGCCACAGAGGAAAGCATCGAACTCACCGCTGAACACTGGGAGGTCATCAACGTTCTACGCGACTTCTACTGTCGTTTCGAACAGGCACCGGCAATGCGGCCGCTGGTCAAGGCCGTTGGCAAGGCGCTGGGCGAAGAAAAGGGGCGTTCTATCCATCTGATGCGCCTGTTCCCCGGCAGCCCCGCCAAGCTCGCTGCACGTATTGCCGGGCTGCCCAAGCCTACCCATTGCCTATGAGCGCCCGATGAACTTCCTGGCCCATGCTTGGCTCGCCCGTGGCGGCAGCGATGAATTCCTGTGGGGCAACCTGATCGCCGATGGGGTCAAGGGAAGTGATCTGTCGGCCTGGCCTACTGCGGTGGCGGAGGGAATTCGCCACCACCGCCGGGTTGATGCCTTCGTGGATGCCCATGACGTGGTCGCCGAGATACGCCGTCGAGCACCGAGCCGCCAGCGCCGATATGCCGGCATCGCTCTGGATCTGGTGTGGGATCACTTTGTGGCGCGTGAGTTGGACTTGCAGGCGCAACGCTCGCCGCTGATCGCACGCACCTATCGGCTACTCAAGGCCCAGCCGGCTCCCGCACGTCTGGCGACGCTGATGCCGGTGCTCGTCGAGCAGGACTGGCTGCATCGCTATGTCGATTTCGGCTTCACCTGCCGTGCCATTGCCGGTATCGGGCAGCGTCTTGCCGGTCACAACCACCTTGCCGAACTGGTGCCCTGGCTCGAGAAGGAGCGTCCGCGACTTGCAGACGACTTCCTGCGCCTGTGGCCGGAGGTGCGCCAAGCGTTGGAGGTGAGAGGATCGCACGGAGAGGCGCGATAGCGAACGCGGTAAGGGCTAGCATGGCGTAACGGCCTTAAACGCCGTTGAGCCAGAGGCAATCGATGGTGTCGCCCACCTCGATGCGGGACTCTGGCGCGATTACCGCGAGGGCGTCGGCGCTGATGCATGAGCTGAGTACGCCGGAATTCTGATCGCGAAAAGCCCTTGCGATGATCCCCTCATGCGTGAATGTCAGTGCGACTCGCATATAATGTTGGCGCGGGCCGGTCGTCGTAGTGAAGTCGGCCCGTGCGACGAGCCGTGGCAGTGTCGCCAGACATGGAGCGCCAAGCAGGGCGCCCATCAGCGGCCGCAAAAACAGCCAGGCTCCCACGAAACTCGAGACGGGATTGCCGGGAAGGCCTACGAATCGGACCTCTTTGGTCCCCGCAGCAAGTCGCCCCAGTGCCAACGGTTTGCCGGGCCGGATGGCCAGGCGCCATAGATCCAGCTGCCCCAGCGCTTCCACCGAGGCTTTTACATGATCTTCCTCGCCTACGCTGACGCCACCGGTCGTGACGACGACATCGGCTTCCCAGGCTGCGGTGGACAGTGCTTGTCGTGTTCCCACGGCATCGTCGGGAATCGACGCGATTCTCACGACGTCGGCGCCGAAATGTTCCAGTAGCCGCTTCAACATGGGGCGGTTGGAGTTGTAGATCTGCCCCGGGCCCAGCGGCTTGCCGGGGTCGACGATCTCGTCACCCGTGCTGAGCAGGGCGACCCGGGGTCTGCGACGCACCGTTACCTCGGTGATGCCCTGGCCGGCCAGGTGGCCGAGCGCCGCTGCCTCAAGCGGTACGCCGGCCGATAACAGCTCATCACCGGCGCTGACGTCGCGACCGCGGCGGCGGATATTGTCCCCGGGCGGGATCTCACGGGGGAGCGTGACGCCTTGGACTTCAACGTCGCAGCGCTCCTGCATGACCACGCAATCTGCACCTTCTGGGATAGCACCACCGGTGAAGATACGGGCGCAGGTGCCGCGCGCAAGGGGCTCTCCGGCGGCACCGGCAGCGATTCGCTGGCTCACTTCGAGCCAGCCCCCGGCATCGTCATGATGCAGTGCGTAGCCGTCCATGGCGCTGTTATCGAAGGGGGGAACATCCAGGCGAGCCGACACCGCTTCGGCAAGGATACGACCCGCAGCAAGCTCGCAGGGCAAGCGTTCGGTGGATAGGGGCTCAACCCCTTCAAGCAGAGCCGCCAGCGCCTGCTCGACGCTTTGCAGTTCAGCCATGCTGGCCTCGCTCGGGAATGACGAGGTTGGCCTGAATGTATAAAGAGCAGCAGGGTTTATGATGAAGATTCATGACGTTAACCATGCTGGCCTCGCTCGGGAATGACGAGATTAGCGAAATTACAGGGTTTATGCCGGCTATCGAGCTGCTCGGCGAGTATGCCGTCCCAGCCTGTTCGGCAGGCACCGGTGGAACCGGGCAGGCAGAACACCACGGTAGCGTTGGCCAGCCCCCCCAGACAGCGGCTTTGCACCGTGGAGCTGGCGATCTCCTGCCAGCTGAGGTGGCGGAACAGCTCACCGAACCCCTCGATCTCCTTATCCAGCAGCACCTTCACCGCCTCGGGGGTGGAATCACGGCCGGTAAAGCCCGTGCCTCCGGTAGTCAGCACCACCTGGATGTCGGGGTCGGCGATCCAGCCCGACACCACGGCGCGAATGCGGTAGATGTCATCCGGGACGATCTTCCTGTCCGCCAGGCGGTGACCGGCGGCGGTAAGGCGTTCCACCAGGGACTGGCCGCTGCGATCGGTGGCCTCGGTACGGGTATCGGAGATGGTCAGCACGGCAATGGCGAGAGGCAGCATCGGCTCGCTCATCACGCTTTCTCCTGCTTCTGCGCCTGGCGGGCCTCGAAGGCAGCCAGCTGCTCGGGCGTGGCGTCCTGCTGATGGTTTTTCTTCCACTCGGCGTAGGGCATGCCATAGACGTACTCGCGGGCGGCCTCATAATCGAGCTCGTCACCCCGCTCATCGGCGGCACTGACCAGCCACTTGGAGAGACAGTTGCGGCAGAAATCGGCCAGTATCATCAGATCGATGTTCTGGACCTCCTTGTGCTCGTCGAGATGCTTGACGAGGCGGCGGAAGGCGGCGGCTTCCAATTCGGTTCGGGTGGCGTCATCCAGGTGCTGCATGGCAGGCTTTCTCTCTTTCGCGTGGGTAAGGCGTGGGTCATGCGTGAATGTGAAGCTTTATATCAGGATAACAAAAGACACCGCCCGAAGGCGGTGTCGTATGGAGGAAACAACGAGACTTACCCGGGGCGAGACGCCGTTTCGCTGCTGTCGCCAGGGACGGTCTTGTCGCCGGTGAGTTGGTCCTCGGGCACAGCCTGGTCCTTGACCTCCTCGTACCAGAGGTTGTGGTGCTCCTTCGCCCAGGTCTCATCCACATAGCCGGTGGTCATTCCTTCCAGCGAGCCCTCCGACCCGATGGTGCCGATGTAGATGTGGCCCAGTGCCACTGCCGTCAGACCCAGGGCACCCACAGCGTGAATGATGTTGGCCCACTGCATGGTGTCGCGACTCTGGCCGTAGTTGGGGAAGTCCATCACCAGACCGCTCGCCACCACCAACAGTCCTGCAGTGGCAAGAAGCCAGAACCACAGTTTCTCACCGCCATTGGCGAAGCCGGCATCGGGGTGGCCCTTGCCCACCAGGCCGCCCCCCTGTTTGAACCAGGCCAGATCCGTGCGATCCAGCCAGTTGTGCTTCAGCACCCGCACCAGCAGCACCACAAGCAGGATGCCGAACAGCGGCCCCAGGTAGTTGTGCAGTAGCTTGGAGCCCGAGATCATCGATGCCCAGAACGCATCGCCGAACAGCGAACGGAACACGAACTTGCCATAGAGCAGGTTAAGCCCGGTGAGCGCGAGGACGATGAACAGCGAGGCCACGGTCCAGTGGATCGAGCGGACTACCAGCGGCCAGCGCAATAGCTTGCGGCCGGTGCGAGGTTCGCTGAGGTCCTTGCGACCGATAATCAGGTAGAAAAGCAGGATGACACCGGCCATGCCGCCGACGGCGATCAGGCCGAAGGGCGAGACCCAGCGGTTGCGCAGCTGACGCCAGCTCTCACCGCTGGCGTTGATCAGGTTGTAGGTGGAGTCGGCTCGGGTGTCGCGGAAGTTGGGGCCGACCTCGCCACTGCGTACCTGGCGCCAGGTGTCCGGCGTGACGGCTCCTACGGCCGCAGCGGCCTCCCTTTCGACCTCCGCTTGGGCCAGGGCAGGGGAAGCGAACAGAGCGGTCAGGAGGAGCAACAGCGCAAGCGCAATGCTCGCCCCGACGTTGGGCCCATTTCGACACAGGCTCATGAGATCACCTCCTAGCCCTGGCGGGTCGCGTCATAGGCCAGTGAATCAGCCTGGTTGAGGTCGGCGCCGGCGCGGGTGCGTTCCCGCTCGCGGCGCTGGTTGCCCGACCAGCCGCCGTCTGCATGGCCGCGCTGCACCACGCGCTGACGGAAGATGTCCGCTACCGTCTGGGCATCGCCGGCAAGCAGCGCTTTGGTAGAGCACATTTCGGCACATAGCGGCAGCTTGCCTTCGGCAATACGATTGGCGCCATACTTCTCGTATTCTTCCTCCTTGCTCTCCGCCGGACCGCCGGCACAGAAGGTGCACTTGTCCATCTTGCCGCGCTCGCCAAAGGCGTTCTGCTTCGGGAACTGCGGGGCGCCGAAGGGGCAGGCGTAGAGGCAGTAGCCGCAGCCGATGCACAGGTCCTTGTCGTGGAGCACGATACCGTCGTCGGTCTTGTAGAAGCAGTCGGTAGGGCAGACCGCCATGCAGGGCGCATCGTCGCAGTGCATGCAGGCCACCGAGATCGACACCTCGCTGGGTTCACCGTCGTCGAGGGTCACCACGCGGCGGCGCTGGATACCCCACTCGACGTCGTTGGCGTTCTTGCAGGCAGTGACGCATCCGTTGCACTCGATGCAGCGTTCCGCGTCGCACATGAATTTCATCTGGGCCATGGGAATCTCCTGGTAGGCGAGCGCAATCAGCTGGCTTTCTCGATGCGACACAGGGTGCACTTGGTTTCCTGCATCTGCGTCACGCTGTCGTAGCCGTAGGTCGTGGCGGTGTTGGCCGCCTCGCCGAGTACGTAGGGTGCCGACCCTTCCGGGTAGACGTCATGCAGGCTCTCGCCCTGGAACATGCCGCCGAAATGGAACGGCATGAACACCACGTCACGCGACACGCGAGGTGTTACCAGGGCCTGAACACGGACACGCCCGCCCTCGGCCCCCTCGACCCAGACCATGTCGCCGTCGGCCACGGCCAGGTCGTTGGCCAGCGCCGGGTTGATCTCGACGAACATCTGCTGCTGCAGCTCCGCCAGCCAGGACATGGAGCGAGTCTCCTCGCCGCCGCCCTCGTACTCCACCAGACGCCCGGAGGTGAGGATGATCGGATAGCGGTCCGAATTGTCATTGTCCTGAATGGTCTTGTAGAGCGTGGGCAGACGATAGTGTGACGCCACGTCGTCCCAGGTCGGGTAATCGGCCACCAGATCGCGGCGGCTGGTGTAGAGCGGTTCGCGATGCTTGGGAATCGGGTCGGGAAAGGTCCAGACGTTGCAGCGCGCCTTGGCATTGCCGAAGGGGGCACACTCGTGGGCGATGGCGACCCGCTGGATGCCGCCCGACAGGTCGGTCTTCCAGTTCTTGCCCTCCGCCTCGGCCTGCTCTGCCGGAGTGAGGTCGTCCCACCAGCCCAGGTCCTTGAGCATGGCATCGGTGAATTCGGGATAGCCGTCGTCGAGTTCGGAGCCCTCGCTGAAGACGCCGTCGGCCAGAATATTCTCGCCGTTGCGCTCGATACCGAAGCGCGCCCGGAAGGTCAGGCCGCCCTCGGAGACTCGCTTGCTGGTGTCGTAGAGGATCGGGGTGCCGGGATGGCCCATCTCGGCGGTGCCCCAGCAGGGCCAGGGCAGACCGTAGTAGTCGCCGTCGGCGGGACCACCTTCGGCCTGCAGGGTGCGAAAGCTGAAGGTGTGCCAGTTTTTCTGGTGAGCCTTTAGCCGTTCAGGGCTCTGGCCGGTGTAGCCGACCGTCCACATGCCGGCGTTGAACTCGCGAGTGATGTCTTCGATCAGCGGCTCGTTGCCATTCATCTGGAAGTTCTTGACGAGTTCGTCGCCGAAGCCCAGCTTTCTGGCCAGCAGATACATGATCTCGTGGTCGGGCTTGGCCTCGAACAGCGGCTCGATCACCTTGTCGCGCCATTGGATAGAGCGGTTGGTGGCGGTGACGCTGCCAGTGGTCTCGAACTGGGTCGCCGCCGGCAGCAGGTACACGCCGTCCTGGCGGCCGTGCATGACGCCGGCAACGGTGGGATAGGGGTCGACGATGACCATCATCTCGAGCTGCTGCATCGCCTTCTGCATCTCGGGGCCGCGGGTCTGGGAGTTAACCGCATGGCCCCAGTAGAACATCGCCTTTAGCTGGCTGCGCTGGGAGATCGCATCTTCTTCCTCAAGCACACCGTCGACCCAGCGCGACACCGTAATGCCGTTGCTGTACATGGGCTTCCCGTCGGCGTACTCGGTCTGGTCGAAGCGGCTCTTCAGCCAGTCGAGATCGAGGTCCCAGACCCTCGCCCAGTGGGCCCAGGCGCCTTCGGCGAGACCGTAGTAGCCGGGGAGGGAGTGAGACATCAGCCCCAGATCCGTCGCCCCCTGGACGTTATCGTGGCCGCGGAAGATATTGGCGCCACCGCCGGACTTGCCGATATTGCCCAGCGCGAGCTCGAGGATGCAGTAAGCGCGGGTATTGTTGTTGCCTGTGGTGTGCTGGGTGCCGCCCATACACCAGACGATGCAGCCGGGACGGTTCTCCGACAATCGACGGGCCGTGTCATACATCTGCGCTTCCGGGACGCCGCTGACCCGTTCCACCTCACTGGGTGGGAAGTTGGCAACCTCCGCGCGCACCTCGTCCATGGCATAGACACGCTGGTTGATGTACTCCCGGTCTTCCCAGCCGTTTTCGAAGATGTGCCACAGCAGGCCCCAGATAAAGGCCACGTCCGAGCCGGGGCGGATGCGCACGAAGCTGTCCGCCTTGGCGGCGGTGCGAGTGAAACGCGGATCGACGACGATGATCTGGGCGTTGCTGCGCTCCTTGGCCAGCAGGATATGCTGCATGGCCACCGGGTGTGCTTCGCTCGGGTTGGAGCCGATGAACATGATCGACTTGCTGTTCTGCATGTCGTTGAGCGAGTTGGTCATCGCTCCGTAGCCCCAGGTGTTGGCCACCCCGGCCACGGTGGTGGAGTGACAGATGCGCGCCTGATGATCGGTATTGTTGGTGCCGGCCAGGGCGGCAAACTTGCGCATCAGATAGGCCTGTTCGTTGTTGAACTTGGCCGACCCCAGCCAGTAGATACTGTCTGGACCATGCGCCTCGGTGAGCTGAAGCACCTTCTCACCGATCTCCTCGATGGCGTCCTCCCAGCTGAGACGCTGCCACTCGCCGCCGACCAGCTTCATGGGGTACTTGAGGCGCCGGCTGGAATGGCCGTGCTGACGCAGCGAGGCACCCTTGGCACAGTGGGCGCCGCGGTTGATGGGATGGTCGAAAGCGGGCTCCTGCCGGGTCCAGATACCTTCCTGCACCTCGGCATAGACGCCACAGCCCACCGAGCAGTGGGAACAGACCGTTCGCTTGGTCTCCACCGGCGAGTCGAGAACCGGGGTCTTCTCCGAGGCGTCGCTGCGACGCATCATCGGGGCGCCCATGAAGCCGGCCGCGGCGAGGCCGCCCGTGGCGGCACCGCTGCGCTGAAGGAACTGACGGCGGGAAATGCCCAGCCCTGGGCCCTTGGGGGCATCGCTTTTACGAGTCAGACGCATGGTGTGATCTCCTGGCTGTCGAGCCGTCAGTCCCGCAGGGTGGCGTAGAAGGTGCGGATATGGTCGGTCTCCCGGTAGCCCTGGGCCTTGTCGGCCAGGGACTCGGCGCGGGGCGTTTCGGCCTGCACCAGGGTGACGTTGCCGACGGCGACTGCCGCCCCGGCGGCGGCGGTGCCGACCCCCAGGGTCTTGAGGAAGCGGCGGCGGTGCGGATTATTGGTCTTGTTCATGGAGTTTTCCTCGTTAATACCGTGGCCGTGAGCTGGCGTGTCAGGGCTCCACGAGCCTGATCGGATCCTGCGCTGCCTCGCCGGCGAGCAGCGCCTCTTCCCTGTCGATAAAGGCTCGGCCGAGTCGGCCGAGCCCGGAATAAAAAACACTTTCTACCCTGGTAAGGTCGGCCAGGCAGATGGCGGCCCAGGGACTCAGATGGGTCATGAAGAAGCGAGCCTCGGCGGGAGAGCCGGATTCGATGAGCAGGGCCATCGTCTCGCACAGCGCCGCGAGATGGTCCTCGGGGTCTCTCACCCGTTCATCGCGTTCAATGCCCAGCGCTTTCAGGTCATGGCGCAACGCCACCAGGGCCTGGTCCATCAGCTCGCCGTTACGATACCAGGAGGCGTAAGGGGTCACGTCGCCCTGGATGACGCCAACGAGGTGGCGGAAATGCTCCTTGGCGAGCGTCTGAGGACGGGAGTGTCGCGCCGCTTCGACCAGTTGGCGCCAGGGAGCTGCCAGCGGGCTGGCGTCATCCTCTACCTCGAGATCGGCCAGCCATGCCAGTAGATCTTCGTCCGGCGGCTCGCGGAGCAGGCGCGCCAGCAAACGGTAGACGTCGGCTCTGAGAGCCTGGAGCTCGTCCAGGTCGGGCGCCGCCTGATGCATGACACTTTCGCTCATCGTTTCATACCTTTTCGCTCATCGGTTCATACCTTCAGTTGCGATTCGGGGTCCCGTGCCATGTCCCGCCAAACATCGCGCACCCGGCAGTCCTCGCACATCTCGATCCGGGAGATCGCTTCGCCGGCGAAATAGGGATGATCGATCAGCTTCGCCTTGATGGTGGCGATGGTGCTGGCCGTGGCGAAGGGCTTGCCGCAGCGAACACAGTCGAAGGCTGCCTCCGCATGACAGACATGCCGCTGGTTGCGCGCGGGATCGGCCAGAAAGCCAGGGAGGAGGGCGATGGCATCCTCGGGGCAGGCGTCTGCGCAGAGGCCACACTGTACGCAGTCGGCTTCTCGGAAGCTGAGCTCCGGGCTCTCTTCACCGGCTGCCAGTGCGGGCGTAGGACAGCTGGCGACACAGGCCATGCAGAGTGTGCAGCGCTGGGTATCAACGACGAGTCCGCCATAGGCGGCATTATGGGGAATGAAGTGTCGCGCACCGTCCGGCCGACCCTGCTCGGCAAGGCGGTCAAGCACAAGGTTGAGCCGGTCCCGCTTGCCTGTGACATCGAGTATGAAATCGTCCACGGGGAGTGGCGGGTGGCCGGGCAGGGCATCCCTGGCTGTCGCGTCGTCGACACCAAGCACCGAAATACGCTCGGCTGGATGCCCTAGCGCGTGAAGCAAGGTCCGTGTCTGGATGAGCTGATCGTCGAGGAAGGCGACCAGACGCTCCGGCATGTCAGGGTGATGCTGCAGGCGAACTTCGGCGGCGCCCCCCGCCAGTGCCGTCAGCCACTGGTCATGACCGGCTGCACCGAGTTCCTCGAGAGGCACATCAAGGACGTGGCCGGCCGGGGATTCATCGGACGGCACGTGTTCGCTCGCCACGAAGCGCACCACCGGCTGGCCGCCGCCCGCTTCGCGATAGGCCGCCAGCCAGGCCAGCAGGGTCTCCTGCTGACGATGGGACTCGGGCATCCGGAACTCGATGGCGCCGGTGGGGCAGGCGCTGCTGCAACTGCCCACGCCGTGACAGCGGTAGGGATCGATCTCGATACGCGACTCGACCCGGCTTCGCTGACTCTGAATCGCATCGGCAGGACAGACGTCCAGACATCGGGTGCAGCCGACGTTGCCGCTGGCCGAATGTGCGCATAGTGCCTGATGGATCTGGAAGTAGCGGGGCTTATCGAACTCGCCGACCAGCGCAGCAAAACCCTCGAGTCTTGAGGGAGTCTCCGGGTCGATCCAACGGGTAGCAACATACCCAGGGGGGGGCAGTTCCAACGCCAGTGACGGGGTCTCACCCAGGTCGAGGATCTGGTCGAAGTGGTCACGGTCGGCAAGGGCGCGGGCCAGGTCGAGCGGACCCTCTTCGCGGTGGAGGGTGACGCGAAAACGCCCCAGGTAGCCTTCCAGGCGAAGGCTCGCGGCCTGCTCGCGTGACAGACGATGATGCGCCAGCCCGGACGTCTCGCTCATCAACGTCTCATCATCGAGATCATTCTCGGCGATGGCCGAGGGGGAGATGGGTTCGTTGAAGAGAAGTGTCAGTGACGCCATTCCCTGCTTCAGCAGCGTTTGGGCGGCGAGACGCACATCACGTTCGTTGCCGAGTATCAGGCCATGGCCCTGGCTGATATACCCGACGCTTGCCGGGGTGAGGTTGAGTGGCCAGGAGGCACGCTGATACGCCGCCTGTCTGGCCTGACGGTTGCCGTTGTCGTCCACGGCAATCGTGTTGATATGCTGATTCATGCCACCTCACGGTCAGTGATATATCGTTATTCTAATGTGATGCTAATTTCTTAGTTTGGTCGAATTTCTGGATCCTGCCAGCTCACCCTGGGTCTAGGTCGTCCTCGAGGCGGGCGTTTCCTGGCGGGCAATGCTCTCGTCCTCGGCTTCCGGTGCCGTGATATCGGTTTCCTCGGCCGTGTCCACGACCGAAGGCTCAATCGATTCACCGGCTTGCACCTCGGGCTCGCCCTCCTCGACTCGGTGGGTCCACTGCCTGAGGCGCTGGGCCATTTCGTTGGCCAGCGGCTTGAGCTGCTGCCGATAATCGTCGTCGTAGTCGTCCAGGCCGTCGCGTATCCCGTAATGGTCGCCCGAGAACATCCGGCGCAGGGCACGACGACGCAGGGCATCGCTGACGCCCTCTTGCAGGAACGCCTTGAAGTCGCTGCCAGAAGGGAGGGTATCGGGATCGGGAAGCGTGGCATCAAGACTGCCCGGCTCGGGTGCTGGAGCGGACGCCTGATCGACCTGGTCATGGCGGGCGACTGGCGGCTCTTCCAGCACCTCTTCATTGGCGTCAACGCCGAGCTTGCGGCGTGACCAGCGGCTCAATCGGCTCATGCGGAGTGCTCCCGAGCCCGGCCGGCTCCCTGGCGCTTCTTCTTGCGGCCCTCATCGGGAGCCTCTCCGTGACGAACGAGATAGGCTTCGATCCAGGCCTGTACGGCGAGCGGCATCTCCACCTCGAGCACCTGCTGCTCGCCGTCAAGCCAGGCGGCGGCGACATCCTGGCTGGCGGTGATCGCCAATGGATCGGGGGTAGCGCTGCTCTCACCACAGTGGACGAACAGACGCGGTGTCCCTGCCTCGAGGTTGAATCGATAAGCGGCGCGTTCGGTCAGGAAGAGCTGAAGAGTGAGTACCCAAGGGCCGGTATCACCGGGCGTCAGGTCGATGATGCGCCACTGGGTTGAGGTGAACCCCTTGACGTGTCGTGATGTGCCCTCGAGGTCGAGGCTCAGGGTGGTCTGACGGCTGGGCGCGGGCATGGGCGGCGTGCTCGGAGAGGAGTTGTTATCGTCTGTTCTTATCCATTAAAGACACTGAGGCCGAGGGATGCCATCATCACTATCAACGCTTTGACGAGGAGCCGTCGATGCACGACATCAGCCTGAGCCAGGCCCGCTTGCCTGCCACCCTGGAGATCGAGGTCTTCGACGAGTTCGGCGAGGCGCGCCTTCAGGCCATCGCCGCAGAGCGCGCTCTTACCCTTTATCTCAACAAGCGCGAGATCGTCACCCTGATGACCCTGGGCGCGGACCCCGAGTCGCTGGTGGTGGGGTACTTGCGCAACCAGGGGCTGATCGCCGTGCGGGACGACCTGTTGGCGGTGCACGTGGACTGGGACGTGGAGGCGGCGGCCGTAATAACGCGTCACGAGCCAGATGATCTGGAGGAGCGGCTCGGGCATCGTACGGTGACCACCGGCTGCGGTCAGGGCACGGTGTTCGGGCGGCTGTTGGACGCCATTCCACGCCAGACCCTGCCCGAGACACCGTTGCGCCAGTCAGTACTCTACGGGATGCTGGAGAATCTGGGCGAGCATAACGAGACCTATCGCAGCGCCGGGGCGGTGCACGGCTGTGCGCTGTGCCACCAAGCCAGGGTGCTGGACTTCGTCGAGGATGTGGGGCGCCACAACGCCGTGGATACCTTGGCGGGACGCCAGTGGCTGGCGGAGGCGGAGTCGGGGCATGCCGATATCTTCTACACCACCGGGCGCCTGACATCGGAGATGGTGCTCAAGGTGGCGCAGATGGGTATCGGGGTGCTGGTGTCGCGCTCCGGGGTAACCCAGAAGGGTGTCGAGCTGGCCAGCCGTTTCGGCGTGATGCTGATTGCGAGAGCCAAGGGACGCCATTTTCAGGCGATCAATGCTGCCCAGCGACTGACGCTGGACGCGGTACCGCCGCGCCGTCCCGGCGATCGCACCGCCGGTGGCCGGCGCTGAGTCAGGCGGCCTCGACCCGAGTGCAGACCGACAGCACCACAGCGCCTTCTTGGCGCATCGAGATTAGAGCATGGCCCATGTCGCTGTCGAAGTAGATGCTGTCGAAGTAGCTGCTGTCACCCTGGTCGAGACGCAGCGGCTCTAAGAGATGCCTGGGCAACAGCTCCCTGGCCAAAGCCTTCTAGGCCGAAGGGGCGGGGGCGTCGCTGAAGGGTTGGCCCAGCAGCGCCTTGAGGTGGGCCTCGACGCAGCGGCCAAGAGACTCGAGGTGGTAACCTCCTTCCAGTACCGAGACCAGGCGATTGTCTGCGTAAAGAGCGGCGATCTCCAGGGCCATGTGGGTGATCCAGTAGAAGTCCTCTTCCTCCAGACTGAGCTCGGCCATATCGTCTTCGCGGTGGGCATCGAACCCCGAGGAGAGCAGCACCAGTTCCGGCTTGAAGCGGTGCAAGGCGGGGAGCCAGTCGTCCTCGATGGCGCGGCGGAAGGCGGCGCTGTCGGTTCCCGCTTCCAGCGGCGTGTTGACCACGTTCTGCCACTCGCTGCGCAGGTAGCGCCAGGGATAAAAGGGATACTGGAAGCTGGTGCACACCAGCACATCGGGGTCATCCTTGAAGATATCGATGGTGCCGTTGCACTGGTGGACGTCGAAATCGAGGATCGCGATGCGCCTTGCGCCATACTTCGCCCGGGCGTGGGCGGCGCCGACTGCTACATTGTTATAGAAGCAGAAGCCCATGGCGTCGGTGGCCTCGGCGTGGTGTCCGGGCGGACGCACGGCACAGAACACGTTATCGGCCTGGTGACGAAAGACCTGATCGACGCCTCGAATGACGGCCCCCGCGGCCACCCGGGCAGCACTGAGGCTATCCGGATTCATCATGGTGTCACTGTCCAGAGTGACAATCCCTTCGCTGGGGATGCACTTGTCCAGGGCGCGCAGATGACGCAGAGGGTGCACCCGGGCCAGTTGCTCCTCGGTGGCTTCGCGGGCCTCGGACTGCATGGTCTGTTGCAGCAGCCCCGAAAGAGAGAGCCGGGCACGAATCGCCTCCAGCCGCAGCGGGCTCTCGGGGTGCTCAGGACCCATGTGATGGAGCATGCAATGGGGATGGGTGATGTAACCGGTGATCATGGGTGCCTCCAGGCTGACTGAGGTCACTTTACTTTGCCTAATCCCTTGCCAGACAGTGTCAATAGGTCGTACACAGTAGACAGCCATTTCAGCCATCAGCTGTCGGGAGAGCCTCTTGAGTACCCGTTTTCTGCGTCACTTCTTCGAACCCAAGACCATCGCCGTCATCGGCGCTTCGGAGAAATCCGATTCTCTGGGCGGGCTTGTGATCCGCAATCTGCAGGAGGCCGGTTTTCCGGGCACCCTCTGGGCCGTCAATCCCAAGGGGTACGATAGCGTCTTCGGTCAGCCTGCCTTCTCGCGCATTGGTCAGCTCCCCGAGGCGCCCGACCTGGCGGTCATCTGTTCACCGGTAGCCACGGTGCCCGGACGCATCGCGAGGCTGGGCAGCATCGGAGTGCGTGCCGCCCTGGTCCTCTCCGGCGGCTCTCACCTGGACGAAGCTCGCGACGGCAAGGCCTCGATCCGCCAACGCATGCTCGATGCCGCCCGCCAGTCGGGAATTCGCGTGCTGGGGCCGGAATGCATGGGTCTCATCGTGCCAGGGCGCAAGCTCAACGCCTCCTACGCCAATCGGCCGATCAAGGCCGGCAAAGTCGCCTATCTGGGCCAGTCCGGCATGCTCGGCACGGCGATGATCGACTGGGCGGCGGGGCGCGGGGTGGGCTTCTCGCACCTGATCACGCTCGGCGACAGCGTCGACGTTATGCTTCCCGACCTGCTTGACTATATCAATCAGTTTTCGCCCACCCAGGCGATCCTGCTCCACCTGGAAAAGATCTTCGACGCCCAGCACTTCATGACCGCGCTGCGCGACGCTTCGCGCAACCGCCTGGTGCTGGCCATCAAGAGTGGGCGAACGCCCCAGTCGGATCTTACGGGCCTGCCGCCAACGCCGGGAATTGCCAACCGCGACCAGATCTTCGACGCGGCATTTTCACGGGCGGGGGTGGTGCGGGTCCACGACTCCGATGATCTGTTCGATGCGCTGATGACTCTGTCGCTCATGAAACCGCTGCGGGGAGACCGCCTGGCCATTGTCTCCAACGGCTTGGGGCCGGCCATGCTGGCCATCGACAAGCTGATCCATGCCGGCGGCAAGCTGGCCGAGTTCACCGAGGAGACGCGGAAGGCGCTCCATCGCGGCGACTTCGACATGAGCAAACCCGGGGAGAACCCGGTAGACATGGGCGGCAATGCCACTCCGGAAAAATTCGTGGAGGTCATCGAGATCATCGCCGCCGATCCCGGCGTCGACGCCGTGCTCGTGGTGCACGCGCCGACTCGCATGGCGCCCTCCAAGACCACCGCCCAGGCGGTGGTGGCCAACCGCAAGCGCTTCCGCCGCAATTTGTTGACCAGTTTCATGGGGCTGGAGGAGGCGCTTTCTGCTCGTCACGAATGCAGCCTGGCGGCGATACCCACCTATGTGTCACCCGAGAAAGCCATCAACGCCTTTATGCACATGGTCGACTACCAGCGGGTACAGGCGCTGCTTCAGGAAACCCCACCGAGCTTGCCGTTCACGACAACGCCGGATATCCGTGCTCGCTGCCGCACCCTGATCAAGGAGGCCAAGGCCGAGGGCCGCGAATCGCTATCCCACTCGGAGACCGCCCAGGTGCTTCAGGCCTACGGTATTCCAGTGGCAGAGAGCCGCTATGTGACAACCCCCGAGGAGGGCGCCGCCGCGGCGGCAGCGTTCGATGGCGCTATCGCGCTGAAGGTGGTGCATGAGGGAAATTGCCGTCCGTTCCGCTATCGAAAGCATCCCCATCGAGTCTCGGCGGGACTCCTGCAGGATCTCAAGACGCCCGACCAGGTGGCAGAAGGGGTCACACTGCTCGGTGAACAGGTGAGCGAAAAGTATCCCGCCTTCAAGGTCCGTGAGTACTGCCTGCAGCCCATGCAGCGCGGAAAGCATTCGCTGCAGACGTGTGCCGGGATCACTCGAGATCCGGTGTTCGGCCCGGTGATCGTGTTTGGCATCGGCGGCTACAAGGTCAATATCCTGGCTGACCGCCAGGTGGCACTGCCGCCGCTCAACATGACGCTGGCCGAGGACATGGTGGACCGCACCCATGTGGCGCGATTGATTCATGAGCACTCCAGCGACCCCGATCGTGACATCGAACGGCTCTGCCAGCTGCTGGTGAAGCTGTCGCAGATGGCCAGCGATCTGCTTGAGCTACGCGGTATAGAGATCAATCCGCTGCTGCTCAACCGCGACGACATGGTGGCGGTGGATTTTGCCATGGACCTTGGCACGCCGGCACGCTTCGCCATCATGCCTTACCCGGAAGAGCTGCGTGAGTGGGTGACCCTGAAAAACGGCTGGGAGGTGGAAGTGCGTCCGATTCGGGCCGAGGATGCACCGCTGCTGACCAATTTCCACCGTCAACTGTCCGAGGAGAGCATTCGCTTTCGCTACTTCCACAACAAGGCCGATCTGACTCAACGGGACCTGTCGACGCTGTCGCAGATCAACTACGACCGCCAGATGGCCTTCATCGCCGAACACCTTCACGACGACGGCACCAAGGAAATGCTTGGCGTTGCTCGAGTCTGGAACGATCCTGACAATATCCGAACGGAGTTCTCGGTGATCATTCGCGATGATCTCACGGGGCTTGGTCTCGGAAGCATGCTGATGCACAAGTTGATCGACTACTGCCGCAGCGTCGGCACCCTGGAGATGATCGGAAAGATCATGATCGACAACCATCCGATGCGTGCCTTGATGAAGCATCTCGGCTTCAAGCAGCGCTACAACATGGAGGAGCAGGTGGTGGATGCTGTACTCCGGCTCAATGAGCCCGAGAGCGAGTGGCAGCGGCATCGTCTGGAGAGCATGCCGGACTGAGCAGATTGCAAGTGCCATAGCGCCCCTTCAACGTCTGACCCCCGCCGCAGCGGGGGTCAGACGTGTCAGAGCGCTGACTCGGGTCAGGCGACCATGCCGATCAAGGCGCCATGCGGAAGTGCTGCCACTGGCCGTCGCGAGATTCGTAACGGATCCGGTCGTGGAGACGGCTGGGCTGTCCCTGCCAGAACTCGATCATGGTGGGAACGACACGGTAGCCGCCCCAGTGCACCGGTCGGGGAATCTCCTGACCCTCGTAGGCCTGTTCGAAACGGCTCTGACGCTCCTCTATCCAGTCACGGCCGGGAATTACGACGCTCTGGGTAGCGATCCAGGCCCCCAGTTGGCTGGCTCGCGGACGGCTGGCAAAGTAAGCGTTGGACTCGTCAGTACTGACCTGCTCGACGCTTCCTTCGATGCGCACCTGACGCGCCAGTGACGGCCACCAGAAGACCAGGGCGGCATAGGGAACATTGGTCAGCTCACTGCCCTTGTGGCTGTGATAGTTGGTGTAGAAAACCAGGCCCTGTTCGTCGACCCCTTTCAGCAGGACGACGCGCGCATGAGGCAGCCCCTGACTGTCCACGGTAGCCAGGGTCATGGCGTTACCATCATCTCCCTCGCTCTCCAGGGCCAGGGTCAACCACTCATCGAACAGCTCCATGGGGTTGTCGGTGGACTGAGACTCGTCGAGTTGCCCACCCTCGTAGTCGCGGCGGATATCGGCGATGTTGCGTGTCATGGAAATCTCCTCGAAGTTTATAGCATGGTCGCCTCTCCGCGCCGGCAGCTCAACACTCCTTTATCAGTACCAGCGGGATTTGTGACCTTAAGCAGTTGTCGGTTGACTTTCGCGGCGACTTCCTCATCGACACCATGGCGATGAAGGCAGCGATGGCGCCAATCGTGGAGAGAAAGGCGTTGGACGATGACAAGAGGTACACTCCACAGGCGTTCGCCAGAGGCCATGGGCAGTTGCCGAGGGATGCCGCCTGAAGAATTAACCGGGGCCAAGTCATCCGACGCGACGGCCCCTATGAAGACGATGATACAACTGCAACATGCAAGGAGGCGAGATGAGACGACGCAACGTCTGGGATATCCCGGTTCGGCTCTTTCACTGGGGCCTGGTTGGGGCGGTTGGACTGTCTTTCTACACCATGAAGACCGACGGTGCGCCCTTCATTTTCCCTGTCGATATCCACGCAAGGACCGGCTACGTGCTGCTGGGTCTGCTGCTGTTTCGGTGGTTGTGGGGCCTGGTAGGCAGCCAACACGCCCGCTTCAGAAGTTTTCTCTATTCGCCGGCCAGCATGTTCGACTACGCCAGGCGGATGCTGCGCGGTCACCCCCCCGTTTTTGCTGGCCACAATCCGCTGGGCGGTATCATGGTGGTAGTGATGCTGCTGTCGCTCACCTTTCAGGCCGTCAGCGGTCTCTTCTTGACCGACGACATCTTCTTCAGTGCTCCCCTGCATGACCTGGTGGATCGAAGTACGGCCAGCACCCTGGCTGGGCTGCACCACCTTAATGCCAACTTCCTGGTGCTGCTGATCGCCGGACACCTGCTGGCTCTGGTGGTGCATCGACTGAAAGGCGAACGTTTGGTCGGCGCCATGGTTACCGGCCGCAAGGCGCTGGCTGGGGAGCCCGAAGACGAACCGATCACTGAAGGCCAGGTCCGACGCATTGCGAGTACCTGGCTTGCAGTGCTGGTGATCGTTGTTGCGGCGCTGCCCGTGCTGTGGCTATGGAACGCGTGAACGGCGCCAACCAACAACAGGAAGGCGGCCGAGTGGCCGCGTTCCTTTTCGGCGCCGACCGGCGTTGCCTTAGTCAGCGCGGTAGTCGTCGTGGCACCCCTTGCAGCTGTTGGCCACGGCGCCGACCTGGCGACGCAGAACGTTGAACTTTTCGCCGTCGTTCACCATCTGCGCCAGCGTGGCGGCTTCCTGCTGGAAGGTCTCCTGACTCTCCCTGAAACCATCCCATTCATCGCCGATCTTTGCCAGAGCATCGGTCTCAGTAACATGGTCGTCGCCCTGAAGGGTGCCTTCCATGAACCCTTCCCAGGGCAGGTTGGCGGCTGCGGCTAGATTGGCGGCTCGAGTGGCAAAGTGCTCTTCATCGTAGTCAATGTCACCCTGGGCCATGTCGCCCATGGGCCCCAGCTGCCAGGCCAGTATGCGAAGGGCCGACTGGCGATACTCGATGGCATCTTCGGGATCGACGGCCTGGGCCGTGAGGGGAAGGATCAACGCGGCGGACAGCCCTAGTGTCAGCAGGGAACGCAGGGTCACGGTCATCACGAACTCCTTTCGTTAGCTTATTGATCGCAAGACTTGATGCAGGGATAGCTCAAGCCATCTCAAGCCTAGCACGCCATCCGGTCAGCTGCCGTTGGCCTGGGCGTGAAGTTGGCGGCTACGAAAACGAGAGTAGAAGGTACAGCCGCCGAACAGGGCCAATGCCGTCAGGGCAATCAGCCAGCCCAGCCAGCCGAGGCCGGGCAGGATCGCCACGTTCACCCCAATCATGAAGTAGAGCAGGCTGACAAAGGCCAGCCAGGCGTGCCCTCTCGGTCGTTTTCCCAGCAGCGACGGGAGAAACAGCAACAGTGGCAGCAAAAAGGCGAGCATTGGCCGCAGGTTACCGCCATCTCGGGCCAACAGCAGACCCCAGGTTGCCAGGGCCAGGATCAAAATGCCGTAGCTGACCAACACCCATCGCCGCGACCGTGTGGTCAGGTGATCCACCCCTTTTTCGGCCTCCAGGGATTCGAGCCAGCGTCTCATGAGCGATCTCCCCGGGGCATCGCCGAGAGCGCCAGGGCGAGTCTGGCCAACCGACGGCCCTGGGCCTGAGTGAGGAGGCGTTCATGCTCATCAAGCGGGCGGTCGCTGCGCTTGCCGGCCAGGTGGGTGGCCCCGTAGGGAGTACCACCGCTTGAGGTCTCCATCAGTTCGATTTCGCTGTAGGGCAGACCCGCATAGACCATGCCGTGGTGCAGCAGGGGCACCAACATGGTCAGCAGGGTGCTCTCCTGCCCGCCGTGCAGGCTGGAGGTGGACGTGAAGGCCGTGGCGGGCTTGTCGATCAGCGCCCCGCCGAGCCACAGTTCACTGGTGCCGTCCAGGAAGTGCTTGAGCGGTGCGGCCATGTTGCCGAAGCGAGTGGGGCTGCCGATGGCCAACCCTGCACAGTGGCGCAGGTCGTCCAGGGAGGCGTAAATGGCGCCCTCGTCGGGAATCTCAGGATCCACCGCCTCGCAGGTGGGAGAGACGGGGGGAACGGTTCGCAGGCGCGCCTCGATGCCACGCAGGGATTCAACGCCGGCCGCAAGCCGTTCAGCCATGGCGCGGGTGGCGCCCTGGCGTGAGTAGTAGAGGATTAGCACGTAGGGCAGAGAAGCGCTCATTGGGGCTCCTGGGGCAGGGAGGAGTGGAAAGAGGGTATTCGAACAGGGCAAGAACCCGACCGGACACGAAGAGGCGCAAACGGCGATAAACATTGATGGCGCTCATCAGCACTCCTGTTCAACGGCGGTTGGCTTCAGACCGAACTGTCGGCTTGTGGGGGCTATTGTAGAAGGGCGCGCGGTCCGCTCACAACCGAGCTCCCTCGAGGGCTTCCTCCGGCAGGCGCCGATAGACCCAGGCCGCGCTGCCGTCGGCAAGCGTGAGGCGTACCCTTTCATAGCGAATGCCCAGCCGTTCGTAGCGATCGAGCCGGGCCAGTTCCTCGGCGCTGACGGTGATTACCTCGCCGATCACGCGTTCGCCCGGGGCATCCTCCAGGTCGAGAGCGGTTCGTCGAAAGTCTTCCAGCGTTGCCGCACGAGATTCGCCGGCGCGGCCGGTGACCACCCAGCGCACCAGCCCCGAGCGCAGGGTACCGTAGACAAAGACCTCGTGAGGCCCTGCTTCGATAGGTGCCAGATGGTCGGGTCGATCATAGGTGAAAGGGCTGAGCATGGTAAGCCACAGCCAACCGGCCACGGCAAGCGGCAGGCCCAGCAGGGCGGCGAACAACAGGTGAAGGCGTCGCATGGGGCTCCTTCCGGCATGGGGGAGTCCCATCCTGCCACGCCAGGGGGCCCTTGTCCGGCCTCGGCGTTCGACGACTTAAGCCAGGGCGAACCCTCTGCTAGGATAAGCATTCACCCGACGATCGTGAGGTGCCCCATGACCCGGCAGGCGTGCTACGACCTCGATTTCCAGGCTCTCATGGGGGATGTGCGTCCGCTCCCCCGGACCGGCAATCGAGCCGATCCCGGCCACAGCCGGCGTTCACCCAGCGAGGCGCAGCTGGCCCGCCGCGAGAGTGCCGCCGCGCAACTAGAAGGCCACGGTTTTCTTTCCGACGACTTCGTTGACCTGGTGCCGCCCTTTGATCCCCTAGAGTTTCGTCGAGACGGTATCCAACAGGCGGTGGTGGACCGTCTGCGCCACGGCGGCTATGCGGATCAGGCGCGGCTTCACCTGCTGCGCCGCCCGCTGGAGGAGTGTCGTCGGGCGCTGCCGCCCTTCATCCATGAAGCCTTCGCTCACGACCTGCGCTCTGTGCTGATCATCCACGGTCGCGGCCAGGCCATCGATCGTCCGCCCAATGTGCTGCGCTCCTACCTGGCCAAGTGGCTGACCCAGTTTCCCGAGGTGCAGGCCTTCGTTTCGGCCCAACCCTCCGATGGCGGCCTCGGCGCCACCTGGGTGATGCTGCGCAAGAGCGAACGGGCGAAGTCCGCCAACCGTGAGAGGCAGCAGAAACGGCGGGGATAGGGGGCCTGGAAAGAGGAGCGGAAATCGCTCAGTCACGCAGGCGCAGGCGTCCTTCAGCGGCCCCGAAGATTGTCGGGGCCGCCCAGAGGATACGCCGGTCGGCTTCAGGCCTGGTCGTTCTCGCGCAGGCGGCGCTCGAAGAGTGCCTCCGACTGGTCCACCGCCGGTTGATAGCTGACGCTGAATGCGCCCAGCGCCCGCAGGGCATCCTCCAGGTGCTGGTCCTCGCGCAGCGCCAGGGCATCGAAGCCGCAGCGGGTCATGTAGTAGAGCTGGTCGACCAGAACGTCGCCGATCGCCCGAATCTCACCGCGGTAGGCGTGCCGTTCGCGCAGCAAGCGAGCGAGGGTATAGCCACGACCATCGGTGAAGGCCGGAAAGTCGATAGCCACCAGCGGTGCCCGTGACAGTTCAGCGGCCAGGGGGGCGTCGATTTCGGTGTCGCTGGTCAGCCAGGGGGCGAGGCCGGGCTCTTCGCCATGCTCGCGCCACAGCGCCAGGGGCACGATCACGGGGCGGCGACTCGGCAGTCCCTCTTCCACGCGCGACAGCGCCCACTCGTCCTGTTCCGGCTGGCCCAGCTTGATCAGGGTGCGTGTCGGTTCCAGATGGCGATCAGGCATAGACCCGCTCCTTGAAGGACTTGTGGCCGATTCGGCGATAGGTGTCGAGGAAGTGTTCATCGTCATGACGCTGCTCGACATACACCTTTAGGATCTTGTCGATCACCTCGGGAACATCTTCGCGGAAGAAGGAGGGACCGAGGATCTTGCCCAGGGAGGCATCGTCGGTGGCGTTGCCGCCCAGCGAGATCTGATAGTACTCCTCGCCCTTCTTGTCGACGCCGAGGATGCCGATGTGGCCCACATGGTGGTGGCCGCAGGCGTTCATGCAGCCAGAAATATTGAGATCCAGAGGCCCCAGGTCGTAGAGGAAGTCGAGATCCTCGAAACGCTCCTGAAGTGCCTGGGCAATGGGGATCGACACAGCATTGGCCAGGCCGCAGAAGTCTCCCCCGGGGCAACAGATGATGTCGTTGAGGGTACCTACGGTGGGGTTGGCCATGCCATGTTCATCGAGCGCCTTCCACAGGTCCTCCAACTCATCTACCGCCACGTCGGAGAGCACCAGATTCTGTTCGTGGGTCACCCGGGTCTCGCCGAAGCTGTACCGTTCGGCCAGATCGGCGACGGCGTCAAGCTGATCGGCGGTGACGTCGCCCGGAGCGTGCTCGCGGCGCTTGAGCGACAGGGTCACGGCCTTGTAGCCCGGCACCTTGTGATCGGTGACGTTGTTGGTGACAAAGCGTGCGAAGGCCCGATTATCGCCGCGCAGGCGCTCGAACTCGGCGATGGCGGCCTCGCTCACCGGTCGGCGCTGCGGCTCCTCGAAGTGGGCTCCGGCGGCCTCCACGGTGGCCCGGGTGAGGGTCTGAGGCCCATCCTTGAGGTGGACCCACTCTTCCTCGACGCGGCGGGCAAACTCCTCCACACCCAGCGCCTTGACCAAGATCTTGATGCGCGCCTTGAACTTGTTGTCGCGGCGGCCGAACTGATTATAGACCCGGACTATCGCTTCGAGGTAGGTGAGGAGGTGCTGCCAGGGCAGGTCCCCGCGGACGACTTCCCCAATCATCGGCGTGCGGCCCAGACCGCCGCCGGCCAGAACCTTGACCCGCACGTCGCCACTGGCGTCGTGCCACAGGCGTAGCCCGATGTCGTGGACCTGAATGGCGGCGCGGTCGGCGGCGGCTCCGGTCACGGCGATCTTGAACTTGCGCGGCAGGAAGGCAAATTCAGGATGCAGGGTCGACCACTGACGGATCAGTTCACACCAGGGACGCGGGTCTTCCACCTCGTCGGCGGCGATGCCCGCGAACTGGTCGCTGGTGGTGTTGCGGATGCAGTTGCCACTGGTCTGGATGGCATGCATCTGCACCTCGGCGAGTTCTCCGAGGATATCGGGAACGTCCTCCAGTGCCGGCCAGTTGAGCTGCAGGTTCTGGCGCGTGGTGAAGTGGCCGTAACCGCGGTCATAGCGGCGGGTGATCGACGCCAGGCGTCTGAGCTGAGTGCTTGATAGCATGCCGTAGGGAATGGCGATGCGCAGCATGGGCGCATATTTCTGGATATAGAGACCATTCTGCAGACGCAGCGGACGGAATTCTTCCTCTCCGAGTCGGCCGTCCTGATAGCGATCCATCTGATCGCGGAACTGGGCGACGCGCTCATCCACAAGCGTCTGGTCGTAGCTATCGTAGCGGTACATTCAGCCGTTCCTGCTGCAGTGAAGGGTGGCAGTGCCTGTAGGGGCACCATACGCGGCCGGCTTTATTCTTGGAAAGAATAAATACTTATAGTTTTTATGTAAAAAGTAATTACCCATCTGATGGAGGCGGCGAGTCATACCTGGATACGCAGCCAACGGCGTCGCTGCCAGATAATGGCGAACCAGGCGGAGTTGAGACAGCGATAACCAAGCTGCGCCCACCAGATCCCGAGCAGGCCTTGCTCCAGGCTCACCCCGATCCACCAGGCCAGCGGCAGGAACACCAGCCACTGCAGGCTCAGGGTCGTGGTCATCACGATGCGATTGGCGCCTGCGCCGAGCAGTGCCTGGGCCAGCACCAGGGCGGCGGCATCCATCACGATCATCAGCGCGGTGAGCTGCAGTGGCACCCGGCCCAGGTTGATCAGCGCGGGGTCGTGAAGGAACAGCCCGAGCACCGCCTCGGGAAAGAGCACAATGGGCAGCGCCAAACTGGTCAGGCAAAGCCAGGCCAGGTGAACCACTTCCCAGCCCCAGCGGTGGGCATCGCCGTGGGCCTCACGGCCCAGCGCCTGACCCACCAGGCTCATGGCGGCCATGCCCAGCCCCACGCCCGGCAGAATCAGCAGCAGCGAGAGGTTGACCAGTACGTGGCCCACGGCGACGCTCGAGGTGTCGATCTGGCCCAGGATCCAGAACAGCACGGCGTAGCCGGCGGCGAACCACAGCTGCTGGAAGGAGTGAGGCGCTGCCAGACGAAGGGTGGTCGCGAAAGTAAGTCGCCCCGGGAAGCTGCCGAGAAAGCCGCTGCCAGCGGCATGACGAGCGCTCAGCACCACCCAGATAACAAGGCCGGCAAATAGCGACAGGCTGGTGCCGGCGCCGGCACCGGCCGCTCCCATGGTGGGCAAACCCAGGTAGCCGAAGATCAGCGCCAGGCTGGTTGCCACGTTGATGACGTGCATCATCAGGATGATGCGCAGGTAGATACCAGTCTGCTGGATGCCGTTCCAGAAGCCCCGGAAACAGAAGATCATCGCTACGGCAACGAGGGACAGCACCCGCCAGCGGAAGTACTCCACGGCTACCGTGTTCACCGCGGGATCCTGGTTGATCAGCGCCAGCAGACGCGGCGCCTGCCACAGGCAAAGCACCGTGATAGGAAGTGACAAGATGACGGCGATCACCAGGCCCGCATTCAGTGGTATGGCGCGACTTTCCCAGGCTTCCTCGCCGTGGCGACGGGCGGTCTGGGCTTGCACCCCGGAAGAGAGCCCGAACACCAGAGAGGTGATCAGGAACATCGCATAGCCGCCGATGCCGACGCCGGCCAGCGGCACCTCGCCCAGCGACCCCACCATGGCGGCATCGATCAGATTGATCAGGCTCTGGGAGAGCATGCCGGCGATGATCGGCAGGGCGAGACGCAGGATCGTCTGGCGTCGAGTGGGCTCGGGCAACAGCATGAGGTTCCGTCGGGTCGGGGCCCGCCTGGCGGGCCCTCTAGCGGCTGGCGAGGCCGATCAGGCCGGGTCGTAGGAGAGCACCGGCGAGAGCCAGCGCTCCATCTCCTTCAGCGTCATGCCCTTGCGCTCTGCCAGCGCTTCGACCTGATCCCGGGTGATCTTGCCGGTGGAGAAGTACTTCGACTGCGGATGCGAGAAGTACCATCCGGCCACCGCCGCCGCCGGCCACATGGCGAAGCTCTCGGTGAGGGTCAGGCCGCTGTTGGCTTCGGCGTCTAGCAGGCGGAACAGGGTGGCCTTCTCGGTATGGTCCGGGCAGGCCGGGTAGCCGGGAGCAGGCCGGATGCCCTGATATTTCTCGGCGATCAGCGCGTCATTGTCCAGCGATTCCTCTGGCACATAGCCCCAGGACTCCTTGCGTATCCGCTCGTGCATGCGTTCGGCGAAGGCCTCGGCGAGGCGATCGGTCAGGGCCTGAACGAGAATAGCGTTATAGTCGTCGCCGGCGGCCTTGTAGTGCTCGGCCAGTTCCTCGACGCCGTGGCCCGCGGTGACCGCAAAGCCGCCGATCCAGTCGGGCTTGCCGCTCTCCTTGGGCGCGATGAAATCGGCCAGGCTGTAGCAGACCCCGTCGCGATTCTTCGTCGACTGCTGACGAATGTGGTGCAGTCGTTCAACCACTTCCTGTCGTGATTCGTCGGCATAGACCTCGATGACGTCGTCGTCGACGCTGTTGGCCGGCCACAGGCCGATCACACCGCGCGCCTGCACCCGCTTCTCGACGATCAGCTTGCGCAGCATCGCCTGGGCATCATCGAACAGGTGGCGTGCCGCTTCGCCGACCACTTTGTCATCGAGGATCTTCGGATACTTGCCCGCCAGCTGCCAGCTCATGAAGAAGGGTGTCCAGTCGATACGCTCCACCAGCTCGGCGAGGTCGTAGTCCTCGAACACCTGGAGGCCGGTAAAGGCCGGCCGCGGCGGGGTATAACTCGTCCAATCGATGACGAACTTGCGCGCGCGGGCCTCGGCATAAGTGAGATCGGCGGCCTTGGGGCGACGCTTGGCGTTACGCTCTCTGACCTGCTCGTACTCGCCGCGAATCTCCGCCACATAGGCCTCCTTGAGACCGGGTGAGAGCAGTTTGCCGGCCACGCCCACGGCACGGGACGCATCGGTGACATAGATCACCGGATGTTCGTAACCGGGCTCGATCTTTACCGCGGTATGCGCCTTGGAGGTGGTGGCACCGCCGATCAGCAGCGGCAGATGAAAGCCCTGACGCTGCATCTCCTTGGCCACGTGAACCATTTCGTCAAGTGACGGGGTGATCAGGCCGGAGAGGCCGATGATGTCGGCGTTGACCTCGCGGGCGGTCTGCAGAATCTTCTCGGCCGGTACCATCACGCCGAGATCGATCACCTCGTAGTTGTTGCACTGCAGGACCACCCCGACGATGTTCTTGCCGATATCGTGAACGTCGCCCTTCACCGTGGCCATGACGATCTTGCCCTTGGCCTGCTGATCTTCTGACGCGAGCTCGCTCTTCTCCGCTTCGATATAGGGAATCAGGTAGGCCACTGCCTGCTTCATGACCCGGGCCGACTTGACCACCTGAGGCAGGAACATCTTGCCGGCGCCGAACAGATCGCCCACTACGTTCATGCCGTCCATCAGCGGTCCTTCGATCACCTCGATGGGACGGGTCGCAGCGGCGCGCGCCGCCTCGGTGTCCTCCTCGATATAGACCGTCACCCCCTTGACCAGGGCATGCTGGATGCGCTTGTTGACCGGCCAGGAGCGCCATTCGAGGTCCTCCTTCTTGGCCGGCCCCGAGCCATCGCCCTTGTACTTGTCGGCGAGGTCCACCAGCCGCTCGGTACTGTCGCTGCGGCGATTGAGCACCACATCCTCGACCGCCTCTCGCAGCTCCTCCGGCAGGTCGTCGTAGACCGCCAGCTGGCCGGCGTTGACGATGCCCATGCTCAGGCCCGCGCGGATCGCGTGGTAGAGAAATACCGAATGGATCGCTTCGCGCACCGGGTTGTTGCCGCGGAAGGAAAAGGAGACGTTGGACACGCCCCCCGAGACCAGTGCGTAGGGAAGATGCTCACGGATCCAGCGTGTGGCATCGATGAAATCCACCGCGTAGTTGTCGTGCTCCTCGATGCCGGTGGCAATGGCGAAGATATTGGGATCGAAGATGATGTCTTCCGCCGGAAAGCCGATCTCGTCCACCAGCAGCCGGTAGGCTCTCTGGCAGATCTCGGTCTTGCGCGCGAAGGTGTCGGCCTGGCCAGCCTCGTCGAAGGCCATGACCACCACGGCGGCGCCGTGGCGACGGCAGATAGTCGCCTGCTCGCGGAAGGCCTCTTCTCCCTCCTTCATTGAGATCGAGTTGACCACCGCCTTGCCCTGTACGCACTTCAGCCCCGCCTCGATGATCTCCCATTTGGAGGAGTCGATCATGATCGGCACCCGGGCGATATCAGGCTCGCCGGCGATCAGGTTCAGGAAGCGCACCATGGCCTCCTGGGACTCCAGCATGCCTTCATCCATGTTGATGTCGATGACCTGAGCGCCGTTCTCCACCTGCTCAAGCGCCACTTCAAGGGCAGTGGTGTAATCCTCCTCCACGATCAGGCGCTTGAAGCGGGCCGAGCCGGTAACGTTGGTGCGCTCGCCAACGTTGACGAACAGCGAGTCGACCCCCATGTTGAAGGGCTCCAGGCCCGACAGGCGACAGGCTCTCGAAATCTCCGGGACCCGGCGCGGCGCCAATCCCTGAATCGCTCCGTGGATGGCTGCGATGTGTTCCGGTGTGCTGCCGCAGCATCCGCCGATGATGTTGACCAGGCCGCTCTCGGCGAACTCGCCGACGATGGCCGCCATCTCTTCGGGGGTCTGGTCGTATTCGCCGAACTCGTTGGGCAGGCCGGCGTTGGGGTGGGCGGAAACAAAGGTGTCCGCTTTGGTGGACAGCTCCACCACGTAGGGTCGTAGCTCCTCGGCCCCCAGGGCACAGTTGAGGCCGACGCTGAGAGGACGGGCATGACGGACCGAATTCCAGAACGCCTCGGTGGTCTGACCGGAAAGGGTGCGGCCGGAGGCGTCGGTAATGGTGCCGGAGATCATCACCGGGAGCCTTTCACCCCGGTCCTCGAACAGCTCCTCCAGGGCATAGATCGCCGCCTTGGCGTTGAGGGTATCGAAGATGGTCTCGATCAGGATCAGGTCGCTGCCACCCTCGATCAGCGCTTCGGCGGCCTCAAAGTAGTTCTCGCGCAGCGCATCGAAGGTAACGTTGCGTTTTGACGGGTCGTTGACATCCGGTGATAGCGAAGCGGTGCGCGAGGTAGGACCCAGCACCCCGGCCACGTAGCGCGGGACGCCGGTTTCCGCGGCGACGGCGTCACACACCTGGCGGGCCAGGCGTGTAGCCTCGCGGTTGAGCTCGATCACCAGCGCTTCCATGCCGTAGTCGGCCTGGGAAAGGCGGGTGCTGTTGAAGGTATTGGTCTCGACGATATCGGCGCCGGCCTCGAGATACTCGCGGTGAATGCGCGCGACCAGATCGGGGCAGGTAAGCACCAGCAGGTCGTTATTACCCTTGAGGTCCGAGGGCCAGTCGACAAAGCGGTCGCCGCGGAAATCAGCTTCCGACAGCCCGGCATTCTGAAGCATGGTGCCCATGCCCCCATCAAGCATGAGAATCCGTTCATTGAGACTGTCGATCAGGGTAGCGGTCTGGGCGGTGGGAAGGGCGGCCATGGGCAGGTCTTGTCTCCAGCGAAATTCGCATCCAGGGGCAGAGCCGCACGAACGCCTCAAGGCGTTTTCTGTCTGTTGCAGCGGTTCCTGCAATCAGTGGGCGACCATAAATGCGGTCATGTTACCAAAAGGCGCTGTCCAGGGGCAGGTCGTGGCACAAAGACCAACCAATTCACTCGGGATTGTCAGTTCTGGCTCGCTGCCTTACCATGGTGGGTAGACAATCCCTGACGCGCGGCCTGTCGGAGGAGTTTCCCAGGCCGCAGCCCGACCAGCGAGAACGCCATGAGCCAACCCATTCAGATCACCGACAGCGCCCAGGACTACCTCGCCGAGCTGCTTGAGAAGCAGAACGTCGAGGGTATTGCCGTGCGCATCTTTATCACCCAGCCCGGCACGCCCTATGCCGAGACCTGCCTGGCCTACTGCCGGCCGGGTGAAGAGGAGCCTACCGACGAGCATCTCGAGCTGCCCAAGCTCTCGGTCCACCTGGACAAGAACAGCTTGCCGTTTCTCGATGAGGCGGTGGTCGACTTCAACAAGGATCGCATGGGGGGTCAGCTGACCATCAAGGCGCCCAACGCCAAGATGCCCAAGGTGAACGCCGACAGCCCCATGGAGGACCGCATCAACTACATCCTCTACAGCGAGATCAATCCCGGCCTTGCCGCTCACGGTGGAGAGATCAAGCTGGTGCAGCTTACCGAGGAGCAGGTCGCAGTACTGGCCTTCGGAGGCGGCTGCCAGGGCTGTGCGGCGGTGGACCTGACGCTTAAGGACGGCGTCGAGAAAACGCTGATGGAGCGCATTCCAGAGCTGGCCGGCATCCGCGATGTCACCGACCATACGGATACCACCAACGCCTACTACCGATAAGTTCTACCGATAAGTCGATATCACGATGTTTCTGAAGGCTCCGCTGCGGCGGGGCCTTTTTGGTTGTCGTCATCGACGTCACCGCCTTTTTCTTCCGCTTTTTCACGCGCGGGCGGGGTCTGCCACAGGCAGCGGTGGAGCTGCTGCTCCAGATCTCGCAGGCGGCGGGCCTGTTCCTCCAGCAGGTGCTTCTGCTCGTCGATGCGCGCCTGAAGCAGGGCCTGCTCGTGCTGACGGGTGTCGGCCAGGGTTTCCGCCTGGCGACGCGCCCAGTCGACCTCACGGTGGCGCTTCTCTTCTTCGGCCAGCTTCCCTCGCGCCTCAATGAATTGCCGCTCCAGGCGTTCCAGACGCACGCCGGATTGCTTCTCCCGTTCCGCAGCGGATTTTTCAGCAGCCTGACGCTCTTGTCTAGCCTCGTCCAGTAGCCCCATCAGCCGGGCCTCGGCGCTCTCATGGCGCTGCTCTTCCCTGACAAGACGTTCTCGTTGGCGCGCCTCCATGACGTCAACGGCTTGCTGATGGTCGACGGCCTGTTGGGCCATCTCGCCGCGGATGCGTGCCAGCAGTCCCTCCTGTTCGGCGTATCGAGTCTCCAAACGGCGGAACGTCTCGTCGAGCTGCTCTCGCTGCGTCTCGGCGCGGGCCAGGGCCGTGCCACGCGCTTCCAGACGCTGTTCGGTTGACGCCAGGTGAGTCGCCAGGGCGGACTCCCGTTGCTGGGCGTCCTCGGCTAGGCGTCGCGCCTCGGCGACTCGCGCCTCGGCCTCTTCAACGCGGCGATCGGCTTCCTCGCGATAATGGGCCAGCGTCTCGTTGGCACTCTCCTGGGCCTTGTGCCACAGCCCCTCGGCCAACTCCTGAAGAACGCCTGGCATGCCGCGTGGCGGGGGCACATCACGGTTCTCCTCGCGCCGGGTGCGCCATTCCCGAAGGTGGTCGCTGATGGTGGTGAAGCTGCCGGTGCCCAGCACTTCCCGCACCTTCTGCACGCTGGGCGACTCGCCGCGCGCCATCAGGTCATCGATCGCTCGCTGCACGTCCTCGAACTGCACACCGCTGCGCGCCATCACACCTCTCCTTGTCGATACAGGCTCACGAGAGGCTGAGCCCCACGTCGCTGCCCTGAGACGCGCAGCATAGCGCGACAGAAGGCGAAAAGAAAGATTATTACATATTACGTAATATGTAATTTACACTATGATGATGCCTATAAAATCAAGATTACCCGGCTTATCTTGATTTTATAGAACGCGCAGCGCGATACTCCTCGTCAGGAGACCTGCAGAGAGATAAACCAGAGACATCATGGATAAGCCGCAGAAGCACGTGACGCACCAGGCGCTGGAGCCTTTTCCCGTAGAGGGGCTGCCTGTAGAGAGGCTGTCAGTAGAACCGCTGTCAGGAGAGCCGCCGCAGGCCAACAAGGCAGGGCAGGGCAGCCATATCCCTGCCAGCAGCGACGTGGAGGCGGTAGGGCAGTGGCTCGCCGAGTACCGGGCAAGCTTCCAGACCCAGCGTGCCTACCGACGCGAGGCCGAGCGCCTGCTGCTCTGGCTGGCAGAGCAGGACCTGAGCCTGGGCGAGGTGAGGCGCGACCATCTCGACGCCTTCGAGGCTTTCCTGGCCAACCCGCAGCCTCGGGAGCGCTGGATCGGACCGCCCAAGCCTCGTCACGCCGCCGACTGGCGGCCCTTTCGCGGGCCGCTCGCACCCGCTAGCCGTCGCCAGAGCCTGGTCATCCTGCAGGGCATGTTCGCGTGGCTGGTCGAGGCAGGGTGGGTCGCGCACAACCCGTTCAGGCTGATGCGCGACAAACGGCGGCGCCTGGACAACCGCCAGGGCGGCATCGAGCGCTACCTGGAGCGTCCACTCTGGGAGTGGTTCTGGTCCTGGCTGAACCGCGGGCTCGACCGGCCGAGGGAAGAGAAAGCGTCGCCGCGCCAGTGCTTCGAGCAGCATCGCCGTCGGCTGGCGTTTGGCTTCGCCTACCTGCTGGCTCCGCGCATCGGCGAGATGACTGAGGCGCGCATGGGGGATTTCCATCGCCGCGAGGGGCGCTGGTGGTGGCGGGTGACCGGGAAGGGCGACAAGCTGGCGGTGATTCCGGTGCCGCCGGATATGGTTGCGCTGCTGACGGAGTGGCGTCTGGCCCTGGGGCTTGCCACCGAGCCGCTGCCGGACGACGCCACACCTCTATTGCGCGCCCTGGATGGCCGGCGCGGCCTGGGCGATAACCGCCTCTATCGGCTGATCCGAGATACTTTTCGTGAGGCCGCCGATGCGCTGGAGGCGGAACAAGGGGAGGGTGGCTATCTTTGGGCCACGCGCCTGCGGGCCGCTACGCCCCACTGGCTACGACATACGGCGCTGACCCACCAGGCTCAGGCCGGCGTGGAACTGCGCTACCTGGCCGCCACTGCCCGCCATTCGCGCCTGGACACTACCTCCCGATACCTGCATGCCGAGGATGAGGCCTGGCATCGCCAGCAGTCGATACATCGTCTGGCACCCGTAGCGGACGCGCACCGCAGCGAGCCGGTATAATCACAGCACCGACCAGGAAGGAGATCCCATGACGACCGAAGCCACTGCCGAGCAGGCGCAGCAGGCGCTACGCGACGAGTTCGAGATGTTCGACAACTGGATGGACCGCTATCAGTACATCATCGACATGGGCAAGGCGCTGCCGGACTTCCCCGAAGAGTGGAAAAGCCATGAGTTCAAGATCCAGGGCTGCCAGTCCAATGTCTGGATGAACCACCGCTGCGAGGGCGATCGAATTCACTTCGATGCCGTGTCCGACGCGGCCATCGTATCCGGGCTGATCGCCGTGCTGATGCGCATCTATAGCGACCGGACCGCCGACGAGATTCGAGGCACCAGCCCGCATTTTCTGGCGGATCTGGGACTCGACAAGCATCTCTCGCCGACGCGCAGCAATGGCCTGGAGGCCATGCTCAAGCGCATCTACGAGGTAGCCGAGCAGGAAGCCGCCTGATCCCTAGGCGTTATCTCGCTCACATTCGCGTTCACGCGGGCGAAAGTTCTCGTCCAGCTCCGGGTCCTCGCGGCAAAGCTGCTCGCTGGGCCCGCCGGGCACCGGGTCGATGCCTCCCTCGCAGCCGGGATGGCAGACGGCAATGCGCCGCGCGGCCATCAGCCCGCCCCTGAGCGGGCCATGCACCTGAATCGCCTCCACCGTATAGTGCGAGCAGCTCGGCCAGTAGCGGCAACGAGGCCCGAGCAGCGGGCTCAGCGTCATCTGGTAGACCTTGACCAGGCCAATCATCATCCAGCCAACGCCGTAGCGCAGGGCACGCAATAGCCGGGCCAGCCAGGCGGCGAGACAGGGCATCTCAGGCCTTGCCGTAAAGGGTGTCGGGGTCGATCAGCGGGGCCGAGGCAATCCTTGCCTCGTTGCCCTCCAGGGCCACATAAAAACAGCTACGCCGACCGGAATGACAGGCGGGACCGGTTTGATCCACCTGCAGCAGCAGGGTGTCGCCGTCGCAGTCCAGCGCGGCGGCCCGGAGGTGCTGCTGTTGGCCGGAGCTTTCCCCCTTGCGCCACAGCTTGCCCCGCGAACGAGACCAGTAGCAGACTCGGCCGGTGCGCAGGGTTTCCATCAGCGCTTCGCGATTCATCCAGGCCATCATCAGCACCTCCCCCGTGTCATGTTGCTGGGCGATAGCGGGCATCAGGCCGTCGGCATTGAAGCGTGCGGCGTCGAGCACCTGGGTCAGGGGATGGCGGCTATCGAAGTCGGCCCGTTCCAGGGTCTTGAAGGTATCGATCATGGAAGCTCCGCAGGGGCGGCAGGGCGCTCGGAGGCCTGTCGGCAGGCGTCACACTGGCCCAGCAGCTCTATGGTCTGACGCTGGATCTCGAAGCCCAGCTCTCTGGCGCGGCGCGCCAGGTGGTCGTTGATTTCATCCAGATGCAGCTCCTCGACCCGGCCACAGTGGCGGCAGATCAGCAGCTGAAACCCATGCACATGCTCCGGGCAGGGACACGCCACGTAGGCATTGAGGGACTCAATGCGGTGCACCAGGCCCTGGTCGATCAGGAACTCCAGTGCACGATAGACGGTGGGCGGCCGGGCCGCGGCATGCTCCTCGGCCAGGCGGTCCAGCAGATCATAGGCCTTCAGGCTGCCTGGCGTCTCGGCGATCATCTCCAGCACGCGCCGCCGAATCGGTGTGAAGCGCGCGCCGCGCTGCTGGCACTGCTGCGCTGCCTGGTCCAGCAGGGCACGGGAGTCTGGCATGACGACCATCAACTGACGAAATGAAGTGGCTATTCTACGCGCCGGACCCCAACCGGGCCAGCGGGTGTCAGCAGGCCTCGGCGGTCGAGCCGGGGCTGCCTTCGAGTTCGCTGCGGCGGGCGAAGTGGTGCTGGGCGAAAGCCACACGCTCCTCGGGGGGCACTCCGCGCGGCTGCTGCTCGATCAAATCCAGCCGTCGGCGCAGCCCTTCGCCGTTGGCCATCTGGATGGCCAGGCCAGGACGCGCATTGAGCTCCAGCAGCATGGGACCGTGGTCGCGGTCCAGCACCACATCGGTGCCCAGGTAGCCCAGCCCGGTCATTTCATAGCAGCCGGCGGCCAGCAGCAGCAGGGTCTGCCAGTCGGGGATATGCAGGCTGGCCAGTTCGTGGCCGGTGTCCGGGTGGTCAAGTCGGGTGCGGTCGAACTGTACGCCGCGGATGGCGGTGCCGGTAGCGATATCCAGCCCTACCCCCACGGCACCCTGATGCAGGTTGGCCTTGCCGTCCGAGGCCGCGGTGGAGAGACGCATCATCGCCATCACCGGGTAGCCGAGGAAGATGATGACGCGGATATCGGGCACACCCTCATAGGTGTACTCCGCCAGTCTCTCGTCGAAGTTGATGAGCGCCTCGACCACCGCCACATCGGGGGAGCCCCCCAGGGAGTAAAGGCCCGAAAGAATATTGGAGGCGTGGCGCTCGACATCCTGGAGAGTCAGCCGGGCACCACTGGGCTTGACGAAGACGCCTTCCTCGACGTGTTCAATCACGAGGATTCCCTTGCCGCCGCTGCCCTTGGCCGGCTTGATCACGAACCCATCGTGGCCGCTCAGCATCTCGCGCAGTTGCTTGACGCCAAACTGGGTAGCTACGGTGCCGATCAGAGCCGGCGTGGTGATGCCGTACTGCTGAGCCAGCAGTTTGGTCTTGAGCTTGTCGTCCACCAGCGGATAGAGACGTCGCTTATTGTAGCGACCGATATAGCGGATATTGCGACGGTTCATGCCGATGATGCCCTTGGCGCGCAGCTTCGCCGGTGACGTCCAGGTTCGCATCGTCCAGTGCCACATGGCGTTCAATCCTCGGTGACCGGTTTGAAGCGGCGCAGCTCGAGCAGCCGGTAGCCGGTATAGTTGCCGAGTAGCAGGATCAGCGCCATCAGAATCATCTGCACGCCCAGGAAGTTGAAGGTGATATGGCGCACCCAGGGATTGGTCATGGCCAGAAAGGCGATCACTGCAGTGAGAAGACTACCGCCGCCCTGGATCAGGACTTCCCTGGGGCCTTCTTCCTCCCAGAGGATCGACATACGCTCGATGGTCCAGGCGAGGATGATCATCGGGAAGAAGGTAATCGTCAGCCCCGCATTGAGACCGAAGCGGAAGGAGAGCACAGAGAACAGCGAGATAATGGCGATCACCGTGATGATCACCGCCGACACTCTCGCCACCAACAGCAGGTTGAGATAGGAAAGGTAGTTTCGGATCACCAGGCCTACCGCCACCACCAGCAGGAAGCCGACCAGGCCGGTGACCAAGGTGGTCTGAATAAAGGCCAGTGCAATCAGCACCGGCATGAAGGTGCCGGAAGTGCTGATACCCACCAGAATCCGCAGCAGCACCACGACCAGGGCGCCAATGGGGATCAGCAGGATCGTCTGGAACAGCGCTTGCTCCTCGAGGGGCAGGCTATGAATGGAGAAGGTGAGCAGGGTTTCCTCGGCCAGCTGGCTGCGCACCGCGGCGGCCGCTGGCTGGTTGCGGCTAAGCATCGAGAAGGTGACTCGTGAGTTGGTTCCTCCCTGGACTTCGAGCACCGCCTGGCCGGACGCTTCCCAGAGCAGCAGATTGTCGGGATGCCCCTGTTCGCCAGTGGCCGGATCGAACAGGGCCCAGCGTTCGCCGTCGAATACCTGCACCCACTGGCTGAGGGTCTGTCGCCGGCGGGCGTCTTCCAACACCAGTCCGCTGACCTCTCGGGCCGGCACACCGGCCTGATTGAGCAAGCGGACCAGCAGCGGGCCGCGTTCGAACTGGGTCAGCAGCAGGCGAGAATTTTCGCCCTGGCGTTCGTCGCCGAAGTCGCGGATCAACTCGCGGGCGAAGGTGGCGCCGTCGGCGCTGCGGTTCCAGGCGCGTTCGATCATCTGGGCCGCCGCGGTGTCGTAAGGGCGTTCCCAGATGATGTCGTTGCGCAGTTCCGGTGGTTCGATCTGGGGAGGGCTGGCGTCCGGGGTCACCAGCATCTGAGTGGTGTAGTAGAGCTGCTGGCTGCCGGAAGCCTCGCGAATGGACCACTGAGCGCGGCGACCGCCAGCCTCTTCCAGAAAGGCCAGGCCATAGCCCGGCGAGGCGGTATGCTCGGTCAGCAGCCGGAAGGACTGCTGACGGGTAGGCAGCGCCATGTTGACCAGCACCGGGCCATCCTGAGCAGTGAAGTTGATCAGCGCCTCGATCTCCCATACCTCGCGCTGTTCGCCCGGCGTCCAGGGCACCTCGAGGGTGATGTGACGATGCACGCTGAGGCCAATGCCGGCCACCATCAGCAGGCCGACAAGCAGATAGAAGGGCAGTCGTGACATGGGGCTTCCTTGGGAAAGCAGCAGACAGAACGCTAGCGCAGGGGCTTCTTAGCGTTCTTCGTCGTCGCGATCATTCTCGTCGACTTCGGCCTCGTCGGCCGGGCGTCCGCCTGGGAACTCGGGCCGCTCATGGAGATAGATCTCGGCTACATCGATCACCGCGATATCCATCAGGAAACGTCGTCCGAGCAGGACGGGGTAGTTGAGATGGGTACGGTCGTTCAGGGTGAATTCAACGAGTTCACGGATTGGCCCCAGGGTCATCATCAGGCTAACCACCGGGCGGGACGCTTCGCCAACGGCCTGAACGATGCGCACCCGACGTTCTACCGGCGCCTCAATCCATTCGTCGCGAACGTCTTCGACTATCACGTCATCTGCGGTGACGCCCAGCTTGAAGCGGACCCAGTTAGCGCCATCGCGCTCGAAGCGGGTGATCTCGCTAGCCGACAGCGATGAGGTGTTAGCGCCGGAGTCGATGCGCGCTTTGAGGTAGGTGCCCACGTCCTGCAGCCCGATCCATTCGCTGCGGCCAACCACGGCCTTGTTGGCCAGGCCCAGGTCGTCGGCGGTGCACTCCTGGGTGATCACTGGCGGCGCGGTCTCGGCGAGTTCCAGCCGCTCGACGTCGGCACGCAGGTGGCGCAGCAGGCTCCCGACCTCGCGCACGTCGGCCACCAGGGTCTGTTGAAGACGGGCATTCTCGGCGAGACTCGACAGCGGCAGGTCACAGCGGGCCGCCAGATCAGATTCCAGACGATCGATGCGCATCGCGAATTCGTCCGGACCCAGGACGGGTTCTGGCTCGCTTGGCTCGATGGGCATGGCGCAACCGGAGATCAGCAGCAGACCGAGTAAGACAGCACCGATGGAGAGCAAACGTCGTGACATGGGGCAGGGAGGTTCCTTGGGGTCGGTCGCGTATCGCGTGATCATAAGGAGTCCTTGGTTGGCTTGTCCAACCGGCGCAGAGGAAATCGCGGAAAAACCACAATGGTGCACGGCAGGTAACGCGTCGCCATCACGTCAATTTAACATAATATACATTATGCGAACTCAAGGATGCCCACATCTTGCCTGGAGGTTTCCTCTGGTTCTTGGCCTTATCCAAGGCTAGGATGGGAGAAATTTTCACACATCCTTTACGAGGAACGATCAATGTATCGAAAATTGCGGCTATACCCTCTGCTGGTCACTTTGCTTGCCCTACTCTTGACCGGTTGCAGCAGCGTCGACGTTGACCGCTACGCGGACACCACGCCGGTGCTTGATATTGGCGAGTACTTCGAGGGCAAAACTCGCGCCTGGGGCATGGTCCAGGACTACCGCGGAGAAGTGCAGCGCCGCTTCGTGGTCGACATCGACGGCGAACACGACGGCACCACTCTGGTGCTCGATGAGCATTTCGTCTATGACGATGGCGAGACCGATCGCCGCGTCTGGACCTTTCAGCGCCAGGATGATGGCCTCTGGATGGGTAGCGCCAACGACGTCGAGGGGCCCGTGCAAGCCCGCCAGGCCGGACATGCCTTCAACATGACCTACCGGCTTCCCGTGGAGGTCTCAGGACGTGAGATCACCTTTACCATGGACGACTGGATGTATCTCCAGCCTGACGGACGACTGATCAACCGCACATCAATGAAGAAGTTTGGCTTGACCCTGGCTGAGATCACGATTGTCTTCGAACGACTCGGCACCCGTTCAGACGACGGCGATTAATTAAGTTCCTGAATGCAGGCGCCCCCGACACCTGAGGTGTCGGGGGCGCTTTCGTGTCACTCTTCGGATCAGCCTATCAGGCTCAGCCTTCGTCGGAGGGTGCGTAGGACCCATCCTCACGGTGGACTTCTTTACCGGTCAGGCCCGGCGTGAAGACACAGGCCAGATGCATGGTCTTGCTGGCACGCAGCAAATGCTCATCATGCTGGTCGAGAATGTAGATGTCGCCCGGCTTGATAGGCCAGATCTTGCCGTCGGCCAGGGTCTCCACTTCCCCTTCCCCTTCGATGCAGAATACCGCCTCGAAGTGGTGCTTGTAGTGGATATGGGTCTCCGTGCCTTCATAGATCCGCGTGATATGGAAAGAACAGTTGCCGCCGTCATCGGCCAGGCTCAAGCGGGTGCTATCCCAGTTGCCGTTTTCGGCCTTGACCAGACGGTCTGTAGTACGGCACTCCTCGAGATTGCGAACGATCATGGATCAACTCCGGTAGTTGTAGTCGTAACGGGGGGTCGCCAGACCCGCCCATGGCACAGCCCGCAAGGGCAGTCGGTTCAGATTATCACTTAAGCACCTGCCTGGCGCTCTCTTCCCGAATGTCCAGGCTCTGATGGTTAGCGTTACGGAAAAGGTAACGGCAGATCTCCAGAGGGCTCAGATTCGGTCGGTCTGGAATGGACCAATGCGTACCAGGTTCTCCGGGTCGTGTTCTCCCCCCAGCTGGTCGGTGGAGAAGTACTCACGACTGTTGAGCGGCGCCTGCCAGCGGCCGGCCAAGCGACGAAACAGCCCCCAAGAGGCCTGATTATCGGGGGTGATGGTGGTCTCGAGGTGATGCACCTCGACCATCTCGGGTCGCGACATGACGGCCTCAACCAGGCGCCGGGCCAGGCCGGTGCCTCGGGCCTTCTCTCCTACTGCTACCTGCCAGAGAAAATAAGTGTCCGGTGCATTGCTCTTCACATAGCCGGAAACGAAGCCAACAATCTCACCCTCTTCATTGGTCGCCACCGCACAGCTGTCGCGGAACTGGGTCGCCAACAGCAGGTAGGCATAGGCCGAGTTAACGTCCAGCGGGGGGCAGGACTTGACCAACTCATAGATACCCCAACCGTCGTCCGGGTTGGGCTTGCGAATGAACAGCGAAGAACTGTCAGCACCGACGACGGCGTCTGCCACGCTAGGGCGGGCAAGGTCGGAGGACGGAGTAAAGGGCTCGGAAGTTGTCGTCATGGTCAGGTTCGCTGTGCGAATTTGTGAAATATCATACCAACGATGAGCTTTTTTTCAAATTTGGCGTTATTTTCCAAGGCGTCATCCATAATAAAATATTATGTGCAGCATGAAAGAGTCAGCTTAACGCCGCGACGGCGTGCGCAGGGTGACAAACTCCTCGGCCCCGGTGGGATGAATGCCCACGGTAGCGTCGAAATCGGCCTTGGTAAGACCCGCACGAACGGCGATGGCGATGCCCTGGATCACCTCCCCTGCCTCCTCGCCCACCATGTGGGCACCCACCACCACGTCGCTGGCATCGTCCACGACCAGCTTCATCAGGCAGCGCTCCTGGCTTCCCGACAGAGTATGCTTCATGGGACGGAAATCGGTGACATACACACGGATGTCACCACATTGCGAGCGGGCCTCCTCCTCTGAAAGTCCCACGGTGCCGATGTTGGGGTGGCAGAACACCGCGGTGGCAATATTGCGGTAGTCCAGAGGTGCAGCCGGCGGGGTGTCGCCAAAGTGATGAGCCACCAGGTGCATTGCCTCGGCCAGGGCTACCGGTGTCAGTTCGGGGCCACCGGTCACATCGCCCAGCGCCAGAATCGAGGGCAGCGAGGTCTCGAAGCGATCGTTGACCTTCACGTGGCCGCTGTCGGCGAGCGCGATCCCCAGAGCGTCAAGACCGAGACTCTCCAGATGCGGCCGGCGCCCCGTGGCGGCCAACACCGCATCCACCTCAAGCACCTCACCGCTGGTCAGAGTGACCGCCAACCCGCTCTCACGCTGATCGATGCGCTCAATGTTGGTATCGAAATGCAGGTTGACGCCCTTGGCGGCCATCTGGTCTCGGGTAAACTCGCGTACCTGCTGGTCGAAACCGCGCAGGAAGAGTTCACCGCGATAGATCAGGTGGGCCTGGCTACCCAGTCCATTGAAGATGCTGGCAAACTCCACGGCGATGTAACCACCGCCCAGCACCAGGAAACGCTCAGGGAAGGTGTCCAGGTCAAACACCTCGTTGGAGGTCAGGGTCAGCTCACTGCCTGGGAATTCGGGCACCCAGGGCCAGCCGCCCACGGCCACCAGGATTCGCTCAGCGCTATATGTCTCACCGGCCACCTCGACGGTGTGAGGGTCGAGGACGCGGGCTCGGCCCTGAATCAGGCGCACCCCGGCGCCCTCCAGCAGGCGACCATATATGCCGTTAAGGCGCTTGATCTCCCCCACCTTGTTGTCGCGCAGGGTTGCCCAGTCGAACGTTGGCTCCTCGGACAGCTGCCAGCCGAAGCCGCCGGCGTCTTCGAAGGCGTCATGGAAATGAGCGGCATAGGAGTAAAGCTTCTTGGGCACGCAACCCACATTCACACAGGTGCCGCCGAGGTAGCGGTCCTCGGCCACGGCAACCCGTGCGCCCATCGCCGCCGCGGTGCGAGCCGCGCGTACGCCGCCGGAGCCGGCGCCGATCACGAAGAGATCCCAATCATAGTGGGAGCCAGTATTGTCGGACACGAAATTCTCCTGTTGCTGAGGCCAGAGGCATGATGAGCCTTAGCGCCATGATAGCAGTCGCCTCTGTTCCTCGGCAGGTGGCGATTTGACCCGGCGTGTATTAACCGGGTAAAAAGCTTCGCCAGTGATCGCAGAACCCGCGCCCCACCCCTGATACGAGCGTCACAAAATGAAGAAGGACATCGAAGGCCTGCTGGAAAACAACCGCGTCTGGGCCGAGAAGGTCTGCCGCGACGACCCGGAGTTCTTCGAACGCCTCTCTCGGCAGCAGAACCCTGACTATCTGTGGATCGGCTGTTCCGATAGTCGCGTGCCGGCCAACCAGATCATCTCGCTGCCGCCAGGCGAGGTCTTCGTGCACCGCAATGTGGCCAATCTGGTCCACCACAACGATCTGAATGCTCTCTCGGTGCTTCAGTATGCCATCGAGGTACTAGGCGTGCGCCACATCATGGTGGTGGGGCATTACGGCTGCGGGGGAGTTCGGGCCGCAGTTGTCGGAGGCGACAATGGCATGGTGGACATCTGGCTGCATTCGGTGCGCGAGCTCTACAGCCGTCATCGCGCCTCGATCAAATCTCTTCCCCTCAGTGAGCAGATAAATCGCATCTGCGAGCTCAACGTCGAGGCCCAGGTGATGAACCTGTCTCGGACCAAGATCGTTCAGCATGCCTGGCAGCGCGGCCAAGAGGTGTCGGTGCACGGTTGGGTCTATGGACTGGCGGATGGCCGGGTCAAGGACCTGAACTGCAGCATCTCGGGGCTTGACCAGATCGAGGCCCTCTATCTCATTGAGGGCCTCTCTCCGGCCGGATAGGCTAGTAGCGGTAACGCCGGTGGCAGCTGCGGCATGTCAGGCTGAGATCGGAAAGCTCGCGGGTCGCCAGGCGGTAATCCTCTGCCTCGGCGGCCTCGCGCAAGGCAGCGACCCGCTCCTCCAGGGCCGAGAAACCTGCCTCGAACTCCTCCCACTCTTCCCAGATGCGTGCACGCGCCTCTGACCCCTGCCCATGGCTACCTTCTATGAAGGCGGGCAGCAGATGCTTACCGGTGGCAAGCTTGGCCAGTTCGTCCAGTCGGGGCTCGGCACCCCGGGCGTCACGGTTGTTGACCAGATCAAAACGCAGCTGTCGAACCAGCCGCTCTATGCCCTTGAGCTCTTCGCGCCGCCAGCTCACGGCATGGCGAGGATCGTCGAATTGCGGGCCCTCGTCATCGGGTGTCTCGGCCTGCAGCGGGCCGGCCAGCCCCAGGGCAAAGACAGCAATCAGCGATGTCCGCATCATCAATATGAAATCCTCTTCTGTGAATCGTCGCTGCGCATCATGCCAGTCGAACCGAGCCCTGTCTGCCCTGCCCGGCCAGTGAAAGGAAGGCTACAATGCATCAGGCGAATGTCTCGGCACCCAACGCGCATGGAGTTCGATGCTATGACCGAATGTGAACGCCAGCAGCATGCTCATCTGGATGCCCTGCTGCAGGCCTACCATGAGGCATTGGCGGTCCATAAGTTCGATGGCGTACTGGTCTTCAGCGGCCAGCCCGCTCGCCATTTTGGCGATGACCAACACGCCACCTTCACCGCCTACGGCCATTTCGTGCACTTGACCGGCCAGGCACATCTGGCTCACAGCTGGGTGATGGTGCGCCTCGGCGAGCCATCGACGCTCTACCTGCATTCTCCGGCAGACATCTGGCACCTTCCTGCCTACCTGCCAGAGGAGCCCTGGGTCGAGCGGTTCCGGGTCGAGCCGCGCAAGACTCATGAGCCCCCTGCCCTGCCACCGGGGCGCTTCGCCGTTCTCGGCGAGATCTCCGATGGTATGGCGCAGGTCATGGGCGCCGAGGCCAATCCTTCCGGCCTGGTCGCAGCCCTGAACGAGCTGAGGGTGCGCAAGAGCGCCTACGAGGTAAGCTGTTTGCGCAATGCTAACCACCAGGCCATGGCGGGCCACCTGTCCGCACGGGAGGCGTTTGATGCTGGCGGTGCGGAGTTCGACATCCAACTGGCCTATCTGGGCGGCGTTCGCCAACGCGAGAGCGAGTTGCCCTACCCGAATATCGTTGGGCTCAACGCCCACGGCGGCGTGCTTCACTACCAGCATTACGACACGGTGGCCCCCGAGAAACGACGTAGCCTTCTGCTGGATGCCGGCGTCCGCTATCGGGGATACTGCGCCGATATCACTCGCACCTGGCCGGGACATGACTCAGTCGCCGAGTTCACGCCGCTGATCGATGGCGTCACCTCGCTTCAGCACGACCTGATCGCCCAGCTCGCCCCCGGGGTCAGCTATGTGGATCTGCACCGGCGCATGCATGAGGGGCTCGCCGCGCTGTTGGTGGAACAGCGACTGGTGAACGCTTCCATCGAGTCGGTGCTGGAAAGCGGCCTCACCCAGGCCTTTTGCCCCCACGGGCTCGGCCACCTGCTCGGCGCGCAGGTCCACGATGTGGCCGGCCTCGTCGACGCCACCGGCCAGCGGCGGCCGCCTCCTGCCGAGCACCCGGCGCTGCGCCTGACCCGGGAACTGGAGGTCGGCATGGTAGTTACCGTGGAGCCGGGGCTTTATATCATCCCCATGCTGCTTGAGACACATCGCCATCGTCCCGAGGTTAACTGGGACCGAGTGGACCAACTGGCCGACCATGGCGGCATCCGCATCGAGGACAACGTCCTGGTGACCGCAGCCGGCCCCGACAATCTCACTCCCCAGGAGCCATGAGCCCGCCATGATCGGTCAGCTGCATCGTGCCGACTTTGTGCCCCCCGCCGGGCTGGCCAACCGCCACGTCCAGACACTGCTGCCTCGATTGCTGCCACGCCGTCGCTTGCCCCATCGCTGGGAAACGCTGACGCTGCCAGACGGCGACATCGTGGAGCTTACCTGGGTGACGCCAGGCCCCGAGGATACCGCCGCGCCGCTGTTCATTCTCTTCCACGGCCTCGAGGGCTCCTTCGATTCCCCCTATGCCCGGGAACTGCTGGCCGCGGCCGACGCCTTGGGATGGCGGGCAGTGCTGATGCACTTCCGCGGCTGCGGGCGCCTGCCCAACCGTCTGCCCCGTGCCTACCACAGCGGCGATACCGCCGACGCCTACTGGCTGATTGGCCAACTGGCCCATCGCTACCCGCGCGCACTCAAGGTTGCCGCGGGGGTATCCCTGGGCGCCAACATGCTGGTCAAGCTGGTGGCCGAACAGGGAGGCGACGGCCTGGACCTGGCCGGTGCCATCGCCATCAGCGCCCCGCTGGATCTGTCGGCCAGCGCCGACTGCCTGCAGCAGGGCTTCTCCCGAGTCTACCAGCGCCATCTGCTTGCCTCGCTGAAGGCCAAGACGGCCCGTCGGCTAGCAGACCTCCCGCTGGATCTCAGCACCGAGCGGCTCAGGGGGCTGCGCACCCTGCGCGACTACGACGATGTCGTCACCGCCCCGCTTCACGGTTTTCGCGATGCCGCAGACTACTACCGCCGCGCCTCCGCGGGCCGCTGGCTGGGTCAGTTGGAACTGCCCACCCTGGTCCTTCACGCCGAGGATGACCCTTTTATGCCGCCGGATCTGTTCGACCGACTACCGGCTCCGGGCGAATCGGTACGGGTCGAACTGGCCCGTTGCGGGGGCCATGTAGGGTTCATGGAATGGCGCGACGGGCGATGGCGCTCGTGGTTGGCGCGCCGAGTGACTCGCCAGCTCGAAGACTGGACACCGACATTATCTGGCCGGCCTCGTCGTCTGCCTGCCGAGAGCGAACCGCCGTTCCGCTGACGGCGGTGAGAGGCTCAGCTATTGGCGGGAAGCTGGCACCGCGAGTTCACTCCTTCAGCCGGTCGGCGAAGCGCTGGGCCAGCTTGTGACGCTTGGGGGGAATCAGGAACTGGCAGTAGGCGTTGCCGGGATTTTTCGTGAAGTAGTCCTGGTGGTACTCCTCGGCGGGATGGAACGCCTCCAGAGGCGTCACCTCGGTAACAATGGGTGCCGAATAGTCGCCCTCCATTTGAGCGATCATTTCCTGCGCCTGCTCAGCCTGGGCCTCATTCAGGGTGAAGATGACCGAGCGATACTGGGTACCTACGTCGTTGCCCTGGCGGTTGAGCGTGGTGGGGTCGTGCAGGGCAAAGAAGATCGTCAGCAGGTCCCGAAACCCGACCACTGAAGGATCGTAGGTCAGCTCGACCACCTCGGCATGGCCAGTAGTGCCGCGGCACACCGCCTCGTAGCGGGGTGCCGGATCATGTCCCCCCGCGTAACCGCACACCACCTGCTCCACGCCAGCTACCAGGCGGTAGCTGGCGTCCAGGCACCAGAAGCATCCGCCGCCCAGCACACAGGTTTCCGTTGCCATATTGTGTTCCCTCCAAGGATTGTCGATGGATGTTCATTGTTAAGCTCGCTCACTCGGTCATCTTGGGCGGCTTGCCGGGAAGACTGAAGGCGTAGACCAGATCCACTGCCTGGGCCGCCCCGGAGACGGCCTGCAGATAGAGGTTGCGCCACAGGGTATAGCGCAGCGTCAGCTCGGCAATCGGTGAGAAGACGCCGACGCCATAGCTGATGCGCAGGTCATCGGTGAGCTGACCACTCACCACGACCTGGCTCTCCTCACCGGCACCTGCGGTCTCCAGGGCCAGGTCGGAGACCCCAAACGCTTCCCCGATGGCCCCCACGGCCCCACCTGTCTGTCCCAGCGTCAGGCCGATCAGCGCCTGGGTAAGGGCACCGCTGCTATCGCTATCGCCCGGCGCGCGGCCCCGTAGCAGATAGGAAAGCGCCCGCGCCTCATTCATGGCCGGCTCGGAGAAGACGCGCAGCTGGGGATCCGCAGCGGAGCCGGTGACGCGCAGGCCGGCGATCACGCCGTCCTGGGTGACGTTGGGATTGCGCACGGCCTCGAAGTTCAACAGCGGCTGATCCGGCGGGCCGCTGAACAGCAATTGGCCCTCGCGAATCAGCAGATCCTGGCCGTAGGCTCGAAAGCGTCCGTCCATCAGGCTGACATCGCCGAAAAGCTGAACCGGACCGCTTCGTTGGCGCACCTCCACCGTGCCGGACAGACCTGATTCCAGGCCGTAGGCCGCCAGTTGCATATCGGGCCCCAGACGCAGCTCCATCTGCACATCCACCGCCATGCCGGCCTTGGCCAGGGCTTGGGCGGCATCCTCGCCGGCTTCGCCATCGGCCACATCGGCGCCACGCTCGACCCGGCGCTGGGCGCGCTCATCATCGCGGCGCGTAATGATGACCTCGTCCGGGCTTGGCCCCACCGCGGAAGGTGGCAATTCGCCTACCTCCAGCCGCGCCCAAGGCACCTGAACCTCACCGCGTACCTGCAGCAGCGTCGGCGTTACCAGCACATCCATGTCTGGCGCCAGGCGCAAGCGACCGAAGCCAGGAAGCACCGCCAGCAGCGGCTGTTCGCGGCCATCAAGCGCGATGTTGATCCGCCAGTCGTCGGCGCTCGGCCAGGCGGCATCGCCGCGAATGGCCAGGCGTCCCTCCTCGGCGGCAATGAAACCGTCGATGCTACCGCGGTCGCCGGCAAGCTCGATGCCTATCTCACCGTCGCGGATCTCGACGGGAATATTCGCGCCGCGCAGGCGCAATCCTGCCAGACCGATGCGGCCATCCAGCGCGGGCATCTGAGTAGTGCCGGTAATCGCGACCTGGCCGTCGAGGCGGCCCTCCATGGTCTCCATGCCCGCGACCAGGGTGCGATAGTTGTCCAGGCGCAAGCCGTCCAGGTTCAATCGACCCTCAAGACGGCCAACGCCCACCGGGTCATCAATAGACAGCACCAGACCGATGCGTCCCGCCTCCGCCAGAGTCAGATCGAGGTCGACCTCGGCTCGGGCCGGGGTGGCGGAAACTTGGGCGGATAGGCGAGAGGCCGGCAGCGACCAGGGCTGACCGTAGGCGTCGAGCCCCTGCAGGGCCAGGTCGCTGACCAGGCGCAGGTCGGCCTGCCAGTCGCTACCGCCCTGGCGCCAGTCGGCCACCAGGTCGAGCTCGTTTTCGCCCTCTAGGGCCCACGCTTCCGGCACCCACTCCTCGAGAAGCGACATGGGTAGCTCGCGAAGGGTCAGTGCAGCACGACCGCGGTCGGCGGAAGCCTGAAGCGGCTCGCTCAAGCACAGCGCGCCACCCTGCTCGCGGCGCAGACAGAAGGGCTGCACGGCGGCGCTGCCGGCGGGCAGGTTGGCCTCGAAGATCAGCGCCTGGGCCAGTCGGATATCGCCGAACTCAGTGTCGACCTCCAGCGGCAACAGCTCACCGCGGTAGCGTTCGCGTGCGCCATCCAGGCCCCCTTTCAGGGTCAGTGCCGCCCGCGAGAGCGGCATACCGCTGCCGGCCTGGGCCGAGAGAGTCAGGCGGTGGTCCGAGAGCAAGCCGTCGAGTCCCAGGGTGATCTCGCTGAAGCGCTGGCCAGCGGCGCTGAGGCGCTCTAGCTCGAGGCTCACGTCAAGGGCCGGGTCCTCGATGCCGCTGATGTCAGCGTTCAGTCGCAGCGATGCCACCCGGTTTTCAGCGAAGGTCAAGTCCTCGCCGCTAAGCGTCAGGTCGAGCTGCGGCGCACCCAGACTGCCGCCGGCGGCGAAGCGTCCAGACAGCGTGCCGCTGAGCTCGTCGTGAAGGCTTGCCAGAGCCGGCATCTCCAGCTCACCGGCGAGATCAATGATGGCCTCGCTGACCCGCCCCGCGGCGTTCAGACGATTATCTCCCTGGCGGAAATCCAGGGTCTCGATCTCCCAGCGCATCTCGCTGTTGCCGGTAAGGCGGGCGTTCAGGGAGAGCGGCAGGTCCTGCAGGACACCAGCGATGGCCAGGGTCGGTATGGCCAGATTCCAACCTTCATCCGTCTGGGTGAAGCTGGCCTCGATATCGCCGTCCAGTCGTCCGTCGAGGCCCTCGACGAAGCGCCCGGGCTCGAACCGGTCCAGACGGGCTACCGCCTCCACCGATAGGGCCTCGGCCCAGTCCACGCGACCGCGGGTGACCAGGGAGCCGCCGGCCAGGCTCACCGAGAGAGGCGTCCAGGCGAAGTGCTCAAGATCGCCGCTGCCGGCCAGCGCCAAGCGGGTGAAGGGCACCTCGGGCCCCTCCACCATCAGCGACACGGCCAGCCGATAGTCAGTCAAGCGACCCTCGGCGCGCAGGGTAAGCTCTTCCACCAGCCAGGGGTCGGGCGGCGTCGCTTCCTCGTCGGGTATGGCGCCCGGCAGCGGCCACTGCAGCAGGTCGCTGGTCAGGGTGGCGTTGAAGGGCAGTGTGGGCTCGAGGGCATCCAGACGGGCGTCGAGGGCGGCGTTGATCGGTCCGTCGAGCTCAAGCCTGACCAGCAGTTCGGCCAGGCTGCCATCCAGCGCCAGGTCGACACGCTGGCCAGCGAGTTCGGGAAACTGGTCCGGTAGCCAAAGGGCGGTCTGTAGCCGCGCCTGCAGCGGATAGTCGTCGCGCAACGATACCCGTGCCTGAAGTCGGGCGTCGGCATCGCGGCTGATCACCTCCAGAGGATGGATTTCCACGTCATGGCCTTGGGCAGAGAGAGTCAGCGCCAGGCGCTCGATGCCGTACTCCACGGCGCCCTCCAGGGCCGTGTCCTCGACCAGCAGTTCCGGTACCGACAGGCGCAGCGGCAGGCGGATCTCGGGGAGCAGACGGCGAGGCTGATCGGTCAATGGCGCGGCGGCTAGCCCCTCAAGCTCGGCGGCCACCTCGGCGGGCAGCGCTGACTGCACGGCGATGGCGGCATCGATGGCCGCGGAGGCCATCCTCGGGCCATCATGCTCGGTCTCACTCAGAGCGAGCTGGGCCCCTGCCGAGAGGGGCAGCAGCAGCCGGGTGCCGGTAAGCCGTGTGGGCAGCAGGGTGACGCTGTCTTCTTCGGCCAGCGCCCCGCTGGTGAAGCTGTCCCAGCGCAGACGGGTGCCGTCGGCCAGCACCACCTCCACGTCGTTTAGCACCAGGGCGCGCAGCTCGATGGGGAACGGCAGGCGAATCTCTTCCGGTGCCACGCCCGGAGCGTCGGGTTCGTCGTCGCTCTCCTCTGCGTTGCCAATCCTGACCCGAGCGCCTTCCACGGCCAGGCTATCGAGACATAGACGCCCCTTCAGCAGGCAGTCGTCGCCCCAGGCGATCTCGAGGCGGTTCAGTACCACCTTGGCCGGGCCCGCCTCCAGCGCCAGGTTGTGCAGCACCAGACGATCCAATGGTGCCCCCTCATAGGCCTCCAGGGTATACATGCCCTGCCGGACACCGGCGTCGAGCAGAAGCCCTGTGCCCCAGGGGGAAAGAGCCAAGCCCAGGGCCAGAATCACAAGCCCCATCAGCGTGAGCGGGAGCACGACCAGCAGTCGAAACAGGGACCAGAGCAGGCTCAGAACTCTGGACCGATGGCGAAGTGGATGCGCCACGCATTGTCCTCGTCGTCGAAGGGGTGGGCGATGTCGAAACGGATAGGACCTACCGGGGAGATCCAGCGCACGCCGAGACCCGCACCGGTATTGAGGTCATCGGGCCCCCAGGCGTCGAAGGCATCGCCGGTGTCGATGAAGGCAGCGCCCCACCAGTCGCCGGTCACGCGGCGCTGCAGTTCGGCACTGGCGGTGAACAACTGCTGGCCCCCGGTCAGCTTTCCTTCCTCGTTGCGTGGCGAGAGGCTCTCGTAGGAGTAGCCCCTTACGCTTCGGTCGCCGCCCGCGAAGAAGCGCAGCGACGGCGGGATCTTGTCGAAGTCATCGGTTTCCATGGCACCAATGCCCATGCCGGCCACCAGCCGAATGTCATCGCCGAACATGCGAATCCACTGGGTTTCGCCGGTCATGCGCAGAAAATCGGCCTCGGAGCCCCACAGGCCGTCGGAGACCTCGAAGGCGATGCGCTGACGGTCTCCCCAGTTCGGGAATGTCGGGTTTCGGGTGCGGGTACGCGACCAACGAATGCCGGGATAAAGCAGCAGCACTTTCTCGGATTCCCCTGCCTGGGTGAAATCCACCAGGGTGCTGCGAACGTAGAGAACCTGTACCCAGCGATTCTCGAACTCCCAGCGCCGTGCGCCTTCAAGAGTGGCTTCCAGGGAGCGCGTGTCCTGGGTGTCAAGGTGACGAAGGCCATACTGGAAGCGATACATATCCCGCAGCGGGTCATCGAGCGGAAGTGAATAGACACCGCTGAAGCGCTGCTCCGGAGCAGAAAGATAAACGTCGTGATCGAGGCTGTGGCCAAAGCGATTGATCCACGGCTGCTCCCAGGAGAAGCGCAGTCGCGGACCCACATCGGTGGCGAAGCCCACCCCCACCTCAAACTGGTGGCGATCGGCCGGCGTGAGGGCGACATCGATGGGCACCTCGGAAAGACCGCGACTTACCACCGCGGCGGCGGCCTCGACCGCGGCCATCTGTAGAGTCGGCGTGTCGGGTTGGACAGACATAGCCTCCAGTTCCCCCCACCAGCCATCGGCATCGCCTGCAGGGACGGCATCGAGGAACAGCGGTTCTCTCTCGATCAGCCGCGGGCGCACGCTGATAGAACCGAACCAGCCTGTCTGTCCCAGCCGCTGATTGTAGCGGGCCAGCTCACCGGACAGGTAGGGCTCGCCTGGGGTGAAGGTCAACATGTTAAGTAGCCGCTGATGCTCAATATGGCTGCCGCTGAGGGTAACGTCGCCAAAACGATAGCGAGGGCCGCTGTCCAGGGCGAGATAGAGCCTTGCACTCTCGGCGAAGGGGCGCACCTCGAGACGACGGTCCGTGAAGCGCCAGTCGAAGTAGCCCCGTTCAAGCGCCAGGTTGGCTAGCCGCGCCCGAAGCCGATCATAGGGGGCATGGACCAGAGGGTCGCCCACGTCGAGAGGAAAATCATCGATGGCGTCCTGAAAAGGCGGATCATCGCGAGCATCTCCGTTCAGGAGAAAGGACAGGCGTTCAATGGTGACGCGGGGACCCGGATCTATCGTCAGATCAATGTGGCGCGGTGGATCCTGGTCATCCAGGCGAAGCTGAATGTCGGTTCCGTAGTAGCCATAAACCCGCATCGCCTCTCGAGCAAGGCGTTGGGTTTCACTCTCCACGCGCTCACGACTGAGTTGTTCAGGGTCCAGCCCATCCAGGTAGTGGCGAATGTTATCGGCCACGTCGCTATCCATGCCGTCGATGCCGTCAATGCGAACATCCAGAGCGTGAGCCCACCCCGGCATCAGGGCAAGAGCGGCCAACAGCGTCGCGGTTCCCAGGCGTATTCCCACACAACTCTCCCTCTCTTGACGCCTTCGTTCCATGCGACTCGTCTTCATATCCCGCCGAATTACCTGACTCAAGGACGCAGTGCCTCAAGGCGCGCGCTGAGTGCAAGCTGTGCGCGCCGCAGCTCGCCGATCTCCATCTCCAGCGAGGCAAGGCGCGCGGCCATGGCATCGTCATCCGCGGGCTCATCATCCCTTGACTCGGCCAGGGCTTCAACCTCTCTCCCCTGGGCCGCCAAGCGCTCTTCCAGGACTCGACGTTCACGCTCGGCGACATCCCTGGATTCGGCGAGGCGTTCGGCCAGGGCCGCTTGATCTTCCACGAGACGCGCCATTGCCTCGTCCTGATGTGTCTCGGCAGCCAAGGCGGCGAGGCGCTCATCGAGCTCCGCGAGGTGGCGGCTATCTCTCGCCTGCGACTCGAGCAGATTGTCCAGCCTGTCCCGCTGTGCTTCCAGGGCATCGTCCAGCGCCGCACGCCCCTCGGTACCGGCAAGTTCCAGAGAATCCAGAGATAGCTGGAACGCAGCCAGCGTCGCCTCTCGGGTTGCGGCGGCCTCGGCGATTCGCACCAGACGCTGCTGCAAGGCATCCTGGCGTACCTCTTGGGCGTTCAGTCCCGCCGCAAGATCCTCTTCGAGTACCGCCAGCAGTCCATCGTGGGCTTCATCGCGTCGCGCTTGTGCCGAGAGGCGATCCTCGATGTCGGCAAGCGCGTCGCCTTCGCCAAGAGCAGTATCGAAGCGCGCGTGAACGTTGGAAAGTTCCCCCGAGAGTCTGGCCAGTTCAGCGTCGAACCGCTGGCGCTCCTCCCAGGCCAGGTAGCCAGCGCCTCCTCCCGCAGCCACCAGGCCGAGCAACAACAGCCACAGTGGCCACACCCGTGGGGGGGGCGGCCCACGCCGACGCTGGGACGCCAGGCTGGCCTCGGGGTCGGGCACGATGGCAGCGGCATGGCGGCGGTCATCATGGCGTTCAGCCATGGTCAACTCCTTCTCTGGCAGTGGGCGCGGGGCGAAATTGGAGCTCCCTGCGACGGATGCTATGATGCCGCAACATCCTGTACAGCGTCGCCGTAGTGTAAGGGTTTTTTGGCCCAGGGCGCACGGAGTCCGGTAAACGGAGCGGCCGTTTCGCGGCCGGGAAAGAGATTCACCATGGACGATCCTTGTGAATCATCGCAAGACCGAGGAGAACCTGAATGGCATTTGAACTGCCCGCCTTGCCGTACGGCACGAGCGCTCTCGAACCTCACATTTCCGCCAAGACCCTCGAATACCACTACGGCAGGCATCATCAGGGCTATGTGAATAAGCTCAACGAGCTGATTGACGGCACGGTCGATGCCAGCAAGTCGTTGGAAGAGATCATCAAGTCTTCCTCCGGGACGCTGTTCAATCAGGCGGCTCAGGTGTGGAACCACACCTTCTACTGGCATTGCCTGGCGCCCAACGGCGGCGGTGAGCCCACCGGCCCCCTGGCCGATGCCATCAACGCCAAATTCGGCTCCTTCGACACGTTCAAGGAGGCATTCAATGCTCATGCCGCGGCCAACGTCGGTTCCGGCTGGACCTGGCTGATCAAGACCGAGGACGGAGGCGTCGATATCGTCAACACCCGCAACGCCGACACCCCAATCGCCCACGACCAGATAACGCTGATGACCATCGACGTATGGGAGCACGCCTACTACATCGACTACCGCAACGAGCGACTCAAGTATCTGAACAGCGTATGGAACGTGCTGAACTGGGATTTTGTCGCCCAGAACTTCGCCGACTGATTGCAGGTGCCGTCAAGGATCTGCGCGGCGCCCGATGCCCCGGTAATGCAGCCCCTGACAGGCGACCCAGTCCGGGTCGAAAATGTTGCGGCCATCCAGTAGCAGGCCTTCGCTCAGCAGGGCGGCCAGCCGTTCCCAGTCAGGGTTCCAGTAGACCTTCCACTCGGTCACGAGCATCAGTGCGCAGGCTCCCTCGCAGGCGAGGTGGGGGTCGCCATCGAATACCTCCAGCAGCGGGTGCTCGCCGACCTCGTCCAGCAGTGCCGGAATCGCCGCGGGATCGTGAAGGCGCACCGTCACTCCCTCGGCCCAGAGGGCACGCAGCAGGCGCAGCACGGGGGCATGATCGATACGCGCAGTGCCCGGCTTGAAGGCCGCACCCCAGACGGCTACCGTCCTCCCCTCAAGGCGTCCATGGAAGTGGGCCCATAGCTTGCGGAACAGCGTCTCCTTCTTGTGCTCATTGATGTCGAGAACCTGCTCGAGCAGCGCCGAGCGGCGCCCGCTGGCGGACTGGACGTCGGCCAGGCGCATCAGATCGCGAGAGAAGTTCGGACCGCCGAAACCGCAGCCCGGGTAAAGATATTCGTAGCCGATGCGAGAATCGGCGCCCATGCCTTGGCGAACATACTCCACGTCGACCCCCAGGCTGTCGGCCAGGCCGGCCATCTCGTTCATGTAGCTGATGCGGGTGGCCAGCATGCCATTGATGGCCAGCTTGGTGAGTTCGGCGGCGCGACGCGGCATGCGCTGGATGACCTCGCTACGGCGATTGAAAGCCCGCAGCAGCTCACGCATCCGCGCTTCGGCGGCGACGTCGTCACAGCCGAGAAGCCAGCGCGCCGGCCGGGTAAAGGTGTCCCAGGCACGCCCCTCTTCCAGCAGGTCCGGCAGTGAGACGGTTCGGCCCCGACCGCCTAGCTGGGCCTCCAGGCGCTCGGTTTCGCCCACGGGAAACGTGGAGTTGTTAACCACCAGCAGCTCCCCCGGATTGGCGGAAAGCGCTTCGAGGAGCTGTCCCAGGTCGCTGCGCTGCCCCGGTGAGACCGCCAACCAGACCACCTCCTGATCACCGGGACATGCTGCGTCAAGGTCATCGACGAGCCGCAGGCTACCGCTGTCACGCGCCTCGGCAAGCTGAGACAGCAGGCGTGGTTCGCGTCTTAGCCAATCGGCATGCTCAAGCTGGCCCCAGGGCGTATCGGAATGCGGCAGCCAGGTGACACGGTGACCCACCGAGGAGAGCGCCGCGGCAGCGGCGGCCGCGGCCAGTTCACTACCGTGAATCAGTACACGCATAACGTCAGACCTTGTCGGCGTAGCGGGTGAGCAGCTCACGGAAGCCCTCGCCGTAGCGGGCATGGCGCCGCCCGTAGGCCAGGATCGCCTCCAGGTAGCCGAGCTGATGACCACAGTCGTAGGTCTTGCCGCGCATGCGGAAGGCATCCACTCCCTCGCGCTGCCTGAGGGTCTCGATGGCATCGGTGAGCTGGATCTCACCACCGGCACCGGGGGGCGTCTCTGCCAGCAGATCAAAGATGCTGCCTGGCAGCGCGTAACGACCGATCACCGCCAGGCGAGAGGGCGCGGCTTCCACCGGCGGCTTCTCTACAAGGCCATCCAGCGGTCGGGACTCGCCGGGGGCGGGTATCTTACCGCCTGTATCGACGATGCCGTATTTGTAGGTCAGCTCCCGGGGAACCTCCTCCACCATCAGCTGGGCGCGACCACTGGCATGGAAGGCGTCGAGCATACAGCCCAGATCGTTGCGCTGGAGACCCTCGGCGTCCACCAGTACGTCGGGAAGCAGCACCGCAAAGGGCTCGTTGTCACCGACCACCGGCCGGGCGCAGAGCACAGCGTGGCCGAGCCCCAGCGGCTCGGGCTGGCGCACGCTGATGATATTGACGTCCTCCGGTACGATGCTGCGCAGCTCCGCCAGCAACTCGTGTTTGCCCTTGGCTTCCAGGCTCGCTTCCAGCTCGAAATGCTTGTCGAAGTGGTTCTCGATAGCCGACTTGCTGCCATGGGTGACCAGCACAATGTCGCGGATACCGGCGGCCACCGCCTCGGCTACCACGTACTGAATCACCGGGCGATCAACGATGGTGATCATCTCCTTGGGAATCGCCTTGGAGGCCGGCAGGCAGCGGGTGCCGAAGCCGGCGACGGGAAGCACGGCCTTCTTGATCATGGAGCAGTCCTTGTCAGGTGCGTCTCGGTAGCGTTGATCCAATGGCTGAGCATGGGAATGCTGCCTTGGGAACGGGTAGAATGATCTCATGATACCGGACGTGCCGTGGCCTGCCATCCTGGCGTGCCGACAAGGTGGCGTCCGTCTTCGAACCCCATGCCGAAAGGAGGCTCAGATGGGTGCAACGCAAACGCAGGCCGGCAATGTGGATCCTGGCGAGATCGCCAAGTTCGAGGTCCTGGCCAGCCGCTGGTGGGATCCGGAGAGCGAGTTCAAGCCGCTCCATGAGATCAACCCGCTGCGCCTGGACTTTATCGATGCCCGTGCCGGCCTGGCCGGCAAGCGGGTAGTGGACGTAGGCTGCGGCGGCGGCCTGCTTGCCGAGGCCATGGCGCATCGCGGTGCCCGGGTCACCGGCATCGATCTGGGCGAGGCGCCCCTGGCGGTGGCCAGGCTGCACGCCGAAGAGAGTGGCGTCGAGGTCGACTATCGCTGTGTCAGCGTGGAGGCGCTGGCCGAGGAGATGCCCGACGAATTCGACGTGGTGACCTGCCTGGAGATGATCGAGCACGTACCGGATCCCGCCTCGGTGGTGCGCGCCTGCGCCGCCCTGGTCAAGCCTGGCGGCCAGCTGTTCTTCTCCACCCTCAACCGCAATCCCAAGGCTTATCTCCTGGCAATCCTCGGCGCCGAATACGTGCTGGGCCTGCTGCCACGCGGGACCCACGACTATGAAAAATTCATTCGTCCGGCGGAGCTGGCCAGCTGGTGCCGCGCTAACGGCCTGGAGGTTCAGGAGCAGAGTGGCCTGGTCTACAATCCGCTGACGCGTCGCTACCGGCTTCATCCCACGGACGTGTCGGTGAACTATCTGATGCATTGCCGGCGGGAGGTCGAGTGAGCAGCACCTCGCGGCCCGCGGCTCTGCTTTTCGACCTGGATGGCACCCTGGTCGATACCGCGCCGGATCTGGCACGAGCCACCAATGCCCTGCGCGCCCACCACGGGCTTGCTCCCCTGCCCTATGCGCTGATTCGCGCCCAGGTTTCCAATGGCGGTAGCGCCCTGGTGACCCTGGCACTCGGCCTGGCCAAGGAGGCGGAGGGTCACGACCTGGCACGTACGTTTCTGCTGGCCGCCTATGGGGAGGCAGTAGCTAACGAGAGCCGGGTCTTCCCTCCTCTGTCGCCGTTGTTGCACGCCTGGGAGGCCGACGATCGGCCCTGGGGCATTGTCACCAACAAGCCGCGAGCCTACGCCGAGCCGCTGGTGGCGGCCCTGGCCCTCGCGCCAGGGGCGCTGCTCTGCGCCGATGACCTGCCGGTGAAGAAGCCCGACCCGGCACCGCTGCTCGAGGCGGCCCGCCGTCTGGGTGTAGCGCCAGACGCTTGCTGGTACCTGGGCGATCACCTGCGGGACATGCAAGCCGCTCGCGCCGCCGGTATGGCAGCGGTGGCGGTGGGCTGGGGGTATGTGGAGGACGGCGACGACTATCTCCTCTGGCCCGCCGATCTCTGGTTCGAGACCGGCGAGGCGCTGGTTGCCGCCCTAAAGTAGATGTGGCTGTTGTCGTCGCGAGAGCGGCAGTGGGGACGCCACGAGCAGAGGGGGTTGCAGTGTCCCGACGTTCAGCCCTTCGGCGGCTGAGCGTCGAACTGCTCGCCATTGTGTCCCTTGCTGTCCGGGCCCATCAGCCACAGATAGGTCGGCATGATCTCCTCTGGCGTGCGCAGGCTTTCCGGTAGTTCACCCGGGTAGGCCTGCTTGCGCATCTGGGTACGGGTGGCGCCGGGATTCAAACTATTGGCGCGCACGTTGCCCAGGTGATCAAGTTCGTCAGCCAGCACTTCCATAACCCCCTCGGTGGCGAACTTGGAAACCGCATAGGCCCCCCAGTAGGCACGTCCGCGGCGTCCAACGCTCGAGGAAGTGAATACCAATGAAGCGTCTTCGGAAGCCTTCAGCAGCGGCAGAAGCGCCTGTGTCATCCAGATCGGGCCATTGATGTTGACCTGCATCACCTGCTCCCACAGCGCCGGGTTGTACTGCTCGAAGGGCGTGATGCGCCCGAGCAGCCCGGCGTTGTGGAGGATGCCATCGAGCCGGCCAAACTCTTTTTCCAGGGTCTCGGCCATGTCGTGGTAGTCCTTGAGGGTGGCGCCCTCGAAGTTGAGCGGGAAGATCGCCGGCTGAGGCCCTCCCGCTGACTCGATCTCGTCGTAGACCTTCTCCAGTTTGGCGATGGTGCGGCCCAGAAGAATCACAGTGGCACCGTGACGGGCAAAGGTCAGAGCCGCGGCCCGACCGATTCCATCACCGGCGCCGGTCACCAGGAGAATACGCCCCTGAAGCAGATTGGCGGGCACCTGATAGTCGATCATGCAGGTCGTCATCGAGTCTCCTTGGTCATCAGTTGCCTGATTGGCGCAGGAAATCATTGGCCAGGCCGGCCGCGGTGCTCTCGGGGTAGTCGTCGCGCACCCGCTCGAGCAGCTCGCGGCTGGCCTCGGGGTCGCCCTGACGTGCCTTGAGCAGGCCCAGCTTGTAGAGAGAGTCCGGCACCTTGTTGCTTTGCGGGAAGTCGTTGAGCACGGCGCGGAACTCGCGCTCGGCGTCATCGAGGTTGCCCTCGGCGGCGTGCAGCTCACCTAGCCAGTAGTAGGCGTTGGCCGTCAGGCTGTTGTCAGGATGCTGAACCACGAAACTCTCGAAGGCGCTGATCGCCTCGTCGAACTCCCTGGCCTGGACCCTGGCAAACGCCTGCTGATAAGCCTGCTGGGCCTCAGGGCTGGCACCGCTGGGCGAAGGCGCCTGTGCCACCTGGCGTGCGGCATCTTCGTCGACCTCTTCGACGGCAGTTCCTACCACTCCGACCGACGCCGAAGCGAGGCGATCCTCGAGGTCCAGGTACTGGTCGCGAGTCTGGCGACGCAGCTGCTCGAGCTGGTGGCGCAGCTCCTCGACCTGTCCACGCAGCTGACGAAGCTCCTCCTCATGCTGCTGCACCTGGTTGAAGATCACCAGGGTGCCGCCAGCCGCTTCTCGGGTTTCCGTCTGCTGATAGAAGGAACGCGGCTGGGCAGTGAGGTCTTCGACTACGGGTTGCTGCGCGACTGCCGGAAGCCATACGGCCAGCGGGAGCACCAGGGCTCCCGCACCGCACAGTCGTTTCAGACCGTGTTTCATGGGTGTCTCCATCGACGCGGTTAACGCTCGGCCGGGCGATATTCGCCAGGTCAGGGACGACTCAGTAGGCGAAGACAACCCGACGATTCTGGGCAAAAGTTTCCTCGTTTTGTCCGCGGACAGCCGGCCGCTCTTCACCATAACTGACTACTTCGACCTGAGAAGGCGACACGCCCTGCACGGAGAGGAAGCGCTCGACGGAGCGGGCACGACGCTCGCCCAGCGCCATATTGTACTCACGGGTACCACGCTCGTCGGTATGGCCCTGCAAGACAACGCGCGCATTGCCGTTCTCACGCAGATAGCGGCCGTGGGAGGCAAGCACCGGTTCGAACTCGCTGCGAATGCGATCGCTATCGAATTCAAAATAGATGGTGCGCTGCTGGGGGATGCGACCGTCGGCCTGCTGGCCCGCTGTGCCGCTGCCAAAGCCAGTTCCCCCTACCTGGCTACCGGAGACGCCACTGCCGGAGACACCACTACCGGCAACGCCGCTGCCGGCGCCACCGCGGGTACCGTCCATGGAACCGTCCTGTGTCCCGCCACCGCTGGAACAACCGGCCAGGAGGGCCAGGGACAGTGCGACTGCCAGGTTCCTGGCGTAGGGCTTGAGTTGCATCGTGTTACTCCTTGCTGGATCGAAGGGCACCCACATCACTGTGGTCAGTTGAGGAAGGGCGACCATGCGGGTTCACGCACGTCCCCCGAAGCGGAAGGTAGCCGGAAGGACGCGCGTCCATCGGCGGTAACTGCACTCAGTATCCCACTATTACCCTGCTGGGTGGCGAAGATTACCATGGTACCGTTGGGCGAAACACTGGGCGATTCATCTCTGCGCGAGTCGCTCAGTGTGACCAGTCGACCACTGTCCAGGTCCTGACGCGCCACCTGATAGCCATTGCTGGAGCGGTGGATCAGGAAGATCGCCTCACCGTCAGGCGAAAAGCGTCCGCGGGCATTGTAGTTGCCGGTAAAGGTAAGTCGCTGCTGCTGGCCGTTGGCAAAGTCATGGCGGTAGAGCTGCGGTCCGCCGCTGCGATCCGAGGTGAACACAAGGCTGCGACCGTCCGGCGCCCAGTCTGGCTCCGTGTCGATACCGGAACTGTTGGTAATGCGATCAAAGCTGCGCGAGGCGATATCCATGACGTAAATTTCTGGCTGGCCATCCTTGGAGAGCGACATGGCAAGACGGCGGCCGTCCGGGGACCAGGCCGGGGCGCCATTGATGCCCTGGAAGGAGGTCGCTCGCACTCGTTGGCCCGAGGCCAGATCCTGGATGTAGATGGCGGGCCGTTCGGTCTCGAAGGAGACATAGGCCAATCGGCGTCCGTCCGGCGACCAGGCCGGGGACAGGATGGGCTCTTGTGAGCTCAGCACCTGCTGGCTGTTACGGCCATCGGCATCAGCAACAAAGAGGGTGAACTGCATGTTGTCGCCCACCCCCTGTGCCGTCACGTAGGCGATGCGGGTGGCGAAGGCCCCGCGGATCCCGGTGATTGCCTCGAAGATCTGGTCGCTGATGTAGTGGGCAGCGCCGCGCAGCTCGTTCTGATCGGCGGTGACCACCTCGCCCAGCATGCGGCGTTCGCCGCTCACGTCCATCAGTTCAAAGCGCAGACGGTAGCCGTTGCCCTCGCGGCTGGCGCGCCCCACTAACAGATAGCGAACATCCAGGCTGCGCCAGTTGCCGTAACGTACCTCTCCGCTATCGCTGGGGCGATCGAGCATCTGGCGGCGCGGCAGCGGATCGAAGTAGCCGCTGCGCTCCAGGTTGTCGTGGATCACTTGGGCGACGTCTTCGGGGAAGCCATCGCCGCCGGCGAAGGGCACCACCGCGACCGGTGTAGCCCGGTCGCTGCCGCGGGTGATCTCGATGGTGAGGTTGGCCTGGGCCAGGCCGCTGAGCATCAGCAGCATGGCGGTCAGCCAGGAAATGATCAGAGCTTTCATCAGCGCACGTCTCCCGGTGTGAAACGTAGATTGAATTGACGGTAGTCCCGTTGCAGGTTACCTGGCAACTGTCGCAGTTCGGCGAATGGTGCTGCGGCCTCCACCGCCTGGATGGCTGAGCGATCGAAAGCGCTGTCGCCACTGCTACGGGTAATTGAGGCGCCGAACAGCTCACCGGAGGGTCCCAGGCGCACCGCCACTTCGGCGGTTGCGCCACCCGGCATGTTGGGCGGTATCACCCAGGCCTGCTCTACCGCTCGGCGTACCAGGTTAATGAAGCTGTTGGCCGCCTCCTGCCCTTGGCGAGCATTGGCCGCGGCCTCGCGCTCGCCCTCAATGGCCCGCTGCAGCGCCGCCTCGGCTTCCTGGGCGGCACGGCGAGCGGCCTCATCGGCTTCACGCTGGCGACGCGCCTCGGCTTCGGCCTGGCGCTGACGTTCGGCTTCCTGTTCGGCCTCACGCTGGCGTTCGGCTTCCTGTTCAGCCTGACGCTGACGCTCGGCTTCCTGTTCGGCCTGACGCTGACGCTCGGCTTCCTGTTCGGCCTGACGCTGGCGCTCGGCTTCCTGTTCGGCCTGACGCTGACGCTCGGCTTCCTGTTCAGCCTGACGCTGACGCTCGGCTTCCTGTTCGGCCTCGCGCTGGCGACGGGCCTCGGCTTCGGCCTGGCGCTGGCGTTCGGCTTCCTGTTCGGCCTCACGCTGACGTTCGGCTTCCTGCTGTTGTTCACGTTGCTCTTCGCGACGCTGGGCCTGGCGCTCGGCCTCCTCGGCACGGCGTCTTGCGTCGGCTTCGGCCGCCTCGGCGGCGCGGAAGGCTTCCTCCTTCATCTGCTGTTCTACCTGGCGCTGAGCCTCGCGTTCTGCCTCCTGGGCTGACTGTTCGGCAGCGGCGGCTTGCTCGGCCTGGCGTGCGGCCTCATCGGCTTCGCGCTGCTCGTTCGCTTGTTGCGACAAGGCGCGTTCCCTGGCCGCCTCGGCGCGTTGGGCCTGGTCGGTCACCGTCTCGGTACTGACCAACGTCGCCTGAACGATAGAGGAAGAGGTCGACTCCGGCTGATTGGTCGGCAAGCTGATCACGCTGAACAGCACCACCGCCACGTGCAATGCCACCGCCAGGATCACCGGCAAGCCGTACCCCACCCGTGGGTCGTTTCTGGGCATCTTGACTCCTCAGCCTTCCCCGCCGGGTGGTTCGGAGATCAGACCGACGTTGGCGACGCCAGCGACCTGCAGAGTGCTCATCAAGGTGACCACCTGACCGTAGGGGACATTGCGATCACCGTGCACCATGACCGGTGTGCCAGGGCTGCGTTCCAGCAGAATAATCACTCGGTTGGCGATCTCATCGAGGTCAACCTCGCGAGGTTCGTCATCCCCCATCCAGATGGAATACCGGCCGTCGCGTTCTACCGAGACGTTGATCGGATCTCTATCGTCTGACTTCTCGATGGGTTCGGAGGTGACCTGGGGAAGATCCACCTGCACGCCCTGGGTCAGCATGGGGGCCGTGATCATGAAGATCACCAGCAGTACCAGCATGACGTCGATGAAGGGCACGACATTGATCTCGCCCATGGGCTTGCGCCCACTGCCGCGATTGAAAGGTCCTTGCATGGCCAGACTCCTTCACGCGGGGCCGGAATCGGCCCGCCCCTGCAGGTTGCGATGCAGAATGGAGTGGAACTCCTCGGCAAAATCCTCGTACTTCCCCAGCAGCCGGTTCGACTCGGCCGAGAGCCGATTGTAGAAAATCACCGCGGGGATCGCGGCGAAAAGCCCCATGGCGGTAGCGATCAGCGCCTCGGCGATCCACGGGGCCACCGTGGCAAGCGTCGCCTGCTGGGTCATGGAGATGGACTGAAAGGAGCCCATGATGCCCCACACGGTTCCAAACAGCCCGATATAAGGGCTGGCCGACGCCACGGTGGCCAGAAACACAAGGTGCAGGCTGAGGCGTTCCTCTTCCCGAGACCAGGCCACCCGCATGCTGCGTTGCACGCCGTCCAGAATCGCCTGGGGGCTGCGAGTCTTGGGCAGCAGGCGGTTGAATTCGCGAAAGCCGGAGCGGAAAACATGCTCGGCGCCCTGGGTCTCCTGCTCTGACGGCGTTTCTCGATAGAGTTCATTGAGATCGATACCGGACCAGAAGCGCTCTTCGAAGGCCTGATGGGTCTTGCGGGCACGGCGCATCACGAAGGTGCGCTGGAAGATCACGATCCAGGAGAGGATCGAGCCCACCGTGAGCAGCAGCATGACCAGCTGCACCACGGTACTGGCGCTCATGATCAGATGGGGTATGGACATGGAGTCGTTCACGGGCATCCTCGTCAGGCTTGCGGTTGGGCAGAGGGTTGTGACAGCCACTCGGCCAGGGCCGGCGGCCACGCAATGGGCTTGAGGCTCGTCGCCTCGATGCAGGCGATGTCGACTTCCACCATCGGGGGTAAGTCGCTCATGGCCTTGTCTCTCCCGCGGCATCCGCGGCGGTCTCATCCGGGGCCAGGCCGAAGTGCAGCCAGGCCTGACGAGTCACCACCCTGCCCCGTGCGGTGCGCATCATCAGACCCTGCTGGATCAGGAAAGGCTCGATGACATCCTCGATGGTGTCGCGCTCCTCGCCGATGGCGGCGGCCAGGGAGTCGACGCCCACGGGGCCGCCGTCGAACTTCTCGATCATCGCCAACAACAGGCGGCGATCCATATGGTCGAGGCCATGGTGGTCGACGTGCAGCATATCCAACGCTCGATCGGCGATCTCAGCATCGATGCGGCCGCTCCCACGCACCTCGGCGTAGTCACGCACGCGCCGCAACAGGCGGTTGGCGATGCGCGGCGTTCCCCGAGAGCGACGGGCCACTTCCAAGGCGCCCTCGATGTCGGTCTCGACTCTCATCAGACGTGCCGATCGGGTGACAATCTCGGTGAGTTCAGCGATGGCGTAGAACTCCAGGCGCTGGACGATCCCGAAACGATCCCGTAACGGCGAGGTAAGCAGTCCCGCCCGGGTGGTCGCGCCGACCAGGGTAAAGGGCGGCAGGTCGAGCTTGATGGAGCGCGCTGCAGGTCCCTCACCGATCATGATGTCGAGTTGAAAGTCCTCCATGGCAGGATAGAGAATTTCCTCCACCACCGGCGAGAGGCGGTGGATCTCGTCGATGAACAGTACATCGCCTGCGTCAAGATTGGTCAGCATGGCGGCGAGGTCGCCTGCCCGCTCCAGCACCGGGCCGGAGGTGGACTTGAGCCCCACGCCCATCTCAGCGGCGATGATGTGCGCCAGAGTCGTCTTGCCGAGTCCCGGAGGGCCGAACACCAGGGTATGGTCAAGGCTTTCGTCACGTCCCCTGGCGGCGCCGATGAAAATCTCCAGCTGCTCGCGGACCCGCGGCTGGCCGATATAGTCTGTCAGCCGCTTGGGGCGGATAGCGCGATCGATGGGCTCTTCGCCCTCCCGGGCGTCGGCGGCGATCAGACGATCGTTCTCAAGCATTGCGCTACCCCGCCATCCGGCGACTCAGGGCCGCCTTGATCATTGCTGCGGTGCTGCCTTCACCCTCCAGGCCGGCCAGCATCCTGGCGGCTTCGACGGGTTTGTAGCCTAGACTGACCAGGGCCGCTTCGGCATCGACCAGCGGATCGTGGCGCGCCGGTGTCGAAGTGGCGGCCAGGCCTGCCAGGGCGTCGTCGACCGGCTCCCAATGAGGAAAGCGGTCGCGCATTTCGATAATCAACCGCTCGGCGGTCTTCTTTCCCACGCCGGGCAGACGCATCAGCGACTTCACGTCATCGTCGAGTACGCACCGCTGGAAGGCCGCCTCGTCCATGCCCGAGAGGATCGCCAGGGCCAAGCGTGGACCGACACCATTAACCTTGATCAGCGCACGGAACAGCGCTCTTTCCTGCTCCCTGGCGAAGCCGTAGAGCAGGTGGGCGTCGTCTCGCACGATCAGATGGGTATGCAGGGAAATGACCTCGCCGGTAACCGGCAGGGCGACCAGGGTCGTCATGGAAGCCTCGAGCTCATAGCCGACCCCGGCCACATCGACCACCAACCAGGGGGGCTGTTTCTCGAGCAGGGTGCCACGCAGGCGTCCAATCATGGGGAAATCCGTGTCCTTCACGTCAGGCAAGGCGGCAGGCGCCGCCAATGACGCCACTATACTGGTCGCCCGCATGGCTGGCCAGCCTGTGCTGAAACAGCGTTCGACAACCCGGCCAGTCGCCTTGACATCTTGTCGAAAGACGACGCTCTCAGGGCTTAAAGGCGCGCCAGGAGCCGCCCTTCTTGCGGCTCTTGTGGCCGCCGAAGCTGCCCGCCTGCAGCAGGCCGAGGCGCGCATGGGCATGGGTCAGGGCGATAGCCAGGGCGTCGGCGGCATCGGCCTGGGGCGTGGCGGAAAGCCCCAGCACCGCCGTCACCATATGCTGCACCTGGGCCTTATCGGCGCTTCCGGTACCGGTCACCGCCTGCTTGATCTGGCGGGGGCCGTATTCGCTCACGGGCAGGCCATGGTTGGCGGCACAAACGATGGCGGTGCCACGGGCCTGGCCGAGCTTTAGCGCCGAGTCGGCATTTTTTGCCATGAACACCTGCTCAATGGCGAACTCTGTCGGACGATGGACGGCGATCAGCTCGCTGACGCCCGCATAGACCTGGGCCAGCTTCTGTGCCAGGTCATCGGCCTGGATGCGGATGCAGCCGCTGGCCACATAGCGCGGTGTCGAGGTCGAGACATCGAGCACGCCGTAGCCGGTGATACGCGAGCCCGGGTCGATGCCGAGGATCAGCATGGTCGTATGCCTGTGGCAAGCCGGTGCGATATCGACATGGGTGGCCTCCTTGGCATGGCGAGTGGCCATCATACGATACCGGCGCCCCTGGGGCGCCGGCGTCTTGCAGCTTTACACTTGCTGTTTCACTCTTACTGATTCACAACAGGATCGTGATCACTCCTGCCCTTCCGGCGTGATTTGCTGATCTTCGGGCTTAGCCTTCTGACGCAGCCGGATGCTGAGCTCGCGCAACTGATCGCCACTCACTTCACCCGGGGCGTCGGTCATCAGGCAGCCGGCGCTCTGGGTTTTCGGGAAGGCGATCACCTCGCGGATGGTGCGGGCGCCGGCCATCAGCATGACCAGGCGGTCGAGGCCGAAGGCCAGGCCGCCGTGTGGCGGTGCACCGAACTGCAAGGCGTCGAGCAGAAAACCAAACTTCTCGCGGGCCTCTTCCTCTCCGATGCCGAGAATCTCGAACACGGTGCTCTGCATAGCCTGGTCGTGAATACGGATGGATCCGCCGCCCAGCTCTGTGCCGTTGAGCACCATGTCGTAGGCCCGCGACAGCGCTGCGGCTGGATTGGCCTTGAACTCCTCAGGGCTGCACGAGGGAGAAGTAAAGGGGTGGTGAAGGGGGCTAAGTCGGCCGTCATCGTCGGCTTCGAACATCGGGAAGTCCACCACCCACAGCGGCGCCCAGGCGTGAGTATAGAGGTCGAGAGTCTCGCCTAGCTTGACGCGCAGTGCGCCGATGGCCTCATTGACGATGTTTGCCTTGTCGGCGCCGAAGAAGATGATGTCGCCGTCCTCGGCGCCAACACGGTCGAGCAGCGCTTCGACCACGTTCTCCATAAACTTCACGATGGGCGACTGCAGGCCCTCAATGCCCTTGGCCCGCTCGTTGACCTTGATCCAGGCCAGGCCCTTGGCGCCGTAGATGCCGACGAACTTGGTGTACTCATCGATCTCCTTGCGAGAGAGCTTGGCCCCGCCCGGGACACGCAGGGCGGCAACGCGACCATCCTCGGCGCTTGCCGGACCGGAGAAGACCTTGAAGTCCACCTCCTGCATCAGGTCGTCGACGTCGGTGAGCTCCAGGGGAATGCGTAGGTCCGGCTTGTCGGACCCGAAGCGGTTCATCGCCTCGGTCCAGGTCATACGCGGGAAATCGGGCAGTTCGACGGCCAGCACCTCTTGAAAGAGCTGGCGGATCATCGCCTCGGTGATGCCCATGATGTCGTCCTCGGAGACGAAGGAGGCCTCGAGGTCGATCTGAGTGAACTCCGGCTGGCGGTCTGCGCGCAGATCCTCATCGCGGAAGCACTTGGCGATCTGATAGTAGCGGTCGAAGCCGGCCACCATCAGCAGCTGCTTGAAGAGCTGCGGCGACTGCGGCAGCGCGAAGAAACTGCCAGGGTGGGTGCGGCTCGGTACCAGGTAGTCGCGGGCGCCTTCTGGGGTAGCGCGGGTCAGGATCGGCGTCTCGATATCGAGGAAGCCCTGCCCCTCGAGGAAGGCGCGCACGGTGTGAGAAATTCGCGAGCGCAGGCGCAATTTTTCGATCATTTCAGGACGGCGCAGGTCGATATAGCGGTGCTTGAGACGCACCTCCTCGCCCACCTTGCCGTGCTCGTCGAGCTGGAAGGGCGGCGTGGCAGCGGTGTTGAGTACCTCCACCTCCTTGGCCAGCACCTCGATCAAGCCGGTGGGCATGCCAGGATTCTGGGTGCCTTCCGGGCGCAGTCGCACGCGGCCCTGAATGCGCAGCACATATTCGCTGCGAGCGCGGTCTGCGTTGGCGAAGGCCTCGACGGTGTCGGGGTCGACCACAACCTGAGCGATGCCGTCGCGATCGCGCATGTCGAGGAAGATCACCCCCCCGTGGTCACGGCGGCGATGGACCCAGCCGCACAGGGTGACCGTCTGGTCCACCAGGGTCTCGTTTAGCTGGCCGCAATAATGGCTGCGCATGTCGTATCCTGTTTTATAGCGTGTAATGGGAGGTCTCGAGATCGGCGCCACTCAGGCCGCCGCATCCTTCTTCTTGGGCGATGCCGTGTCTGGCGATGTCGGGGTAGACGATGTCTTGTTCGACGACGGGGCGTCACCGGAGGCGGCCGAATCGCCGGCCAGGTTCTTCTTACCCCCCGACTTGAAGTCGGTCTCGTACCAGCCGCCGCCGGCCAGGCGGAAACCAGCCGCCGAGACGAGACGTACAAGCTCAGAGGCGGCGCAGGCCGGGCAATCGGTCAGCGGCGCGGCGCTGAGCTTTTGCAGCTTTTCCAGGCGCTGACCGCAAGCCTTGCACTCGTATTCGTAGATGGGCATGGTTTGATCACTCCGGAAAATCACGTTATCTGGATCAGGACGCAGCCGGACATGTCCGGCGACATTGACGATGCGGCCGGCCCGAAGCGAAACCAAGCCTGCCAAAGCGCAACATTATAGCGTGCCAGGCACCCTTGTGGGCAAGGCGCGCTGCCCGAGGCACTACAAGGAAGCCAACACGATGAACGCCGTTATCCTCGACGCCGCCAGCCTTGGCCCCGATATCGACCTTGCCCCGATCCGCGAACGGGTCGATTCCCTGGCAGTGCATCAGCAGAGCAGCACCCCCGAGGCCGGGGAAAGGCTCCAGGGCGCCCGGGTCGCCATCGTCAACAAGGTGGTGCTCGATGCACCGACCCTGGAGGCCCTGCCCGACCTGAAGCTGATCTGCGTGCTCGCGACGGGGACCAACAACATCGACATGGTCGCTGCTGAGCGCCTCGGCATCGTGGTGAAGAACGTCAGCGCCTATGGCACCCCTAGCGTGGCCCAGCACACCCTGATGCTGATGCTTACCCTGGCCAATCGCTTGCCACTCTACCAGCGGGATGTGGCCGAGGGACGCTGGGGGCAGAGTGACTTCTTTTGCTTGATGAACCACGGCACATTGCAGTTGGAGGGCAAGCACCTGGTCATCGTCGGCCAGGGTGTGCTGGGCAGCCGAGTCGCTCAGCTGGCCGAGGCTTTCGGCATGCGGGTGACCTTCGCCGCCCGTCCGGGCAACGAGGCCGATGACAGCCGCCCAAGCCTGGCCGAGCTCGCCCCGGTTGCCCACATCATCAGCCTGCACTGCCCGTTGAGCGACGCCACCCGCCATCTGATCAATGCCGACCTGCTGGCCAGCCTCAGGCCTGGCGCTCTGCTGATCAACTGTGCCCGGGGCGGCATCATCGATGAGAATGCCGCCCTGGCCGCCCTGCGCAGTGGTGGCCTGGGCGGGCTCGGCGTTGACGTGCTGCCGGAGGAGCCGCCCCGTGACGGTCATCCGCTGATCGATGCCCTGGCCGAACCGCTGAACCTTGTCGTTACGCCTCACAACGCCTGGATCACGCCGGAGGCGCGACAGAAGATCGTGGCGCTAACCGCCGACAACCTGCGCGACTGGCAGGCCGAGTGAGAAAGGAACAGGCTCATGCTGCACAATTTCGGCTCCATCAATCTCGACCACGTCTATCGTGTTCCCCATCTCGTCAGGCCCGGCGAGACCCTGGCCAGTCATGACTACCGGGTCGGTCTGGGAGGCAAGGGGGCCAACCAGTCGCTGGCCATGGCAAAGGCAGGCGGCCACGTCTGCCATTGGGGTCGGCTTGGCCGCCAGGATGCCTGGGCCCGAGATATTCTCTCCCGAGCCGGCGTTGATGTCTCCCATGTGGCGCTGGTGGATGCGCCGAGCGGCCACGCGATTATCCAGGTGGATGATCGGGCCGAGAACGCTATCATCCTTTTCCCCGGCGCTAACCACGGCTTTCGTCGCGCCGACCTGAACGAGCTGGTCGCCGCCACCCAGCCCGGCGACTGGCTGCTGACCCAGAACGAGTGTCTCGGGCTCGACAAGCTGTTCCCCCTGGCCGGCGACCATGGGTTGAAGATCGCCTTCAATCCGGCCCCCATGACCGAGGACGTGCTCAAGCTGCCGCTGACGCGCTGCCAGCTAGTGTTCGTCAACCGCACCGAGGCGGCCGGGATCACCGGCCTGACGCCGGACGCCGGCGGCGAGGCGCTGCTCGATGCTCTTGTCACTCGGCTGCCCGCCACCGAGGTCGTGCTGACCCTGGGTGGCGAAGGCGCCTGGTACCAACAAGGCAACCGTCGGCTTCATCAGCCGGCACTGTCGGTCAAGGCAGTTGACACGACAGGGGCCGGCGACACCTTCATCGGCTATTACATGGCCGCGCTGCAGGCGCAGTTGCCGATCGACGCGTGTCTGAAGCGAGCTTCCATTGCCGCCGCTCTCGCCGTCCAGCGCCCCGGCGCCGCCGAGAGCATCCCTAACTGCGATGAGGTCGAGCGCGCAATCAAAGGAGAGTCTTCATGAAACACCCAATCATCTTCGATACCGACCCCGGCGTGGACGACGCCCAGGCCATCGCCATCGCCCTTCGTCATCCCGAGCTGGAACTGTTGGGCCTGACCACCACCTATGGCAACGTGGATGTGGAAGTGGCAACCCGCAACGCTTTGCTGCTGGCCCAGCTGGCCGGCCGAGACGACGTCCCGGTCGCCCAGGGAGCCGCCTCGCCACTGGTCAAGACACGTTTCCCACCGCCCGCCCATATCCACGGCACCAATGGTCTCGGCGATATTGTGCTGCCCGAGGTACAGGGCACGGCAGACCCCAGGAGCGCGGCGCAGTTTATCGTCGATACGGTGAACGCCCGCCCCGGCGAGGTGACTCTAGTGGCGGTGGGTCCGCTGGGCAACCTGGCGGCGGCCCTGCAGCTCGACCCCACCCTCATCGAGCGGGTCAAGCAGGTGGTGATCATGGGAGGCTCGATTCGCGAGGGGGGCAACGTCACCCCGGTCGCCGAGGCCAACATGTTCAACGACCCCCATGCAGCCAGCCGGGTGCTGACCGCTGGCTGGCCGCTAACCCTGGTGGGACTCGACGTCACCCATCGCTGCGTGCTGACGCCGGCACACATGGCCCGCGTCGATGCTAGCCAGGGTGAACTGGAGCGCGTATTGGCCGGCAGCTATGCCTTCTATCGCGATTTCTATCAGAGTTTTCTTGGGATTGATGGCTGCTGCCCCCACGACAGCTGTGCACTGGCTTGGCTGCTGAAACCTGAGCTGTTTACCACCGCCCGTGGCCATCTGACGGTCATCACCGATGGCGACGCCGAGGGGCAGACAATTCTTGCACCGGAGGGGCGCGCGTTTATCGCGACTCGCTGGTCGCGGACGCCACCGGTGGATGTCTGTCTCGGAGTGAACGGCAACGCCGTCAGCGATTGGATTGCCGACGCCCTGTCGTGACGCTGCGTTAAAGCGTGCGGAAATCATCCGGGTTATGCATTTCGATCACCTCGAGTTCCACATGGGTGACCCGGGCCTTCTCCGGCCCTTTCCAGAGCCATTCGCTGACCGCCTTCACGGCATCGGGCCCGCCGCACAGCAGCACCTCGACCCGACCATCGGGCAAATTTCTGGCATGGCCGGTGACCCCGTACTGCAGGGCCCGTTCCTGGGTCGCCCGGCGATACCAGACGCCCTGCACCTTGCCCGTCACCAGGGCCTTGACGCAGCATGTCTCCATGGTTGCCTCCCTATCTCATAGCGCGATAATTCCAGTCCGGGCCTCAGCCCTGTTTGCCGTCCATCAACTCTCGTCTGACCACCACCGCGGTATTGCGCGGCACCACCGCACGCCCCCGCTCGGCCAGATGGCAGCGGGTAAAGGCAGCGCCAAATAGCAGGATCAGCGAACTGTAGTAGACCCACAGCAGGATCATCACCACCGACCCGGCAGCGCCGTAGGTGGAGGCAGTGGCGGTGTGGGAGAGATAAATGGCAATGCCGGAGCGTCCCACCGCAAACAGCACCGCCGTGACCATGGCTCCCACCAGGACGTCCCTCCAGCGTAACACCACATCCGGCAGGACCTTGAAGATGGTGGCAAAGAGCGCCGCGATCACCGCCAGCGAAACGAGGAATTCAACGCCTGTGGTCAGAAACCCCACGAAGGGCAGCAGGTCGTCGGCGGCCTGGAGCATGGCGCGAACCGCCACCCCCAGCACCAGTGATACCAGCAGGATAAAGCCGATGGATAGCACCACGGTCAACGACATCAGGCGGTTCTTGATGAATACCAACGCGCTGTTGGCACTGGGTCGAGCGGTCACCCCCCAGATCGTGTTCAGCGAGAACTGCATCTGCGCGAATACCGTCGTAGCGCCCACCATCAGTGCGCCGAAGCCAAGCAGGGTCGGAAGCAGCCCCGATTCCTCGATGCGCGACTGAGCGACAGCCTGCTCGATGGCTGCGGCGGCGTCATGGCCCATGGTGTTCTGTAGCTGGGCGACAATCTGCCCCTGAGCGGCATCCTCCCCCAGCACCAGGCCGATCACCGTGACCGCGATAATCATCGTGGGCGCCAGCGAGAAGAGCGTGTAGAAAGCCAGCGATCCCGCATAGCTGAAGGCGTTGCGTTCCAGCCAAAGACGAATCGCGTTATGGGTGACGTTCCACCAGAAGCGCAGCGTAGCGCCAAGGGCAGATGGCATCAGTGTTTGAAGGTTGATCATGAGGCTCCCCGCGTCCCTGTGTCGCCAAATAGGATACGCGAAGTGGCCTACAACTGCCGCCCCTCAGCGCATTGCCAAGCCCCGAACGCGCCGACCATAATGATGATCGTTGTTGCCCATTCTCTTTTCAGGATCCGACATGTCAGCCTGCCCGGATATCGACCGCGACGCCTACGACTTTGACTGCCTGGTATTCATCGGACGCTTCCAACCGCCCCACCTGGGCCACCTGGCGGTGATTCACGAGGCGCTCAAGCGCGCTCGACAAGTCATTGTACTGATGGGCTCCTCCTGGCAGGCGCGCTCCATGCGTAACCCCTGGCACTTCAAAGAGCGACGCGACATGCTGCGCAGCGCCTTCGACGATGAGGAAAACGCCCGGCTGGCCGTGGTACCGCTACTCGATGCCCTCTACAACAATGATGTTTGGGTGCGCGACGTACAGCGCAAGGTGCGAGATATCGCCAGCCCACTGGGGGCCAGACTGCCACGCATCGGCCTGATCGGCGCAAGCCGTGGCCAATCAAGCTACTACCTGTCTCTTTTTCCGCAGTGGGAGTCCGTTAGTGTGCCGCTGGTGGAGGGCATTTCGGCAAGCCAGATTCGCGAGCGGCTGTTCCGCTCCGCCTCTTCTGCTGACGATTACCTCACAACCGGAGCCTCCCACGACCTGCCGCCGGGCGTCGTCAGTGCCGTTCGCACCTTTTGCATTGGTGAACACTATCGGCAGCTGAGCGAGGAGCAGAAACTGCTGGATCAGTACCGCAGCGCCTGGGCCCAGGCGCCCTACCCGCCCATCTTTGTGACGGTTAATGCCGTGGTGGTGCAGTCAGGGCATGTGTTGCTGGTGCGCCGCACCGCGGCGCCCGGCAAGGGGCTGCTCGCCCTGCCCGGTGGCTTCATCAACTCCCACGAACGACTGCTGGATGCCTGCCTCAGGGAGTTGCGTGAGCGAATCCGTCTCAAGGTACCCGAGCCCGTGCTCAAGGGATCACTGCGAGGCCAGCGGCTGTTTGACGAACCCCATCGCAGTTGGCGGGGACGCACTCTGGCCGAGGCCTTCTACTTCGCGCTGACTCCCGATCAGCAATTACCCAGGCTCAAGCCAGTGAAGGGTGGCGATCACGCCCGCTGGGTGGCGCTAGCCGACCTGGACCCGGAAGCTCTCTTCGAGGATCACTTTTTCATTATCCAGAATTTTCTCGGCCTACCGGCCGACTTTGGTGGGAATTAGTCGTAAAGCCTTGCGCCTTTAGGTCACGCAAGTCGATCAGGTCTGTCGATCAGGCCTGTAGAAAATCTCGTGGCAACTTCTGCATCTGCCGCCAAAGTTTCTCCACGCCGGGCTTGTGCACCAGTGAGCAGCGGTAGAGGCGAATCTCCAGGGGAACATCCCACTCCTTTCCCCCTGCCCGGACCAGCCGACCGCTCTTGAGCTCCTCACGGATACAGAAATCGGGAATCCAGGCCAGCCCCAACCCCTGAACCACCATCCCCTTCAGGCCTTCAGCCATGGCGGTCTCGTAGACGGTGCGCAGACGCAGGCGGAGAGCATCGTTCTTGAGTAGCATGCGCACGCTGCTTCCCAGGAAGGCCCCCTGGGTGTAAGCGAGATAGGGAATCGACTCGCTACCCTCCAGCGGGAATCGCGGCTTGCCATCCTCGTTGGGCAGGCTGACGGGGAGCATTGTCACCTGACCGATCGAGAACGAGGGAAACACTTCCGAATCGAGCTGCATGCTGGCGTAGGGGTCATAGTAGGCCAGCATCAGGTCGCACTTGCCTTCTCGCAGCACATGGATCGCTTCCCCCACGTTCATGGCGACCAGTCGGGTGGGCAGCTCGCCTATCCCCTGCTGGAGTCGCGAGATCCAGGGAGGAAAGAAGCTGAGTGCCAGCGAGTGAGCGGCAACGATATCCAGCGCCTCGTTGGCGATGGCGAGCCCACGCAGGTGCCCCAGACTTTCGTTGAGCTGCTCGACCAGGTTACGAGCGGTGACCAGGAACAGCTGTCCTTGGGAAGTCAGATCAACGGGAGTGGTGGAGCGATCCACCAGCGTCGCTCCCACGGCCTGTTCCAGTGCGCGAATACGACGACTGAAGGCGGGCTGGGTAACATGGCGCTGTCTCGCCGAAGCGGAAAAGCTGCGGGTGTTAGCCAGAGCGACGAAATCTTCCAGCCACTTGGTTTCGAGGTTCACCGTGACTCCCGGTCCGCGGATGGCAGAGGAGCCGAATTGGCGGCCATCGTCATTCCATAATATATCACTGGATAGGCGCCAGAAGGTAGGCGGCCCGCGAGAGCAGCTTGCGCCAAAGCGGCCGTGAGGTGATCTCGTCGAGACTGATCGACCGGCAGTTCGCGAAGTCCTGCTCGAGCATCAGCCGTACCTGGGCAGCAAAATGGCGATCCGGTAGGAAGGCAGTGATCTCGAAGTTGAGCCGAAAGGAACGGTTGTCGAGATTCACCGTGCCCACGCTGGCCGCAGCGTCGTCGATAAGCATCACCTTCTGGTGCAGAAAGCCCGGCTGGTAACGGTAGACCTTTACACCGGCCCGAAGCATATCGGGCAGGAAGGAGAAGGCAGAGAGAAACACCAGCAGGTGGTCGGGACGCTCCGGGATCATGATGCGGACGTCGACGCCACGCATGGAAGCCAAACGCAAGGCATCCTGAACGCCCTGATCGGGAACAAAATAGGGACTGGTCACCCACAGCCGCTTCCGGGCACTGTGGATGGCATGCTGCACCAGGAGGCTGGCGGTATCCTGGTGGTCGGCCGGGCCTGAGGGAACAATCACCACCTGTTGATTCTCCTCGCAAGTCATCTGGGGAGTCCACGTCAGGTTGATCACTTCACCGGTAGCCCAGTGCCAGTCTTCCCAGAAGGCTTCCTGCAGCCCCAGGGCGCTCGGCCCGGTGAGCTTGAGGTGGGTATCGCGCCAGGGCCCATGACGCCCCTGCCCCAGATACTCAACGCCCACGTTGAAGCCGCCGACCCACCCCTCGCGGCCGTCCACCACCAGCACCTTGCGATGATTGCGGAAGTTGAGCTGGAATCGGTGGCGAAAGCCTCGCGACGAACGAAAGGCACTCACCTCCACTCCGCTGCTGGCGAGGTCGCGCAGGTAGCCTTCGTTGAGTTTGTGGCTGCCCATCTCGTCATAGAGGAAGTAGACCCGCACCCCGCGCTCAGCCACTCGTTGTAGACGACGCTGAAGTTCGATGCCCAGTGTATCGTTGCGCACAATGAAAAACTGGATCAGAACGTATTCCTCGGCTCGCTCGATGCCATCGAAGAGACTCTCGAAGGTGGCTTCCCCGTCGATCAGCAGTTCGGCACGATTACCCCTGGTCAGGGGCATCTGGGCAAGTTGTTCCACGGCGCGTACGTCGGGGTCTCGGGCATCGGCCTGGAAGGGCTCGACCTGATCGCGATAGCGGGCCAGTACGCGACGCAGCACAGTATCGCGCTCACCGCGGGCCGAAACGTAGCCGTAGAAGCGTGGTCGACCGAAGATCCAGTAGGCCGGCACCGCAAGATAGGGAAGCGTGATCAGGGAGAGGATCCAGGCGATGGCCCCCTGGGAGGTACGACTCGACAACAGGGCCAGCAGCGCCGAGACGATCCCGAGCACGTAGAAAAGGAAGATGGCCCAGCCGAACAGCCATGCAGTCATGTGTTCTCCCTGAACCACAATGGTCTACAGATATCCAAACGCAAGTGACCCCGCCACTGGCGGGGTCGCTTTTGTGCAGCGGGAATCAGACGCGCTCCGCGATGATTTCCTTCCACTTGGCAGGGCCGGTCTGGTGCACCGAGGTGCCCTGGCTGTCGACGGCCACTGTTACCGGCATGTCCTCCACCTCGAACTCGTAGATAGCCTCCATGCCCAGGTCCTCGAAGCCGACCACGCGAGACTTCTTGATCGCCTGGGCCACCAGATAGGCAGAGCCGCCCACAGCCATCAGATAGACCGCCTTGTTGTCGCGAATCGCCTCGATGGCGGCCGGCCCTCGCTCGGCCTTGCCGACCATGCCCAGCAGCCCTGTTTCTTCCAGCATCGTGCGGGTGAACTTGTCCATTCGGGTGGCCGTGGTGGGGCCGGCCGGGCCGACCACCTCGTCGCCCACCGGGTCCACCGGGCCCACGTAATAGATGAAGCGTCCCTTCATGTCGACGGGCAGCGGTTCACCCTTGGCGATCATGTCCACCATGCGCTTGTGGGCGGCGTCGCGGCCGGTGAGCAGCTTCCCGTTGAGCAGCAGGGTATCGCCAGGCTGCCAGGTCAGCACCTCTGCCGGTGTCACGGTGTCGAGGTTCACGCGCTTGACGTTATCGCCCGCTTCACGGGTGATCTCAGGCCAATCCTCGAGCTTTGGCGCCGGCAGCGCAGCGGGGCCGGAGCCATCCAGGGTGAAGTGGGCATGGCGGGTGGCAGCACAGTTGGGAATGATCGCCACCGGCTTGTTGGCCGCATGGGTCGGGAAGTCCCTGACCTTGATGTCGAGCACGGTGGTCAGGCCGCCCAGACCTTGGGCACCGATGCCGCTCCTGTTGACCTTGTCGAACAGTTCCAGGCGCAGTTCTTCGGCGCGATTTGAGGCACCGCGGGCCTGAAGTTCCTGGATGTCGATGGGATCGAGCAGCGCCTCCTTGGCAATCTCCATGGCCTTTTCGGCTGTGCCACCGATACCGATGCCCAGCATGCCGGGCGGGCACCAGCCGGCGCCCATCTTGGGTAACTGTTCCATCACCCAGTCGACAACGTTGTCGGAGGGATTGAGCATGGCGAACTTGGACTTCGCCTCGCTGCCGCCGCCCTTGGCAGCCACGTAAACCTCGAGACTGTCACCGGGAACGATCTTGTGGTGGATGATCGCGGGAGTGTTATCACCGGTGTTCTTGCGGGCACCGTCCGGGTCGGCCAGCACCGAGGCTCGCAGCACGTTGTCGGGCAGCGCATAGGCGCGACGAACGCCCTCGTTGACCATATCATCCAGGCTCATCTCGGCGTCCCAGCGCACGTTCATGCCGACATGCAGGAAGACGGTCACGATACCGGTATCCTGGCAGATGGGACGGTGACCCATGGCGCACATCCGCGAGTTGATCAGAATCTGTGCGATGGCATCTTTGGCCGCCGGGTTTTCTTCGCGCTCATAAGCCTGGGCCATGGCATCGATGAAATCCTTGGGATGGTAGTAAGAGATGTACTGCAGGGCATCGGCGACGCTCTGGATCAGATCGTCCTGGCGGATCACGGTCATGGGCAAGGAGCTCCTTGGCGTTGTCGGCATGCTCGCTATCGGATGGGCGCGCGTCCGATTTAGCGGGGTCGAATAAGGAATATTATACCCCACCCCCTATCCTGCTGACATGGAGGTCGCCAAAGGTAGCAAATTTTAAAGGTAATTTAAGATAACGGTATAAAACTAGGTGGAAGGTGTGCTACCCGGTTGCAGCTGGCAGCGGGAGCAATAGTAGAGTCTTCGGGAGGCGACCGACGTCCGTTCGATCGGCGTCCCACAGACATGGCATGGCAGGCCATCGCGTTCGAAAACGGCGAACCGCCAACGCCGACGGGGCGCTCCGAGACGCCGGTCCGCTGCGGCCCAATCCGGCCTATTGGTCACTCCCGCCTGATCGTAGGCCTGCCGCGTCACCTCGAGAATCGCTCGAGCCAACCGCGCCAGGACAACCTCCTCCAGATCACCTGGCTTGGTCTTGTAGTGCAGACCCGCAAAGAACAGGATCTCCGAGCGCAGGTAGTTGCCGATGCCGGCAAACAACGCCTGGTCAAGCAACAGGCCACCGAGGCCGCGCCGGCGGAAACGTGCAGTCTGAAGCCGCGATATGGCCTGCTCTACCGTGACGCCGTGAGTCAGCAGGTCGGGGCCGAGACGTGACAAGAAGGGATGTTCACCGAGCCTGCTTTCTTCCCACAGCGAGACGTCCGAGGCGCTATAGAGGCTCGCCGCCCTGCCCTCCGCCACCAGTCGCACGCGCAGCGAACGCCCGGTATCGGGCTCGCGCTCGGCGTCATGCAGCTTCCAGACGCCATAGAGTTGATTGTGGGAGTAGAGCACCCGCCCACCCTCGAAGCGAGTCAGCAGTGCCTTCCCCCAGCTATCCACGGCGGAGACCTCACGCCCGATCAGTGAAGCCGCCTCCTTGGCCAGGTCGGGAAAGTAGAACCAGACATGTTCCAGCCTGCGACCGGCAAGCTGCTTGTGCACTCTGTCGGCGGCGCGGCGAATCTCGGGGCCTTCCGGCATTACACCGTCCCCAGCACCAGCTGGCGCTCCTTGAGTTTGTGCAGCTGGTCACGCAGCCGCGCGGCTTCCTCGAACTGCAGATTTTGGGCCGCCTCGAACATGGCGTCCTCGACTCGGGTCGACTCCCGCACCAGCTCCGACGGCGACAGCTCGGCAGGGTCGTAGATCGCCTCCCGCTCCGCCACCTTGCGCTCGCCACGCCGGCCCTTTCCCTTGCGACCCGGAGCCTGGGCAGCCTCCAGAATGTCCGCCACCGAGCGCGTCACGGTGGTCGGGGTGATGCCATGCTCTTCGTTGTGGGCGACCTGCTTGGCGCGGCGCCGATCCGTTTCCTCCATGGCGCGGCGCATGGAGTCGGTAACACGGTCGCCGTAGAGGATCGCCTTGCCGTGGACGTTACGCGCGGCGCGGCCCATGGTCTGGATCAGCGAACGCTCATTACGAAGGAAGCCCTCCTTGTCGGCATCGAGGATCGCAACGAGGGAGACCTCGGGAATGTCGAGCCCCTCCCGCAGCAGATTGATACCCACCAGCACATCGAACTTGCCCAGACGCAGGTCGCGAATGATCTCCACCCGTTCTACGGTGTCGATGTCGGAGTGCAGGTAGCGCACGCGCACGCCATGCTCATCCAGGTACTCGGTGAGGTCCTCGGACATGCGCTTGGTCAGCGTCGTGACCAGCACCCGCTCGCCGACGTCGGTGCGCAGGCGAATCTCCGAGAGCAGGTCGTCCACCTGAGTGCTGGCAGGACGAACTTCAATCTCCGGATCGAGTAGCCCGGTGGGCCGCACGACCTGTTCCACCACCTGGCCGGCATGGGATGCCTCGTAGGGTCCCGGCGTAGCGGAGACGAAAATCGTCTGGGGGCTTATCGCTTCCCACTCCTCGAATTTCATCGGGCGGTTGTCCAGCGCAGAGGGCAGCCGGAACCCGTACTCCACCAGGGTCTCCTTGCGGGAGCGGTCGCCCTTGTACATTCCACCCACCTGGGGAACGCTGACGTGAGACTCGTCGATAAAAAGTAGGGCGTCGGTCGGCAGGTAGTCGAAAAAGGTGGGCGGCGGCTCGCCCGGGTTGCGTCCGGAAAGATAGCGGGAGTAGTTCTCGATGCCGTTGCAGTAGCCCAGTTCCAGCATCATTTCGATGTCGTAGAGGGTGCGCTGCTCAAGGCGCTGTGCTTCCACCAGCTTGTCATGCTTGCGCAGCCAGTCGAGGCGCTCCACCAGTTCGGCCTTGATCGCGTCAATGGCGCCGAGAATGGTCTCCCGGGGCGTCACGTAGTGAGACTTGGGATAGATGGTCATGCGCGGCATCTTGCCTCGCACCTCGCCGGTAAGCGGATCGAATAGGCTGATGGTGTCGATCTCGTCATCAAACAGCTCAACGCGCACCGCCTCGTCCTCGGCATCGGCCGGGAAGATATCGATCACGTCGCCGCGCACCCGATAGGTGCCGCGTTTGAAATCCATGTCGTTACGGGTGTACTGCAGCTCCGCCAGTCGGCGCAGAAAGGAGCGCTGATCAATCAGCTCGCCCCGGGTGAAGTGCAGGCGCATCTTCAGATACTGCTCGGGGTCGCCCAGGCCGTAAATGGCCGATACCGAGACCACGATGAGCGCATCGCGGCGCTCAAGCAGCGCCTTGGTGGCCGACAGGCGCATCTGCTCGATATGCTCGTTGATGGAGGCATCCTTCTCGATGAAGGTGTCCGACGACGGCACATAGGCTTCGGGCTGATAGTAATCGTAATAGGAGACGAAGTATTCGATGGCGTTATCGGGGAAAAACGCCTTGAACTCACCGTAGAGCTGGGCCGCCAGGGTCTTGTTAGGTGCCATGACGATGGTCGGACGCTGCAGCCGCTCGACCACGTTGGCCATGGTGAAGGTCTTACCCGACCCGGTGACCCCCAGCAGCGTCTGGTGGGCAAGCCCTGAATCCAGTCCCTTGACCAGGTTATCAATGGCCCGGGGCTGATCGCCGGCGGGATGGAACTTTGAAGCGAGGCGGAAGGGCTTGCTCATTGAGTCTCCGTGTTTTGGGTCGTCGGGTGTATCAGGCCTCGACGCTGGTCCGGGTGGTGACCTCCACGGTGGAGCTGGTCATCAGACGGTGGATGGGGCACTTGTGACTGATCTCCTCCAGTCGCACACGCTGCTCTGGATCCTCGATGCCATGGAAGGTCATCTCCACGTCGAGACGATAGGTACCGTGGCGCTCCTCGCTGTCGTCCCGGTGCACCTTCACGCTGATGCCCTCGAGGGGCCACTTCTTGCGATTGGCGTACATCATCGAGGTGATCGCCTTGCAGGCGCCCAGGGAGAGATCAAAATAGTCATGGGGATCAGGAGCGCTGCCCTCACCGCCGTAGGCCACCGGCACGTCGACGAAGAGATCCTCGAACCCGTTCAGTTCGACTCGCTGACGGAAGACATGGTTGCGTTCGCTGATGACTTCAATGGTCTTCTTCATGGAACCTCCTGTTCAGTTGACCTGGATGGGGAGCTTGAGGGCCTCGATGGCCTTGATCAGCATCTCGCGGCGGGCACGCCCTTCTACTTCGGCACCGTGGCGGCCCACTTCGGCGCTGTCAACGCCGTCGAGCATCATCAGTGCGGTGGTGATACGGTTGATCTGGTCGGCGTTATCGACGCCCTTGAAGCTCAGCGATTGATGCGCCATATATCGGCTCCGATGTTGTGGCAAGGGTGCGTCGAGAGAGGCTATCGAGGCTGCCCTGAACGGCATACGCGGGCGATTCTAGCATGGCGTCGGGGCGACCACAGCGGTTGCAAAGTCGCACGGCTACCCGCATAAGAGGAGCCAGCCACCCAGCAAACGAAAGGAGCTCCCCATGCACGACTGGATCACCGCCCCAAGCGGACGGCAGGATACCGAGGACCGGATTGCCTTCGATACCCTGGCAACCGCTCGCCGGGCCCTGGATGGCACCGTGGTGGCGCCGCTGGTCCACCTGGGCGTGCTTGATGTGTTCGGACCCGATGCCGAGAGATTCCTGCAGGGCCAGACCAGCGCTCAGGTTGGCCTGGCCGACGGCGATCTCGCCCCCCTGACCGTGTTTTGCACCCCCAAGGGACGCATGCTGGCCAATGCCCAACTGCTCCGCGTAGACGAAGGGCACTATCGGCTGCTGATGCAGCGCGACCTGGTTCAGCCGCTGGCAGAGCACCTCGGCAAATTTGCCGCCTTCTACAAGGCGCGGCTCGAGGTGCGCGACGACCTCGCGCTGATTGGACTGATAGGCCGCGAGGCCCCCGCACTGGCAGAGGTCAGGCTGGATCTGCTTCCGCCGGCGATATGGCATCAGGCCGGAGATGCCGACGTCCAGCTGCTGGCCCATCCCGGGCCGCGCCCTCGCCTGCTGATCTGTCTGGCCACCGAGCGTGCCTCACCGCTATGGGCACGGCTCGCCGAGCAGGCGACACCGGTGGGCAATGCGGTTTGGTGCCTGCATGATATCCAGGCCGGCCTGGCCTGGCTGACGCCAACCCATCGCGATGCCCTGCTGCCCCAGATGATCAACTGGGAGGCGCTGGGCGGCATCAGCTTCAAGAAGGGCTGCTATACCGGTCAGGAAGTCGTGGCCCGCGCCCATTTCCGCGGTCAGGTAAAGCGCCGCCTGGTGCGCGCCCAGCTGGAAGGCAGCGAGCTGCCGCCACTGGGCAGCCCGGTGGAAACAGTCGACGGCAAGTCGGTAGGTGAGGTGCTGGCCGCCGAGTTGGACGCCGATGAACAGGTGGAGATCCTGGCGGTGCTGACCACCAAGGAGGAACTGGGCCCCCTGCGCGTGGCCGGCCAGGCGTTCAAACAGTTGAAGCTCCCCTACCCCATCGAACGCCTGGATCCCGAGAGTCTGGCCGCCAAAACGTAAATGACCAGCGACACCGACGTCACAGACGGAACAGCCGCTGCGCGGTAGAGGTACTGTTATCCGCCACCTGCTCGATCGACTGGCCGCGAAGTTCGGCGACGATCCGGCACACCTCCTCTACCCGTGCCGGCTCGTTGCGCTCGCCCCGGTGGCCGGCCAGCGGCATATCGGGGCTGTCCGTCTCCAGCACGTAGCCGTCATCGGGCAGCGCGGCCACTGCACGCCGTAACCGCTTTGCCCGTTCATGGGTCACGGCGCCCCCCAGACCCACCACCAAGCCCAGATCAATGAACCGTTGCGCCTGCTCCGGCGAACCGGCGAAGGCATGGATCAGACCGCCGCAGGGAAGCGCCAGCTGGCTCAGCCGTTTGGCCACCTGATCGTTGGCGCGCACACAGTGGATCACCACCGGCAGCTCATGTTCCTTCGCCAGCCTGAGTTGGGCATCGAAGAGCTCCCACTGGGCCTCGAGAGTCTCGGGGAAACGGGCATCGATACCGCACTCGCCTACGGCGACGATCCTGGGCCCCGCTTCTTCGGCATGCTTCGCCAGGGCCTGCCCCAGCGCCTCGAGATCTCCCTCGCGGTGCTGATCCACGAAATAGGGATGCAGCCCCAGGCAGACACTGACGTCGTCCCGCTGGCCCAGCGCCAGCACCCCAGGCCAGCGTTCACGAGTGGTTCCCGGCACCACAAAATGCGCGGCGCCTAACGCCGTGGCCCGTTCGACTACCGCCTCGCGGTCGGCGTCGAAATCGGGGAAATCCAGATGGCAGTGGGCGTCGATCAACATCGCTAAGATCAGTGTTCCCGGGTCGGCTGGAAGCGGATCTCCGGCCAGCGCTCCTGGGTCATCTGAAGATTGACCCGGGTCGGCGCGATATAGGTCAGGTAGCCGCCGCCGTCGATGGCCAGGTTGGCGCTGGCCTTGCGCTTGAACTCCTCGAGCTTCTTGACATCCTCGCAGTAGATCCAGCGGGCGGTATTGACGTTCACCCCCTCGTAGACCGCCTCCACCTTGTACTCCTCCTTGAGGCGATGGGCGACCACGTCGAACTGCAGGGTACCCACGGCTCCCAGGATCAGGTCGTTGTTGTCCACCGGCATGAACACCTGGGTGGCGCCCTCCTCGGAGAGCTGCTGCAGACCCTTCTGCAGCGCCTTCATCTTCAGCGGGTCCTTCAGGCGCACGCGTTTGAAGAGCTCCGGGGCAAAGTGCGGGATACCGGTGAAACGCATCTCCTCGTTCAGGGTGAAGGTGTCACCGATCTGGATGGTCCCGTGGTTATGCAGGCCGATGATGTCGCCCGGCCAGGCCTCTTCCACCTGGGTGCGATCCGCGGCCATGAAGGTCAAGGCATCGGCAATCTTGACGTCCTTGCCGATGCGCACGTGGCGCATCTTCATGTTCTTCTCATACTTGCCTGAGCAGACCCGCAGGAAGGCGATGCGATCCCGGTGATTGGGGTCCATGTTGGCCTGGATCTTGAAAACGAAGCCGGTGAAGCGTTCATCCTCGGCCTCGACGACGCGGGTATCTGTCTCCCGGGGCTGGGGCGGTGGCGCATACTCCACGAAGCCGTCCATCATCTCGCGCACGCCGAAGTTCCCCATGGCGGTACCGAAGTAGACCGGCGTGAGCTCGCCGCGCAGGTAGGCCGCGTGATCGAACTCATGGGAGGCACCGCGAACCAGCTCTACCTCCATTCGCAGCTCCTCGGCCAGGTCCTCACCGAGGACGGCTTCCACCTCGGGGTTGTCGAGCCCCTCGATGCGCCTGTCGTCGGGGATACGGCTGCCCTGACCCTGGGTGTAGAGATGCAACACGTCGTTATACAGGTGGTAGACGCCCTTGAAGTGGCGACCCATGCCGATCGGCCAGGTCATCGGCGCGCACTGGATGTTGAGCACCTCCTCGACCTCGTCCATCACCTCGATGGGCTCGCGGATGTCGCGGTCCATCTTGTTGACGAAGGTGAGTATCGGCGTGGTGCGCAGGCGACAGACTTCCATCAGCTTGACGGTACGGGCCTCGACGCCCTTGGCGCCGTCGATCACCATCAGCGCCGAATCCACCGCGGTCAGGGTGCGGTAGGTATCCTCGGAGAAATCCTCGTGGCCGGGGGTATCGAGCAGGTTGACGATGCGCCCGCCGTAGGGGAACTGCATCACCGAGGTGGTCACCGAGATGCCCCGCTCCTGCTCCATCTTCATCCAGTCGGATGTAGCGTGGCGATCGGCACGCTTGCTCTTCACGGATCCCGCCATCTGGATGGCGTTTCCGAACAGCAGCATCTTCTCGGTGATAGTGGTCTTGCCCGCGTCGGGGTGACTGATGATTGCGAAGGTACGTCGCAGCCCGACTTCACGGGCCAAAGTAGCGTCTGGCATCGATGGTGAATTCGTCGTCGTGGCACCGTGTGGGTGCGTGAATGGTTACCGCTTGGGCAATAGCGGCATTCTACGCCGGTCAGCCTATGAAATGTAGGCCGTCCCCGCAGGGGGTATGATGATGATCTGCCAGCAAGGAGTCGCCATGACCACCACCCAACCACTGCCTCTCTCCACGCCCAGCCGCAACCTGGTGCGCCTGACCATCGTGAGGGGGATCACCTGGACCGGTTTCCTGGTCGGCGTCATCGTCGGCGTGGAACTGCTCGGCTTCGATCTGCGGGTAAAGGCGGTGATCGGGGTGGTGCTGGCCATGGCGCTGGTCAACCTGGCCACCTGGTGGCGGCTCGGGGGTCATCGCGTTGTCTCCCACGTCGAATACCTGGCCCACCTGCTGGTCGACGTAGCGGGGCTCACACTGCTGTTCTACTTCACCGGCGGCTCCAGCAACCCCTTCATCACCTATTACCTGGTGCCGGTCACCATCGCCGCCGCCACCCTGCCCTGGCGTTACGCCTGGATCATCGCCACATCGGCGCTGTTGGCCTACTCGCTGCTGATGGTGAATTTCCACCCGGTGCCTCAGCTCGCCCATGGAGGGCATGCCGAACAGGGCATCAGCCTTCACGTACTGGGCATGTGGCTCAACTTCGCCCTGTCGGCTGGGCTGGTGACCTTCTTCATCTACAAGATGGCCCATGCGCTGCGCAGCAGAGAGGTAGCGCTGTCACGCACCCGGGAAGCCGCCCTGCGCAACGAGCAAGTGTTGGCGGTGGCCACCCAGGCGGCGGGCACCGCCCACGAACTGGGCACACCGCTCTCCACCATGGCTGTGTTGTTGACCGAGATGCGCGACGAGGCCAGGGACAACCCCATGCTGGTCAAGGATATCGAGCTGCTGCGCCAGCAGGTGGATACCTGCAAGTCGCGGCTGCGCCAACTGGTCGAGAACGCCGATCGTCGGCGCATGGGAGAGCCCCAGGTGCGCGACGCCGAAATGTGGCTGGCCGGCGTGGTACAGCGCTGGCTGGTGCTGCGCCCCGACGTCAGCCACCTGATGGAGGTGGCCGAGCGGCGAGGACGACCCTGGATCTCGGTGGATACCACCCTGGAACAGGCGCTGACCAACCTGCTCAACAACGCGGCGGACGCCAACCCCGACAACATCCTGATCGGCCTCGACTGGAACACCGAAGAGGTGGTCGTCGACATTCGTGATCACGGCCCCGGCGTCGCTCTTTCCATCGCCGACCAGCTCGGCGAAACTTTCGTCTCTACCAAGAGCAAGGGGCTGGGAATTGGTCTATTCCTGACGCACGCCACCATCAACCGACTCGGCGGCGGCGTCAGCCTGTACAATCATCCTGAGGGAGGCACCCTGACCGAAGTGGTGCTGCCGCGAAGTGATCCGGCCAGCTGAGCCGTCACCCGGAAACAAGAGGACGCCATGCAAGATCATGCCAAAGCCGAACGGCTGCTGATCATCGACGATGACGAGATGTTCTGCCACGTGCTGGACCGCGCCATGCGCCGCCGCGGCTTCGAGGTGCTGGTGGCCCATGATGCCGAGCAGGCGCTGGCCTTGGCGCACCAGCAAAAACCGACGCTGGCCACTCTGGACCTGAAGCTTGAGCATGACTCAGGCCTCAAGCTGCTGCCGGATCTGCTGGAGGTGGTGCCGGAATGCCGTGTCGTGGTGCTGACCGGCTACTCCAGCATCGCCACCGCCGTGGAAGCGATCAAGCTGGGGGCGGTGAACTACATGTGCAAGCCGGCGGACGCCGATGAAGTCCTGGCGGCCTTCGACAAGGAAGCCGGTGACCCTGAGACAGGAGTGGCCGAGCAACCACCGTCGATCAATCGTATCGCCTGGGAGCACATCCAGAAGGTCCTCCATGAGCATGACGGTAACATCTCCGCCACTGCCCGAGCCCTAGGGATGCACCGGCGCACCCTGCAGCGCAAGCTGCAGAAGCGGCCGGTGCGGCGCTGACCGCCCAAGGTCACCCTCGGGGAGTGACTGCAGGAGTTACTGCGCTGTCCAGCCCAGGTCGATGTTCCAGCTCGACCCGGTGACGGCGCCGGCAGAATTTGACGCCAGATAGGCGACCAGTTCGGCCACTTCGACCGGTTCGATCAGACGCTTTACGGCGGCGTTCTTGAGCATGATCTGCTCGATTACCTCCTGCTCCTCCATCCCGTGCAACTTCGCCTGGTCGGCAATCTGGTTATCCACCAGCGGAGTTTTCACGTAGGCCGGGCAGATAGCGTTGGCGGTAATCCCCTGGGATCCGCCCTCGAGGGCCGCGGTCTTGGTCAGGCCGATCATGCCGTGCTTGGCGCTGATGTAGGCGGACTTGCCGGGGGAGGCCACCTGGGCGTGCACCGAGGCGATGTTGATCACCCTGCCCCAGCCGTTCTCACGCATGGAAGGCCAAGCGGCCTGGGTAAGCAGGAAGGGCGCGGTGAGCATCAGGTCGATGATCTGGCGCCACTTCGCCTCGGGAAACTCCTCGATGGGCGCGACGTGCTGAATGCCGGCGTTGTTGACCAGGATGTCCACTCGGCCGAAGCGGCGAATGGCCTCCGCCACTGCGGCCTTGCAGGCCTCGCCGTCGGTGAGGTCTGCCTCGAAGAAGGACGCGCCGACGCGCTCGGCCACCTCGGCGCCTGCCGGATTGAAGTCCACGGCTAACACCTGATGGCCCAACTCGCAGAAATGACGAACCACAGCCTCACCGATGCCGCTGGTGGTGCCGGTCACTAGCGCGACGCGGGGAATAAAAGTGGCAGATCCTGACATAAAGGGCTCCTTGTAGTGGAAACTCGGGCTCGTAATGATGCAGCGCAATCAGCATAAGGCGGGGCCGCGTCAGGCGCCACCTTCGCCGCCCTCATCGGCGACCATTACCCGCTGCATCAGCTGCTGGGCGAGTCGACTGGCCGCCTGACGGTTAGCGATATCAGAGAGATCCTCTAGCAGAACCAGCCGTCTGCACCACTCTTCCTCCCCCAGCAGAACCGTCTCCAGGGAGTAATCGCCCGATGGCAGCCTCAGCTGGTGCCGAGCGCCTGCCTCCTGTGGCGAATCGGGCTCGTCGGCGGACACCATCACCAGCCACAGTGACACCGGCGTCACCAGGGCACCGACCAGTTGCTCACCCAGCACGGAGTCATCGTATCGCTGAAAACAAAGGGCATCGGCGGCCAGACGCGGGTTGAAGGAAAGCGAGGCCTTGGCGTCGCGCAGATGGGCACGTGTCCAGGCCTGTGCCAGCCGACGGAGTCGGGCGTACTGCTCAGGGGTCAGGGCATGCATGGGCGGCTCCTCGGCAAATGGGCCGAAGTATAGCGCCGCTCTCCCTGCACTACAGCACGGCCTGCTATGCTGGACATCTCTTATCAGCAACCTATGGAGCTTCTTATGACCGATGCCGAACGCCTGGCTCAGGCCGTCGAGATCGCCAGGGAGGCCGGCGAGATGATTCGCGAGGCGAGGGAACAGCAGACGTTTGGCCACCGCTACAAGCAAGGCCAGGAGTTGGTCACCGACGTGGATGTCGCCGTAGACAACCACATCAACGCACGGCTCGAGGCTAGTTTCCCCGGCGAAGCGCGACTCAGCGAGGAACTGGCCCCGGAGCGCGAGGTGCTGACCGACGATGCACCGCTGTGGGTAATAGATCCCGTCGATGGCACGGTCAACTTCGCCCATGGCCTGCACCATGTGGCTGTCTCCATCGCCTGGGCGGTGGCCGGACGCGTGCGCATCGGCGTGGTCCATGCACCCTTCCTCGGAGAGACCTTCACTGCCATAACGGGTCAGGGCGCCTACTGCAACGAGAAATCGATTCGGTCCAGCCGCACCGGCAACCTCGAGCGCTGCCTGGTAGGCACTGGCTTTCCCTACCGACGCGACAGCCGCCCACCTCTCATGCGCCGTCTGACGGCCATTCTCCAGCGCTGCCAAGACGTGAGGCGCAACGGCTCGGCGGCGCTGGATCTCTGTGACGTGGCCTGCGGAAGACTGGATGCCTACTACGAGAGCGTCTCCCCCTGGGATTTCGCCGCCGGCTGGTTGATCGCCCGGGAGGCCGGCGCTCGCACCGGTCATCTCTACCCACCCCCAACGGGCTATCCCGAGGACCTCTACGGCGAGAACCTGCTGGTCACCAGCCCTGGCATCTACCGTGAACTAGGCGATCTGCTTCGCCGCGCCGATGCCGGTGAGCGGGTATAGGCCCTGCCAACCGCTCATAGGGTCAACCAATGACGCCCTCTGATCTCGGCTATTGGCGAGCCTGTCGACGATCCGTCACAATGTTTTTTGTTAATCAATTATTTCATCAGGAGCTCGTATGTTCGTTGCCATCTTCGGCCGCCCCGGCTGCCCCTACTGTGTGTTCGCCAACGAGCTCGCCACCCGGTTGCAGGGAGCCGGCGCCATCGAAGGGTTTCGCTATGTAGATATTCAGGCAGAGGGCATCACCAAGGCCGACCTTCAAAAAACCATTGGCAAGCCGGTGCATACCGTGCCGCAAGTCTTCATCGATGAGACTCCCATCGGTGGCTACACCGAATTTGAACAGTACGTGCGAAAGCATGGCCTGCTGGAGCCCGCCCGCAGCATTTGACTCTTTAAGAATTTCACCAGCTTCCCCAACGCGGTCGAACGGGTGAAAACGTCATCCCGCGTTGAAAGGCCTGAGAGGTCATCTGCCTATACTTCCCGACAGCATCCATGACAAGGGAAGCCAACGATGCAGAGGGAAGAGTTTGTCCAGCAGCTGTGGCTGGACTATATCCACCAGCACCCGGATGTGGGTGCTCTCCGTCTCTGGCCGATCGACGCCCAGGCGGAGTACCTAGCGCTGTTGACACTCAATCATGGCCCATGGTGCATGGACGCCCTGCTGCCCAGTCTGTCTCGCCTTGGCTATCGGACGGGGAACCGCCATGCCATGGCCGACCGCGGCCTGCTGGTGACACTTCTCTTCCCTCCCGACGGCGGTCCTTGGCTGGTGCTGGCCGAGCTGCAGCTTGGCACTCTGTCCCGACTACCCCGCCAACGCCTGGAATCGCTGATGGCCCTGGCCCCTGAGGCCGACCGCCGCGGCCAGAATCTGCTGTGCCGCGGTCGACCCTGGCCGATGCCGGACTGGTCTACCTACCAACTGCTCCATTCAGCTCATCCTCTCGCCGGCCTGCTTGCTGTCAATGGCCCGCGCCTGCACCATGCCGGCTTCGACTGCCAACGCCTCGGCGACTCCCTCGAGCATTTTGACTTGCGACTGTCTGAGCGCGGGTTCGACGGCACCAGCGACCGACACCACGGCCTCTTTCCGGTATCAGGACTGATCGATTACCGCTTCTATCCTGCCTGCTCCCAGCGCCTACCCTTTGCCGATGGCGATGAGCACCGCATCGACAGCGGGGGACTGGCGCTGGTTCAGAAATCGGTAAGCGCCAACCAGGATCGCGCCGTGGAGCTGCTACTGCCTCACCACACCCGTTGCGAGATCGCCTGACCGTCCTTGTAAACGACGCCGGCCCGGACGCAGAACGTCCGGGCCGGGGAGGATCACATTGGGTCAGACTCACATATTGGGTCAGACTCTCATGAGGTGTGATCAGTCGAAGGTCATTTCCGGAACGTGATCGGGCACGACCAGCTTGCCGGCCGTCTTCTCGACAATCTCCTCGACGGACACACCCGGGGCACGTTCCTTGAGATGGAAGGCGCCGTCCTTGATCTCCAGGTAGGCCAGGTCGGTGAGCACCCGGTTGATACAGCCGGCGCCGGTCAGCGGCAGGTTACAGCTCTCGAGCAGCTTGGATTCGCCGTGCTTGGAAGCGTGGGTCATGGTGCAGATGATGTTCTCGGCACCGGCCACCAAATCCATGGCGCCGCCCATGCCCTTGATCAGCTTGCCGGGAACCATCCAGGAGGCGATGTTGCCGTTTTGATCAACCTCGAAGGCGCCCAGCACGGTCAAATCCACATGGCCACCGCGAATCATGGCGAAGGACTCCGAGGAGTCGAAGATTGCCGCGCCGGGACGCGCGGTGACCGTCTGCTTGCCGGCGTTGATCATGTCGGCGTCGACTTCCTCCTCGGTGGGGAAACGCCCCATGCCGAGGAGGCCATTCTCTGACTGCAGCATCACGTCGATGCCGTCCGGCACGTAGTTCGCCACCAGGGTCGGGATGCCGATGCCCAGGTTGACGTAGAAGCCGTCCTCGAGTTCGCGCGCCACGCGCATTGCCATCTGTTCGCGAGTAAGTGCCATCTTGTTGCCTCATTGTTCGATATAACAGCTTCGGGGGAGAAGCTCAGGGTTAAGCGCCGGCCGGGCCGGCAATCATCGAATCGCGGCGACCTCAGGCCTCGCGGACGGTGCGCTTCTCGATGCGCTTCTCGAAGCTGCCCTGAATGATACGATCGACATAGATGCCCGGGGTGTGGATCTGATCGGGGCTCAACTCGCCGGGCTCAACGATCTCCTCCACTTCCACCACGGTGATCTTGCCGCAGGTGGCGGCCAACGGATTGAAATTTTGGGCGGTATCGCGGTAGACCACGTTGCCGTAACGGTCAGCCTTCCAGCCCTTGACGATGGCGAAGTCCGCGTGAAACGCCTCTTCGAGAATATAGTGGCGACCGTTGAACTCGCGGACTTCCTTGCCGTCACCGATCGGTGTGCCGTAGCCGGTGGCCGTATAGAAGGCGGGGATGCCCGCGCCGCCGGCGCGCATCTTCTCGGCCAGAGTGCCCTGGGGCGTCAGGATCACCTCGATCTCATCATTGAGCATCTGTTGCTCGAACAGGGCATTCTCGCCCACGTAGGAGGCGAAGAAGCGCGAGATCTGCTTGTCCTCCAGCAGCAGGCCAAGGCCGAATCCGTCCACACCGCAGTTGTTGGAGATGACGGTGAGGTCCTTGACGCCGAGACGCTTGATCTCGCCGATCAGGTTCTCGGGAATGCCGCACAGGCCAAAGCCACCGGCAACAACGGTCATGCCGCTCTCGATGCCTGCCATCGCCTCTTCATAGGAATTAACGCGCTTGTCGAATCCGGCCATAATAGGTGGCGCCTCATGTTGTTGTGAACAGATGGGGAAAACGTTGCGGTGGTGAAGCTTTGCCGTCGATGAACGGCGAATCCTGTGCATCTACCATGCGGTGAAGAGTCAACGTTCTCAAGACCTCACTAACAATAGTGTTGACCCTGGCTATATATTTGTTAATTTTGTTTTTTTTATCGATTGATTTAAATCACTCATAAATTAGACTTTGGCAGCATGGAATGACCGTCAAGCAGCTCCGCGCCTTTCTCGCCGTGGCCCAGACCCTGAGTTTCACTCAGGCCTGCGAGCGGCTGCATCTCTCCCAGCCGGCACTGAGCCTGGCCATCAAGGGACTCGAGGAGAGCCTCGGCGGACGCCTGCTGATCCGCACCACCCGCAGCGTTCGCCTCACCCCGGAGGGTGAATCCTTCGTGCCCCTCGCTAAGCGCCTGTTGGCGGAGTGGGACAACACCGAGGAGTTGATGCGCCAGCGCTTTACGCTTCAGCTGGGCCGCCTGTCGATTGCCGCCATGCCGTCGTTTGCCAGCAACCTGCTGCCCGCGGCGCTGATGGCTTTCCGCAACCGTCATCCACGGATCAACGTCACGGTTCACGACGTGATCAACGAGCAGGTCATCGACATGGTACGCGATCGGCAGGTAGAACTGGGCATCGCCTTCGAGCCAGAGGCGTCGGGCAGCCTCACCTTTACGGCGCTGTTCATCGACCGCTTCGTGGCCGTGGTGCCGCCCAATTCGCTGCTAGCCCGCCACGACAGGCTCAGCTGGGAAATCCTGCTGACGCATGACTTCATTGCCCTGCAGCGCCCCTCCATGGTGCGCAGGCTACTCGAGCAACAGATCGGCAAACGTGGCATTCACCTGACAGCCGCCTTTGAGAGTCACCAGCTGGCCACCGTGGGACGCATGGTAGCCAGTGGTCTGGGGGTCAGCGCGGTACCATCGCTGTGCGCCAAGCAGATGGAAGAGCTCGGCGCCCGCTGCCTGCCGCTGGATGACCCGGCCATTGAGCACGCCGTCGGCATGCTCTCCTACGGGGGGCTGTCGGCCGCCGCCCTGGCCCTGCGCCAGGTGCTGATAGAGACCAACGAGACACCCGAGGGGAGTCTGCCAGCGTGAACTGAAGCGCTGGGCAGGCGCGCAACGATCCTTTAGCATTGCTGCCGCCACCTGGTGACAGCGCCACCCCAGACCATGCAATAGGGAGAGTCGCATGCCGATCTTCAAGGGGCTCGTCAGCATCCTGCTGCTTTTCCTGACCACTGTTCTCTGGGGCATTCCGCTGATCCTGCTGACCCTGCTCAAGCTGGTCACTCCCAGTCGGAACCTGCGCCGCCGTGTGCTCAAGGGACTCAATCGGGTGGCGCTCAACTGGGCAGGCAGCAATGTCTGGTGGATGCGTCACTGGCTGCAACCCCAACTGAAGATGCACCTTCCTGAGGGCCTCTCCCAGGACCAGTGGTGGCTGGTGCTTTCCAACCATCGCAGCTGGACCGATATCTTTATCCTCTTCTTTGGCCTGCATCGGCGCATTCCCATGCCGCACTTCTTCGTCAAGCGCCAGCTGATCTGGGTCCCCATCGTCGGCCTGGCGTTCTGGGCCATGGAGTTTCCGATGCTGCGCCGCCTCAACGCCCAGCAGCGGGAGCGTCACCCCCACCTGGCTCGCCGAGACCGAGAGGCCACCGAGCGCATGTGCCGCCATGCCCGAGAGCGGCCCATCGCCATCTACAACTTTGTCGAGGGCACCCGCTTCACGCCGGCCAAGCATGCCGCCCAACGTTCTCCCTACACACACCTGTTGCGCCCCAGGGCTGGCGGGATCGCCCAGGTACTGAACCTGCTCGGTGACCGGCTCGGTGGTATTCTCGACGTAACGCTGCATTACGAGAATCCAGACCCCACCTTCTGGGGTTTCCTCTGCGGCCAGGAGCAGGGCATCGTCCTGGTGGCCAGGCGCATCGAGATTCCCGCGTGGATGCTCGAGGGCAATTACGACGATCCGGACTACAAGGAACGCTTCCATTCATGGCTCAACGCCCTGTGGCAGGAAAAGGACGACTCACTCTCGCGCTGGTGGTGACGCTGATGGTGCTTGCCGGCTGTGCCTCACAGCCCGACGCTCCTCCCAGTGCTCGAACCACCAGCGGTGCTGACAGCGGCGGCTGGGTAGTGGTTCAGCGCGGCGATACCCTGGGGGAGATCGCCCGACGCGGTGGCGTTCCCCTGGAACGCCTGCAGCGCTTCAACCCCGATGCTGACTCGAAGCGTCTCGCCGTTGGCCAGCGGCTACTCATGCCAACCCAGCAAGAGCGCGCCCCTTCCGGCGGGCCCTATCGTTACCAGGTGCGCCCCGGCGACACCTTTACGAACATCGCTCGGCGCTTCGGCACTCGCGCCTCGCGCATCCAGTCCGCCAATCCCGGTGTCATCCCCACCGACCTGAGGGTCGGCCAGATGCTTCAGGTGCCGCTCGCGGGCGGCGCGGCCATCGCCAGTCGCGCAACCAACGGGAGTGCGAGCAGCACATCGCCGCCAGCCCGAACCCGCCTTCCCGACCCTGGCGACCTGCCCCGCTCAGCTCGCAACTGGCCCTGGCCGCTGGAAGACTACCGCATCGTGCGCGCCTTCGGCACCGACGCCCGCGGCACCCTGCAGCCGATGCTGCTGGCCACCAATCGCGGGGCTCAGGCACGCGCCGTGGCCGATGGCGAAGTACGCTTCGCCGACAGCATGCGTCAGCTTGGCCAGGTGGTCATCGTCCATCACGCCGACAACCTCCAGAGTGTCTACGCGCTCTGCGAGACGCCACTGGTCGCCAACGGTGACCGAGTCAACCGCGGCACCCCGGTGTGCGAAGTCGGCTTCAGCAGCGCAAGCGAGCGCTATGACCTACTGTTTGACCTGCGCCACGGCGGCAAGCCCGTCGACCCCCGTCGCGTCCTGCGCTGATTCGCGTCATGCAATCGTCACTCCGGCGTCGCCGGGGTGTCATCGCGTTTGTCCATTGTTGTTTCGTGACAGGGCCCAAGACGGGTCCGCCACGCAGCGGGGATGCACATGCGTATCTGTATGGTCAGCGAGACCTGGGCGCCGGAGATCAACGGCGTCGCCCACACCCTTGGCCACCTGAGCCGAGAGGCCCTCGCCCTGGGCCATCGATTACAGCTCGTGCGTCCCACTCCGACTGACCCTGCGCCGCTTTGCAGCAACGGCGTGGAGGCTGAATTGAGGGTGCGTGGCGTCTCGCTACCCGGCTATCGAGAGGTGCGCCTGGGTCTGCCCGCCCCGCGAAGCCTCAGGCAGTTCTGGCAGAAACAGCGCCCCGACGTGGTCTATCTGGCCACTCAGGGGCCGCTGGGCTGGTCGGCACAGAGCATCGCCAGGCGCCTGGACATCCCCAGCGTTGCCGGCTGGCATACCAACTTCGACCACTACTGCCATGACTACGGCCTCCCCTGGCTCAGCGGGCCCGTGCGGCGCCGGCTACGCACCTTCCACAACCGCAGCCAGGCCACCCTGGTGCCGACGCACCGTCAGGCCGACGACCTGACGGCAGATGGCTTCATGGGGGTGCGCGTCATGGCTCGCGGCATCGACGGCGAGCGTTTCTCGCCATCTCACCGCGACCCCGAGCTGCGCGCGCAGTGGGGCGCCGGCGAGCACACGCCAGTGATTCTCCACGTCGGACGTTTGGCCCCGGAGAAGAACCTGGCTCTGCTGCGCGAAAGCTGCATGGCCCTCAGCGACGCCAGCCCTGACGCCTGCGTCGTGATCGTTGGAGACGGCCCGGGACGGCGCGCCCTGGAAGCGGCGCTTCCCAATGCCCACTTCACCGGATTCATCCCCGCCGACGAACTGGCCCGCCACTACGCCAGCGCCGATCTCTTCCTATTTCCGTCGCTTTCCGAGACATGGGGCAATGTGCTGCTTGAAGCCATGGCCAGCGGCCTGGCCGCCGTGGCCTTCTGCCATGCCGCCGGCGACGAGCTCATCGATCACGACCATAACGGGCTGGCACTGGCAGTGGATGACGCCGACGGCTTTCGTGAGGCCGCCGTCACCCTCTGTCAGCAGCCGGCACGGCGCGCCCGTCTGGGTCGCAGTGCCCGCCAGCGCGCCCTGGCCTACAGCTGGCCGGCGATTACCGACACCTTCCTCGACACCCTCGCCCATGCCCGGGAGACACCTCATGCAGCCTCGCGCCCCCGTCCTGCTTGACCGCCTCGATCTGCTGGAGTGGCGGCTCTGTCAACGCATCGGACGCCTCAATCTTTATCGACCCTGGCTATCCCTGCTGCGCCTGGCCAGTAAACTCGGCGATTGGCCCGTCTGGGTGGCCCTGATAATCGCCCAGCCGTTCCTACACGAGACCGGTGGCTGGCAGCATCTGGCTCAGTATCTGCTCACGGCGCTGGCCGCTATCGGCGTCTACCGCCTGATAAAGACTCGTCTGTGTCGTGAGCGGCCCTTCATTACCTTCGTAGGCAATGTGCACTGCAACGAGCCGGCGCGGGATCGCTACAGTTTTCCCAGCGGGCACACCATGCATGCCGTGATGTTCCTGGTGCTGACCGCAAACCATGTGCCGTGGCTAGCGCCATGGCTGTTACCGCTGGTCGGCCTGATCGCCCTCTCGCGTGTCGGCCTCGGGCTCCACTACCTGAGCGACGTGCTCGCCGGAGCCCTGCTCGGCCTGCTGTTTGCCGGGGTGAGCCTTGCCTTTATCGGCTGACGCCCCCGAGAGGCTCGTCGTATAAGCGCCAGCGTGGCATCCTTGAGCGATGCCGATCGACATCGAAATGCTATTACCCGACCCGCCGTTGTGGCTTGCGGCTCCCCTGATGGGAGAGCCCGATGCCGCCAGGCTGCTCGCTACCCTCGATGCCGAGCTTCCCTGGCAGCGCCCCACTCTGCGTCTCTACGGCCGGGAACACGCCATTCCACGCTGCCAGGTATGGATGGGCGACCCCGAAGCCAGCTATCGCTATTCGGGCCGTGACTTTTACCCAGAGCCCTGGCATCCCGCCGTGGCAGACCTAAGGGATCGGGTGGTGGACGCCCTGCCCACCGCCGGCGTCCCGGGACGCTTCAACAGCGTGCTGCTCAACCGCTATGCCAATGGCGACGAAAAGATGGGATGGCACAGCGATGACGAGCCGGAGCTTGGCGTCGCCCCTCTGATCGCCGCGGTATCGCTGGGTTGTGAGCGCCCGCTGCGTTTTCGCTGGAAGGACCGTCGCGCTGAGGCTTTCAACGTCTGGCTACCCCACGACAGCCTGCTGGTGATGGGGCCCGGCACGCAGCGCGTCCTGCAACATGCCCTGTTGCCGCGACGGCTGCCTGGCCTGCGCATCAGCCTGACGTTTCGTGACACTCGACCATCGGGCTAACCTGCGATGACGACATGGCGTCAGACCGAGGAACGCCGCTATCCGCGCATGCGTGGCTCAGAAGCGGCCTCAAGGGGGACCAGCGCGCGCATGACGTCCTGCATGGACAGCACACCCACCGGCCGACCCTCGCGCATGACGCGAAAGATAGCGTTGGCTTCGCCTCCGGAGCGGGACAGCACGTTTTCCAGATTCGATTGCTCGTCGATATCCCCCGTCCACTTGTGATCGGTACCGTTCAGCGGCGCCATCACCGAACGGACTCGCAGCACCCGCGCTCGATTGATATCGCTGATGAAGTCGACAATGTAGGGATCCCCCGGATTTAGCAGGATCTCCTGGGGGTCGCCCTGCTGAACGACCAGCCCGTCCTTGAGAATCACCAGATGGTCGGCCAACTTCAGCGATTCGTCGAGGTCGTGGGTGATGAAGACGATGGTCTTGCGCAGCTCGCGCTGCAGTTCCAGCAGCAGATCTTGCATGTCGGAGCGAATCAGAGGATCCAGTGCCGAGAATGCCTCGTCCATCAGCATGATCGGTGCGTTGGATACCAGCGCACGGGCGATGCCCACACGCTGCTGCATGCCGCCGGACAGCTGGTGGGGATATTGGGACTCGTTGCCTTCAAGACCGACACGCTTGAGCCACTGCGTGGCTTCCTGCTCATAGTCGGAGACGTTGAAGCCGCGCACGTCGAGCGCCATACCGGCATTCTCGAGTACGGTTCGGTGCGGCAGCAGCGCAAACTTCTGGAAGACCATCGACAGCCGCTCGCGGCGCAGCTCTCTCATCTGATCCAGCGAGTACGACAGAATGTTGTCGTCATCAATGAGGATATCGCCAGCCGTGGGTTCGATCAGACGATTGATATGTCGGATCAGCGTCGACTTTCCCGATCCCGACAGCCCCATGATGACGGTGATCTCCCCGTCGCGAATGTCGACATTGATGTCCTGCAGGCCCAGCACGTGGCCGTGGTGCTCGAGGAGTTCGGCCTTGCCCATTCCCGCACGCACATGCTCCAGAGCTGCCAGCGGCGTCGGGCCAAAAATCTTGTAGAGATCCCGGATGGTGATCTTGACCTGAGTCGTCACGTTCAGTCCTTACTGCCGTTCGGCGGAATTGATGCGCGCCAAGGACGCCTTGGTGACTCGATCGAGAATCACCGCGAGAATCACGATGCCCAGCCCGGATACCAGACCGACACCCAACTCGAGGTTTCGGATGCCTCGGAGCACCAGTACACCAAGCCCCGGCGCCGACACCAGAGAGGCGATCACCACCATGGCGAGGCTCATCATGATGGTCTGATTAACGCCGGCCATGATGTTGGGGAGCGCCAGCGGAATCTGGACCTTGAGAAGCTTCTGGCGAGGCGTCATGCCGAAAGCGTTGGCCGCCTCGATGACATCGGGATCGACAAGCCGTATACCCAGGTTGGTGAGACGAATGACCGGCACGATGGCATAGAGAATGATGGCGATGCCGTAGAGCTTCGACTCCGTCACGCTGAACAGGAAGATCAACGGAATCAGGTAAACGAAGGGCGGCAACGTCTGCAGCATGTCCAGCACCGGCGTGGTGTAGCGCTGCATGGTGTTGCTGCGGGACATGGCAATGCCGATGGGAACACCCAGAAGCACACAGATAAAGGCACAGACAAGAATGATCGCCAGCGTCTGCATGGCATGTTCGTAGTGGTCAATAAAGGCCAGCAGGCACACGCTGAGCCCTACCAGCGCCACCAGCTTGAGTGAACGGGTGACCGCAAAGACCACCAGCAGCAACAGCAGAATGGTCAACCACCAGGGGCTGCTTGTCATCGCATAAAGCGCACCGTCCAGGAGCCAGCTGAGGGGCTGGGTCAACGGGTCAAGCACCAGGCTGAGCGAATCCTTGACTGCCAAAAAGCCCTGCTCAAGCCCCAAAGTCAGGTCGCGGGAGCGCGGGATCGCACCGCAGGCCTCATGGAGCGCATTCAGTGAGGGAAACGGCAACTCCCACCAGGCGGCATCGCTGGCCTGGGCACCGCTGGTCCTGGAAAGAAGATCCGACATGGACATGGGGCCTTCACTCTGGCCAGATGCGCACCACTCTTCCAGGCCGAGCGTGGAAAAGAGAGTTTGATAGCTTGTCATGAGAGTGTCTCTTGACGGTCATCCCGGATCGGAAAGACATCAACGAACGGGTTAAATGTGCCGACCAACCTGGCCGGCACCGGCATCAACGGGTTCAGTTGAGAAGGTTCACCAGCCGCTCACGAGCGGCGTCATTGACCCAGCCAGACCAGTCGTCGGGATACTCCGTCAGAAAGTAGACCGTAGCTTCTTGACCCGATGCGTTGTTATCGTCCATCCAGGCGAGAATGGCGCTCATGTCCGATGTGCGAAACGTCATCCGGCTCAGCATTTCGGCGACCTCGGGCTCACGCTCCTTGAAATCTGTTGTGACCGAGGTCAGCACGGTCGCGGCCGGAAAATCGGACACTCCCGGGTTATCGGCATCTTGTGTCTGGTTGCGAGTATGGATGGCGGCATCGTAATCGCCGATTTCCACGCGGGTCATCTCATATTTTCCCAGCGGCACGGTCGGGCCCCAGTAGTAGCCGAACCAAGGTTCATTGCTCTGCACGGCCGATGCCATCGAGGAAGCCAGGGTTTCGCCTGATCCGTGGTTGAAGATCTCGATGTCGGCTTCCTCGAGATCCAGCGCGCGAATCAGATTGTCACTGACTACCCGACAACCCCAGCCATCCGGGCAGTTGTTGAAACGCGCATCGACGAGTTCAGGGTTCGCCATGATCCCCTCGATGGTGGTCAGCTCGGGATGCTCCTCGGCCAGGTAGCTGGGAATCCACCAGCCCTCTACGCCGCCCGGATCGAGCACTCTGCCCAGGCGTTCGACCCGCCCCTCTTCCTCAAGACGCAGGTAGGCCTCGCCGGCGGAGTTCAACCAGAGCTCGGTTACCACGTCGGGTTCGCCATTTTCGGCCACCGAGGTCACGGCAGGAACCGTATCGGAGGGCACCACGGAAACCTCACAGCCGTAGCCCTGCTCCATGAGAAACTTTGCCACGCCTGTCACGACTTCATTGGACGCCCAGCCCATTTCGGTAATAGTGACATCGCCGCAGTCGGCAAAAGCGAGACCCGGAACCAGCAGCGAGGCGGAAAGTGCAGCGGATGAAAGCGATCTTTTCATGAATGTTCTCCGTAAAACACTGAAGGCCGCAGAGCAAGTCACCCTGTAGGCCTATTCAGCAAATAGATTATAGGTATCAAGTTCTATATTTTAATTATATTTGTCAAAATACACGATTACACCACGGTTACGCTAGGCGCCAAGCCAGCGTTAAGTCAACGCTAGTGGCGGTGGCATATAAAGAAGTGCATGCGAAGTGTTATTTGCTAAGATAACGGTATAAAAAGAAGACATGTCGCAGATACCAAAACAGAGCGGCCACCCGAAGGTGGCCGCTTGCCAACGTGAGGCATCAACACCCCTCACCCGCGATAGTAGCCCGGCGTCACGAAGGGCATCCGGCTCACCGTCATCGGCAAACGCTTGCCGCGAACGTCGGCAAACACCTGAGTGTCGGGCTCCGACTGTGCCAGGGTGACATATCCCATGGCCACCGGCTGGCCAACGCTGGGCCCGAAGCCACCTGAGGTCACGACACCGATACTGTTGCCGTCGACATCGAACAACTTTGCCCCCTCGCGGACTGGGGCACGCCCTTCGCCCAGCAGGCCGACCCGCTTACGCCGATGGTCCTTTGCTTCTATCTGATGAAGAATCACATCCGCCCCGGGGAATCCGGCGGGACGCTCCCCGCCCTGGCGGCGCGGCTTGCCGATGGCCCAGATTAGGCCCGCTTCCACCGGCGTGGTCTCTGTGTCGATGTCGTGGCCATAGAGGCAGAGCCCCGCCTCAAGTCGCAGCGAATCCCGCGCGCCGAGGCCGATCGCCTCCACCTCGGCCTCCTCGAGGAGGCGACGGGCCAGGGTCTCGCTCTGCTCGGCAGCGACCGAGATCTCGAAGCCATCTTCGCCGGTATAACCGCTGCGGCTGATCCAGACATCGATTCCTTTAAGGCTGAACCGTCCATGCTGCATAAAGACCATCTCGCAGGCCGTCGGGCAGAGCCGCGCCATGACATCTGCGGCCCTGGGCCCCTGCAGCGCCAACAGTCCGCGGTCAAGCACCTCGATTTCGTGGCCCTCGGAGAGGCCGCGGCGCAGATGAGCAATGTCCTGCTCCCGACAGGCGGCATTGACCACTAAGTAGAGATGGTCGCCGGCATTGACCACCATCAGGTCGTCAAGTATGCCGCCCTCCTCGCTGGTGAACAGGGCATAGCGCTGCCAGCCCTTCTCGAGCCCCAGGATATCCGCCGGCACCAGCGTCTCCAGCGCCTCGGCCGGCGATGGCCCACGCAGCAGCAGCTGTCCCATATGGGACACATCGAACAGGCCACAGGCGCTGCGGGTGTGCTCATGTTCCTTCTTGACGCCCAGTGGATACTGCACTGGCATATCGAAGCCGGCGAAGGGGACCAGCTTCGCGCCCAGTTCCCCATGCAGCGTGTGCAGCGGGGTGTGCTTGAGTTCGCTCATTGCTTCTCCCTCACGGATAGGTCGCAAAATGACCGCGGGAGGTGCCCTGGGCACCTCCCGCGGTCATCGGGCCGGTATCAGCCCTTGTCGTGATCAAGTTCTTCGCCCGGCAGGATGTCCTTGCCGTCGAAATAGTCTCGGGTCAGCTTGAACACCACCGGCGACAGCAGCGCCAGGGCGATCAGGTTGGGAATCGCCATCAGGGCGTTGAAGGTGTCGGCCATTAGCCAGATAAAACCAAGATTGGCCATGGCGCCCAGTGGAATCGCCAGCACAAACAGCACCCGGTAGAGCATGATCGACCGGGTGCCGAACAGGAATTGGAAGCACTTTTCCCCGTAGAAGGACCAGCCCAGGATGGTGGTGAAGGCAAAGACCGCCAGCGCCACTGAGACGATCTGGTTACCGAACCCGGGGAGCGCCGCGTCGAAGGAGAGCGCCGTCAGTGAGGCACCCGCCTCGCCCTCGACCCACACCGTGGAGGTAAGAATCACCAGGGCGGTGATGGTACAGATCACGATGGTATCGATGAAGGTGCCGAGCATTGCGATCATGCCCTGGCGCACCGGGTTCTTCGTCCTGGCCGCGGCATGGGCGATGGGCGCGCTGCCCAGGCCCGCTTCGTTGGAGAAGATACCGCGGGCCACGCCGAAGCGGATGGCCGCCATCACCGCTGCCCCGGCGAAACCGCCGGCCGCCGCGATCGGGTTGAAGGCGTAGTAGAAGATGAGTCTGAAGGCCTCACCGACCTGGCCGGCATTGATGATCAAGACCAAGAGCCCGGCGATGACGTAGAGGATGCCCATGATCGGCACGAGCTTGCCGGCTACCTTGGCGATTCGCTTGATACCGCCGAGGATGACTGCGCCGGCCAATACCATGATCACCACGCCGGTGAGCCCGTGGGGTATGCCGAAAGTGGAATCCAGGGCATCGGCGACCGAATTGGACTGCACGGTGTTGCCGATACCGAAGGCCGCCACCGCGCCGAAGAAGGCGAAGGCACCGCCCAGCCACAGCCATTTCTTCCCCAGGCCATTCTTGATGTAGAACATCGGGCCGCCCACGTGAAAGCCCGTGCTGTCGGTCTCCCGATAGCGAACCGCCAGTACCGCCTCGGCGAACTTGGTGGCCATACCCACCAGCGCCGTGATCCACATCCAGAACACCGCGCCTGGCCCACCCAGTGCGATGGCGGTGGCCACGCCAGCGATATTACCGGTGCCGATGGTGGCGGACAGGGCCGTCATCAGAGCATTAAAAGGCGAGATCTCGCCGTCGTCGTCTTTTTTCTTTTCCCCGGGCACCGGCTTGGCATCCCGCCCCTGCCACAACAGCCTGAACCCCATGCCAAGCTTGCGGATCGGCATCAGCTTTAGGCCAATCTGCAGGTAGAGGCCTACCCCCAATAGCAGGATAAGCATCAACGGGCCCCACACCACGCCGTTGATTGAGCCGAAAATACTGGTCAAGGTTTCCACGTGAATCTCCCATAGCGGTTGTTGTTTTGATTTGTCGTTCACAGCCCATGATACCAGGCGATCATCCCGCCCTCGCGGTCATCATGCACAGGAAAGATGAAACGAACCGCCCTAAGATAGCGGATCTTGCCGCCTCTTCACCACCCTGACGAGTGCCAACGCATCAACTCTGGCTCATGCAATAAATGCAGGTTTCCTGAAAGAAACACGAATGATGACAGAGAGTTCGCGATACACATCTCTCGCAAAATAGTCTGACTGGTCGCCAGCGTCGTTCTTTTCACGGTGCGATCGCCAACGTCGTCCCCCTTGAGGTCGGGCGCCCCTGCGAGAGGTCCCGGGGGCTCGCCAAATGCCGCGGATGGCGTTAGCATTTGCGAATCCTGAAAACCTTTTTCGTATAGGAAATTCCCATGAGCTCAATTCCTGCCAACCTCCGCTACGCCGACAGCCATGAATGGGTGCTCGACAACGGTGACGGCACAGTGACCATCGGCATCAGCGACCATGCCCAGGAAGCGCTGGGCGATGTGGTGTTCGTGGAGTTGCCCGAGGTAGGCCGCACCCTCACCCGCAAGGAAGAGTTCGGCGTGATCGAGTCGGTGAAGGCCGCGTCTGATCTCTACGCCCCGGTCGCCGGCGAGATTATTGCTGTCAACGACGCCCTCGAGGACGCCCCAGAGACCGTTAACGAGACCCCGTACGAAGGCGGCTGGATCATGAAGGTGCGTCTGAACGACAGCACCCAGCTCGATGACCTGCTCGACGCCGACGGCTACGCCGCCGTAGCCCAGTCAGACGACTGACTTCGCCACGATACCTCTTGCTGCCCCGGCCATCCTGGTCGGGGGGCGTCGATATCATCGCCCCGCGTCCGTCCCTCGGACGGCCTAGACCCTGCTACGGTGCCCCCATGCCGATAGATACACGCCGCCTGGCCGACCTGGCCGACCTGGCCGCCCACGATGACTTCCTGCAACGCCACAACGGTCTCCGCGAGGGGGATGTGGCAGCCATGCTGGCCACCCTCGGGGTTGAGAGCCTCTCGGCGCTGATCGAACGCACGGTGCCTGCGGATATTCGCCTGGGTCGCGAGCTCAATCTGGACCCCCCGCGCAGCGAGTCAGAGGCGTTGGACTACCTTCAGCGTCTGGCAAGACAGAACCGGGTCTTCAAGAGCTATATCGGACAGGGCTATCACGGCACGCACCTGCCGCCGGTGATTCAGCGCAACGTGCTGGAAAATCCGGGCTGGTACACGGCCTATACCCCCTACCAGCCGGAGATCTCCCAGGGTCGTCTCGAGGGGCTGCTCAACTTCCAGCAGATGGTGATGGACCTTACCGGTATGGAACTGGCCAACGCCTCGCTGCTCGACGAGGCGACCGCGGCTGCAGAGGCTATGGCGCTGTGTCACCGGGCCAACAAGAAGGCCAAGAGCGAGGTGTTCTTCGTTGCCGATGACGTGCTGCCCCAGACCCTGGACGTGGTACGCACTCGGGCGGCCTACTTCGGCTTCGAACTGCTCGTGGCGCCAGTGGCTCAGCTGGCAGAGGTGGAGGTCTTCGGGGCGCTGCTGCAGTATCCGGGCGAGAGTGGACAAGTCCATGACCTGGCGCCGCTGCTGGCAAACGCACGTGAGCGCGGCATCATGACCTGCGTGGCCGCCGACATCATGGGCTTGGTAGTGCTCAAGGAGCCTGGTGCGCTGGGTGCCGACATCGTCATCGGCACCACCCAGCGCTTCGGAGTGCCGATGGGCTTCGGCGGGCCCCACGCTGCCTTCTTCGCCACCACCGACAAGCTCAAGCGCTCGATCCCGGGGCGCATCATCGGCGTTTCCCAAGACAGCCGTGGCGGCCAGGCACTGCGTATGGCCATGCAGACCCGCGAGCAGCATATCCGCCGTGAGAAAGCGACCTCCAACATCTGCACCGCCCAGGCCCTGCTGGCCAACATCGCCAGCTTCTATGCCGTCTACCACGGCGCAGAGGGGTTGCGGACCATTGCCTCACGTATTCACCGCCTGACCACCCTGCTGGCCCTGGGCCTCAAGGACAAGGGCGTGACGCTTGGCCATGACAGCTGGTTCGACACCTTGCGTCTGACCGGGGTGGATGCCAGCAAGCTCCACGGCCGCGCCCTGACCCGCGAGATCAACCTTCGCTATTTCGAAGACGGCGACGTTGGCGTGACGCTCGACGAGACCACCACCGTCCACGACCTGACGGTGCTGTTCGACGTGCTGCTGGGCGAGGAACATGGGCTGTCGGTCAACGCCCTGGACGAGCGCGCCGTCGCCGAAGAAGCCCAGGGCATTCCAACGGCGTGCCGGCGCGAGAGTGACTTCCTGACTCACCCGACTTTCCATCGCTATCGCAGCGAGACCGAGATGCTGCGCTATCTCAAGCGCCTGGAGAACAAGGACCTGTCGCTGACTCATGCCATGATTCCGCTGGGCTCCTGCACCATGAAGCTCAACGCCACCAGCGAGATGATCCCGATCAGCTGGCCGGAGTTCGCTAACGTGCACCCCTTCGTTCCCCGCGACCAGGTGGCCGGCTACCAGCAGATGATCGATGAGCTCTCCGCTTTCCTGGTGGAGGTGACCGGCTACGATCATATCTCCATGCAGCCCAATTCCGGCGCACAGGGCGAGTACGCCGGGCTGGTAGCGATCCGCCGCTACCAGGCAGCCGTCGGCGAGGGTCACCGCAACGTCTGCCTGATCCCGAGCTCCGCCCACGGCACCAACCCGGCCTCGGCGGCCATGGTCGGCCTAAAGGTGGTGGTCGTGGAATGCGATGCCCAGGGCAACATCGACGTTGGAGACCTGAGTACCAAGGCCGAACAGCATGGCGACGCTCTGTCTTCTATCATGATCACCTACCCCTCGACCCACGGGGTGTTCGAGGCCAATGTGCGTGAGGTGTGCACAATCGTCCACGAGCACGGCGGTCAGGTCTACGTGGACGGTGCCAACATGAACGCCCAGGTGGGCCTGACCCGGCCCGGCGACTTCGGAGGCGATGTCAGCCACCTCAACCTGCACAAGACTTTCTGCATTCCCCATGGCGGCGGCGGCCCCGGGATGGGCCCGATCGGCGTCAAGGCCCACCTGGCGCCCTACGTGTCGAATCACGTGGTTACCCCTCTGGCAGGCGTTCATGCCGACTGTGGCGCCGTGTCGGCGGCGGCCTTCGGCTCGGCGTCGATCCTGCCAATCTCCTGGGCCTACATCAAGATGATGGGTGCCCGCGGCCTGCGCGAGGCCACCGAATTCGCCATCCTCAATGCCAACTACATCGCGGCCCGGCTCGGTGAGCATTATCCGGTGCTCTACCGCGGCGAGAACGGCAGCGTGGCACACGAGTGCATCATCGACATTCGCCCTCTCAAGGCGGCATCGGGGGTCAGCGAGGAAGATATCGCCAAGCGTCTGATGGACTATGGATTTCACGCCCCGACCATGTCATTCCCGGTGCCAGGCACCCTGATGATCGAGCCCACCGAGTCGGAGTCGCGTTACGAGATAGATCGCTTCTGCGACGCCATGATCGCCATTCGTGAGGAGATCCGCCGGGTCGAAGTAGGCGAATGGCCAGCAAACGCGAACCCCCTGGCAAACGCCCCGCACACCCAGGCCGACCTGATGGACGAACACTGGTCGCGCCCCTACTCTCGCGAGCTGGCCGCCTTCCCCACCGCAGCCGTCAAGGCCGCGAAGTACTGGCCAACGGTGAACCGGGTCGACAATGTCTTCGGCGACCGCCAGCTGATCTGCTCCTGCCCGAGCATCGACGAATACAGGGAGTAAAAGACCAGCAGCCCCGCCAGATGGCGGGGCTGCTGGTCTCAGCAATATCCTTCAGAGCGTCGCCGGTGGCTCCCCGAAGCCGGACAGCACCTGCCGGCGCTGCTCGCGAAAGTCTTCTAGCAAGCGAACATAGCGGGCTGGCAACTCGCTTCCTGCACGGGTGATCAGGTGCAGAGTCTCGTGAACCGCCACCGGCAGATCCAACTCCTTGACCTGACGCTGCCAGGGGGAGGTCTCCAGCACCAGCCGCGAGACCACCGTAAACCCGAGCCCTCGTGCCACTGCATCCAGCACCATCCCCACCTCATTGGTAAAACCCTGTTTCCGGAAGTGGCTCATGGAACGAAACTCCTGCGGGAAGTTGCTGCGCAGCAGCGCGCTGGCGTGGTTGAGGCCATCGAAGTAGTTGATGAAGCCGATTCCCATCAGCTCGGCAAGTCCACTGCCCGCGAAATCTGCTGGCACCACCAGACACAGGGGCTCACGGTGCCAGGGCATCACCTTCAGGTCCGGTTGGCGCGACGTTTCAGTGACGATGCCCAGATCAAAGCGTCCGGCCAGCACGTCCTGGACGATCTCGTGGTTGAAGGCAAAGCTGTAGCTGACAGTCAGGCCGGGGAACATCTGCTGCTGCCCAAGCAGGAAAGGATAGAGCACCAGCCCGACGCTACCCGGCGAGGCCAGGCGGCACTCACCCGAGAACAGCGAATCGGCATCCAGAGAGTGACGGAACTGCTCGTGGTCGGCGAACAGCTTCAGTGCATAGTCATAAGCCCGCCGCCCCGCCTCGGTAAGGGTGAAGCTGCGACCGTGGCGCTCCAGGAGCGGCTTCTCCAGATACTGCTCGAGCTTGCGCACATGCTGGCTGACGCCGGGCTGGGTCATCTCCAGACGCCGCGCCGTCTGGGTGAAGCTGCCGGTCTCGACCAGGGTGATGAAGGTGCGAAAGTAGAGCGCGTTGAACATGACAGGCCAGATGGCGGTTTAACGCCCCATTGTAGCACCGGCGGACAAGTAGCCGTGATAGCATCGGCGGAGACGACATCCGTGACAAGGACGCCTCAATGCCCGATACCATCTCCAGCATCATCTCTCCGGAAGGAAGCCTCGAGATCCTCTCTCAGCACGAGATCAGCCGCCTTCACGACACCTCGAAGGCCGGGCTCCATGATCTGCTGAGACGCTGCTCACTGGCAGTGCTCAACTGCGGCTCTCCCACCGATGACAGCGTGGCGCTGATGGAGACCTACCACGACTTCGACATCGAAGTGATACCCCAGGACCGCGGCATCCGGCTCAAACTGACCAATGCCCCGGCCGAAGCTTTCGTCGACGGCAAGATGATCCGCGGGATTCGCGAGCACCTATCCTCGGTACTGCGCGATATCGTCTACGTCTACAACGAGATACAGGGCCACCAGCGTTTCGACCTGACGACCGCCGAGGGCACCACCAACGCGGTTTTCCATATTCTGCGCAAGGCCGGCACCCTCAAGCCGGGCCGCGACCCCAGCCTGGTGGTGTGCTGGGGGGGGCACTCCATCTCGCGGGAGGAGTACGAGTACAGCAAGGACGTGGGCTATCACCTGGGCCTGCGCGAGATGGACATCTGCACCGGCTGCGGCCCTGGCGCCATGAAGGGCCCCATGAAGGGCGCCAACGTGGCCCACGCCAAGCAGCGCCGCCGAGAGGGACGCTATCTAGGCGTCTCGGAGCCGGGCATCATCGCCGCCGAGGCGCCCAACCCCATTGTTAACGAACTCGTGGTGATGCCGGATATCGAAAAGCGTCTGGAGGCTTTCGTGCGCCTGGGCCACGGGATCATCGTGTTCCCCGGCGGGGTGGGCACCGCAGAGGAGATCCTCTACCTGCTCGGCATTCTGCTCCATCCGGACAACGTCGACATGGAGCTGCCGGTGATCTTCACCGGGCCGGCCAACAGTGCGGACTACTTCGCACGCATCGACGAGTTCCTGACCTACACCTTGGGCGAGGCGGCAAGGGAGCGCTATCGCATCATCGTCGACGACCCCACCGAGGTGGCGCGCGCCATGCGCAAGGGCATCGATTCGGTCACTGAATACCGCCGAAGCCGCCAGGACGCCTTCTATTACAACTGGCGCCTGACCATCGACCGTCCCTTCCAGGAGACCTTCGACCCCACCCATGAGGCCATGGCCAGGCTGGCACTTCACCGCGACCAGCCGGTTCATGAGCTTGCCGCCAATCTGCGTCGCGCCTTCTCGGGCATCGTCGCCGGCAACGTCAAGGAGCAGGGCATCCGTGCCATCCAGGCCCGCGGGCCCTTTCACTTGAAAGCCGAGGCGGAGCTGATGTCTCGCCTCGACAAGCTCCTCGACTCCTTCGTCGCCCAGGGACGCATGAAACTCTCTGACAACTACGTGCCCTGCTACACGCTGGGGTAAGACGTAAGGGATACGTAATCAGGGGGCAGCATGCCAGGTCGGCATGCTGCCCCCGTGTCGTAGCGTCTTGTTCCATGTCATTCCGGCTAGGATCTCGATCAGGCGGGCGCTCTCAACCAGAGCGACAGGGCATGCAGCAGCAAGCCCAGAGTGGCTCCGTGGGCGATCAGCAGTTCCCAACCGATGAAGTCGGTGGAAAACGTATGGAACAGGCCCATGCCGGCAAGGCCGGCCGCCATGCAGATGCCCAGGCGTCCCATCAGGCGCGGAAGCCGCAAGCGCGCCTCGGCTTCCAGCTGTCGCCAGCTGGCCACCGCCACGCCGGCCACCACGACCAGAGCGATCAGAATCAGATTGAAACGGTTGTCATGCCCCCCCACCAGGAAGCGAGGAATGGTCGACATCATCAGAACCACCATGCCCAACATGAGGCTGATCCGCTCCGGGGTAGGCTTTGTCCCCATCTCAGGCCACCTTGAGCGCTTGTGACTCGATCCACTCCTGAACCCAGGGCAGCGCAGCGTCATCGGCCATGAAGGTCTCCATGGCGTCGACCTCCAGCCGCTCACCCAGGCGACGTGCCCCCTGCCCCTGCAGCAGCTCATCGAGCTGGCGTCCGGCGCCACAGAAAGTATCGCCGTAGGAACTGTCGCCCAGCGCAATCAGGCCGTAGCGTAGTGAGCCAAGTTCAGGGCTCTTCTCGGCGATGGAACGGGCGAAGGGCACGAAGTTGCCTGGATAGTCGCCGCTGCCGGTCGTGGAGACACAGAACAGCGCCAGATCGGTAGGCGACCCGGTGAGATTTTCCAGGGTGGGGTTGTCGTAGATGGCGACAGAATAGCCGGCCTCCTCGAACAGCGGCTTGACCTGCTCAGCGACGTCCAAGGCGCCGCCATACATGGTACCGACAAAGATCTTGAGCATGGATATATCCTGGATTTACCTGAGAATTCTACTCGGATTTTAACACGCCTCATTGCCGGCCCGCATCATCACCGACGCATGACCGAGGGATGACCAGGGCATTTCGTCGCACGTAGAATTCTGCCCGTCTACCGAGAGACCTAGTATGATACTGGGGCTTTCCTACTCCTTGCACGGAGGCGACATGCTGCAGATATTCGAGGCCTGGATCACCCCGATCATGATCAGCGGTTTGATTCTGTTCATGGGATTCATCATCTGGGACCTGGCGAAGAAGTCTAACGCCGGCCGCTTCGGCACCCTGATGCTATTCATCGTGCTGGGCGCCGGCATGATGGGTTATATTTTCAAGGTGGTGATCACTTGGTTTCTGGAGAGCGGCGGTTCGGTATGATGCCAGAAGCGTGAACTCAGACCGGCGGATTCATGATCGAACAGTGCCTCCAAGCCATAACGCAGAACGCCACCTCTTGAGGTGGCGTTCTGCGTTTGACAGCCGTTTGACAGCCGTTTGACAGCCATGCTGCCATCATTGAATAACGCCGCTGTAGTCCTCCACCTGGCTCTTGAGCTTCTGCCCCGGCCGAAAGGTCACGACGCGCCGAGCGGAGATCGGGATCTCCTCACCGGTTTTGGGATTACGGCCAGGGCGCTCGCGCTTGTCGCGCAGGTCGAAATTTCCGAAACCGGACAGCTTGACCTGTTCATTCTCGCGCAGACAGGCGCGGATCTCCTCGAAGAAGGCCTCTACCATGGACTTGGCCTCGCGCTTGGAGAGACCCAGCTCGGCGTGCAGATGCTCGGCCATTTCGGCCTTGGTCAGTGCACCCATGTTCACTCCCTCGTGTGGCGTCCGCCTCATGGCCGTTGCCGACTCCCCTGCCCGACTCTCTGGATCATCCTTGCCGCTTATCCGCGAAGCTTATCCGCGAAGTTCGGCACCGAGGTGCTGCCGGGACTCAGTGATGATGGCATCGACCAACTGATTGATTTCCTCGTCATTCAGCGTGCGCGAAGGATGCTGCCAGGTCAAGCCCAGTGCCACGCTCTTGCGCCCTTCCGGCACGCCCTTTCCCTGATACACATCGAACAGGTGGCTCTCAGTAAGCCATTCACCGGCCTGGCCGCGAAGGGTATCCAACAGCGCCTGCACCGGCAGGTGCTCATCAACCAGGAAAGCCAGGTCGCGACGCACTTCCGGGAAACGAGACAGCGGGGTGAAGGCGGGCACGTGGCCGTGGGTCAGAGTATCCAGACGCACCTCGAACAGCACGACATCCAGCTTCAGTCCCAGCCGAGCACGGACCGCCGGGTGCAGAGTGCCGATCCAGCCGGCCTCCTCTCCGCGGTGCAGGATTCGTGCGCACTGGCCCGGATGCAGTGCCGGATGCTCGGCGGGTTCGAAGCGCCAGACATCGGGTTCGCCACCCATGGCGAGCAAGCTCTCCAGGTCGCCCTTGAGATCGAAGAAGTCCACCGTTTCACGATTCGCCGACCAGCCCTCCGGCTCCCGGGAACCACACACGAGCGCTCCCAGCATGGGCAACTGCTGCAGGTCATCGAGCTCACCGCGGAAGACCAAGCCGGTCTCGAACAGGCGTACGCGGGTTTGCTGACGGTTAAGGTTATGTTCAAGCGCCCGCACCAGACCGGGGAAGAGGCTTGCCCGCATCACCGACAAGTCGGCGGAAATGGGATTGGCCAGTACCGGCGAAACGGCTTCGGGCAGCAGCGCCCCCTGTAATTCTGGAGCCACGAAGCTGTAGGTCACTGCCTCGTAAAAACCGCGAGCTACCATCTGACGACGAAGGCGGCCTAGAGGAGTATGAGCCTCATGGTCCGGGCGCAGCTCAAGGCGAGCCTGGGGGCGACGAACCGGCAGACGGTTATAACCATGGATACGCGCCACCTCCTCGATCAGGTCCTCCTCGATGACGATATCGAAACGCCAACTCGGCGCCACGGCCCGCCATCCCTGATCATCGACATCCACCGCCATCCCCAGCCGCTGGAGTATCTCGGTGACCTCCTCGGCCGGCAACGCCTTACCCAGCGCCTGCTCGAGACGCGTCGCACGCAGATGAACGCGCTGCTCAGCGGGCAGGTATTCGTGGCTTGCCACCTCGACCAGGGGACCGGGCTCACCGCCGGTGATCTGCAACAGCAGCCCCGTGGCGCGTTCGGCCGCCTCTCGAGCCAGCTCAGCGTCCACGCCGCGCTCGAAGCGGTGAGAGGCGTCGGTGTGCAGCCCGTACCCACGCGCCTGACCGGCTATCGCCAGGGGAGCGAAGAAAGCAGACTCAAGAAAGATATCGCGAGTCTCGGCGCCCACACCGGAGTGCTCGCCGCCCATCACCCCAGCGATAGCCAAGGGGCCACGCTCGTCGGCGATCACCAGCGTGCCATCGGTCAGCGCCACCTTCTGACCGTCCAGCAATACCAGCTGCTCACCCACCCGAGCCAGACGCACGACTACCGCACCGTGAAGGTTGGCAAGATCGAAGGCGTGCAGCGGCTGACCGAGCTCAAGCATCACGTAGTTGGTGACATCCACCACCGGATCGATGGAGCGTATACCGCTGCGGCGAAGACGCTCTACCATCCACAGCGGGGTCTCGGCGGTAACGTCCACCCCCTTGATCAAACGACCGATATAGCGGGGACAGTGCTCGGCGTCCTCGACGCGCACCGGAAAAATCTCGTCATGGGTCGCGGCCACCGGCTGGACGTCGGGCCAGGTCACCGTCAGGCGATTGAGCACACCCACCTCGCGAGCCATGCCCTTGAGGCTCAGGCAATCCCCGCGGTTCGGCGTGAGGTCCACCTCGATGGTGTGATCGCTGAGGCCCATCCAGCCGCGGAAGTCCTCACCCACTGGGGCGTCCGCCGGCAGTTCGAGGATCCCGGGTGAGGTTTCCTCCTCAAGACCGAGCTCCGACGCAGAGCAGATCATTCCTCGAGACTCCTGGCCACGCAGTGTTGCCTTGCGAATCTTGAAGTCACCCGGCAACACGGCACCGACCCGAGCGAAGGGCACCTTCTGGCCCACCGCCACATTGGGGGCGCCGCAGACCACCTGAACCGGCTCACCGGAACCGTCTTCGACACGGCAGACGTTGAGCTTGTCGGCATCGGGGTGCTGAATCTTCTCCAGCACCTCCGCCACCACCACGCCATCGAAGGCCGCCGCCACAGGGTCCACCGCATCCACCTCGAGGCCTGCCATGGTGATCTGATCGGCCAATGCCTGGGTGTCAAGCTGCGGTGACACCCACTCGCGCAGCCACTGTTCGGAAAATTTCATGACAAATCCTGTGTTCTGCTGGTGCGAGGGAGATCAGGCAAACTGACGCAGGAAGCGCAGGTCGTTGTCGAAAAACATGCGCAGATCGTTTACGCCATAGCGCAGCATGGCCAGGCGCTCGGCGCCCATGCCGAAGGCGAAGCCGGTGTAGCGATCCGTATCGATGCCGGAATGGCGGAACACCTCGGGGTGGACCATGCCGCAGCCCATCACCTCGAGCCAGCCGCTGTGGGAGCAGACCCGGCACCCTTTGCCCGAGCACATCACGCACTGGATATCGACCTCGGCGGAGGGCTCGGTAAAGGGGAAGTAGGAGGGACGGAAGCGCACGGACAGATCGTCACGCTCGAAAAAGGCGTGCAGGAAGTCCTCGATGGTGCCCTTGAGGTCGGCAAAGCTGACATCCTCGTCAACCAGCAACCCCTCCACCTGGTGAAACATGGGAGTGTGGGTCAGGTCGGAGTCGCTACGATAGACCCGTCCCGGACAGACGATACGAATCGGCAGCTTGCCCTCCTTCATGGTGCGCACCTGAACCGGCGAGGTGTGGGTGCGCAACAGGCGAGTGGCATCGAAGTAGAAGGTATCTGCCATGCCGCGGGCCGGGTGGTGGGCCGGAATGTTGAGGGCCTCGAAATTATGATAGTCATCCTCGATCTCCGGCCCCACCGCGACATCGTAGCCAATGCGGGTGAACAGCCCCTCGATGCGCTCCAAGGTTCGGGTGACCGGGTGCAGGCCGCCGTCGATCTGGCCGCGGCCGGGCAAGGTCACGTCCAGGCGTTCGGCAGAGAGCCGCTGCTCCAGGGCCGCCTTCTCCAGGGCCGCACGGCGCCCCTCCAGTTCCTCGGCAAGAGCCTGCTTGGCCTGGTTGATGCGCTCACCGGCGGCCGGACGCTCGGCAGCAGACAACTTGCCGAGCCCCTTGAGCAGCGCGGTGATCTCGCCCTTCTTGCCGAGATAGCGCACGCGCAGTTCTTCCAGGGCCGGAATGGTCTCGGCGGCCTGGATCGCCTGCCGGGCCTCGGCGACCAGAGTGGGAAGGTGGTCCATCCGTTGCGCTCCGAATTCGAATATCAGTAGTCAAGAAAAAGGGGAAGAGCGGCTGCTCTTCCCCTGCAACGTCAACGGTCGATCGGCCAGAGCCGAGTCACCGCATATGACGCGATCACTTACTGGGCAGCCTTGGCCTTCTCGACGATGGCAGCGAAGGCGGCCTTCTCGTTGACAGCCAGATCCGCAAGGACCTTGCGGTCAATCTCGATACCCGCCTTCTTCAGACAACCCACGAAGCGGCTGTAGGACAGACCGTGCTGACGAGCACCGGCGTTGATTCGCTGAATCCACAGAGCCCTGAACTGACGCTTGCGATTACGGCGGTCGCGATACGCGTACTGGCCAGCCTTGATGACGGCCTGCTTGGCAACGCGGAACACTCGGCTACGGGCACCGTAGTAACCCTTGGCCTGCTTGAGAATCTTCTTGTGACGACGACGGGCGACAACGCCACGTTTGACACGAGTCATAGCTTACTCCTGACGAAAAAAGGGTCTACCAAGGGTTACAGGTTAGGCAGCATCCGCTGGATGAGCGCCTTATCGGCGTCATGGATCTGCTTCATACCACGCAACTGACGCTTACGCTTGGTGGACTTCTTGGTCAGAATATGGCTACGAAACGACTGCTTGTGCTTGAAGCCGTTAGCCGTCTTCTTGAAACGCTTGGCTGCGCCGCGATTGGTCTTGATCTTCGGCATGGAAGAACACTCCATTACGAGGTTTTTTCAGAAAACCCGAGGCCGACGGTGGGTGATAACATCCACTGCCCGTTGAACTGGCCCACGGATCACTTTTTCTCTTTCGCTTACTTTCTTTTTCGCTTACTTCTTCTTCGGGGCGATGATCATGATCATCTGGCGCCCTTCCATCTTAGGAAAGGCCTCCACGGTCCCGATCTCATCGAGATCGGCGGCGATCCGTTCCATCAGCTTGCGGCCGAGGTCCTGGTGCGCCATCTCACGTCCGCGAAAACGCAGCGTGACCTTGCCCTTGTCGCCACCTTCAAGGAAACGAATCAGGTTTTTCATCTTGACCTGATAGTCACCCTCGTCGGTGCCAGGCCGGAACTTAACTTCCTTGACCTGAATCTGCTTCGTCTTCTTCTTCTGAGCGGACTTCTGCTTCTTCTGCTCGAAGACGAATTTGCCGTAGTCCATGATCTTGCAGACGATTGGATCGGCATTGGATATCTGTACGAGATCCATTCCCGAGGCTTCGGCTCGCTCCAGTGCTTCACTGGTGGGCACGACGCCCAGCTGTTCGCCGTCGCTATCGATCAGGCGAACCTGATCCTCGGTAATGCGCTCGTTCATCGGGGGGCGCTTATCCTGGACGCGCCCTCTTGGGTTGCTTCGCTTGATCGCTCAGTCTCCTTAAGACGATTGACGATGTCGTCAGCCGATTTCGGCGTTCAGACGCTCGATGAGGTCATCGACCCGCATGGTGCCTAGATCCTCGCCGGTGCGCGTTCGCACGGCCACCGAGTCGGCCTCGACTTCCTTATCCCCCACTACGAGGAGATAGGGAACCTTCTGCAACGTATGCTCGCGGATTTTAAAGCCGATCTTCTCGTTCCTCAAGTCCGCCTTGACGCGAAGGCCAATTTTCTGCAGCCGCTGCTCGAGATTCAGCACAAAATCACGCTGTGCATCGGTGATATTGAGGATCACCGCCTGCTGGGGCGCCAGCCACAGTGGCATGGCCCCGGCATAGTGCTCGATAAGAATGCCGAGAAAGCGTTCGAAGGAACCCAGGATCGCGCGGTGTAGCATCACCGGCGTCTTTCGTGATCCATCCTCGTCGACAAACTGAGCCCCCAGTCGGCCCGGCAGGTTGAAGTCCAACTGCAGGGTGCCGCACTGCCAGACACGGTTGAGGCAGTCGCGCAGGGAGAACTCGATCTTGGGGCCGTAGAAAGCACCCTCCCCTGGCTGCAGGTCCCACTCGAGACCGGTCACATTGAGTGCGGCCTCGAGGCCCGCCTCGGCGCGATCCCACATCTCTGGCTCACCGAGGAAATCATCGGGACGGGTCGAGAGCTTCAGCTCCACGTCATCGAAGCCCAATTCCTTGTAGACCTCGAGAGTCAGCGCGATGAAATTCTCGGCCTCGGTCTGGATCTGCTTCTCGGTACAGAAGATGTGCGCATCGTCCTGGGTGAAGGAGCGCACTCGCATCAGGCCGTGCAGGGAACCGGAAGGTTCGTTGCGATGGCAGCTGCCGAACTCGGCCAGACGCAGCGGCAGGTCACGATAGCTCTTCAGACCCTGGTTGAAGACCTGCACGTGGCAGGGGCAGTTCATCGGCTTTACCGCGTACTCGCGCTTCTCGGACTCCGTGGTGAACATCAGGTCGCTGTAGTGTCCCCAGTGGCCGGACTTCTTCCACAGCGAGAGATCGACCACCTGGGGCGTCTTGATCTCCTGGTAGCCGTTCTCGATCTGTACGCGGCGCATGTACTGCTCCAGCGCCTGGTACATGGTCCAGCCGTTAGGGTGCCAGAACACCATGCCTGGCGCCTCTTCCTGAAGGTGGAAGAGGTCCATCTTCTTCGCCAGCTTGCGATGATCGCGCTTCTCTGCCTCCTCGAGTCGCTTGAGGTAGGCCTTGAGCTGCTTCTTGTCGGGCCAGGCGGTACCGTAGATGCGGGTGAGCATCGGCTTTGAGGCATCACCGCGCCAATAGGCGCCAGCCAGCTTGGTCAGCTTGAATGCTTTCAGGTGCCGTGTATTGGGGACATGGGGCCCCCGACACATGTCGACATATTCTTCGTGATGATAGAGACGAATGGCCTCGCCTTCAGGAATCTCGCGGACGATCTCCTGCTTGTAAGGCTCGTCGCGATGCAAGAAGGCAAGCATCGCCTTATCGCGATCGACATATTCGCGTACCACATCGTAGTCCCGCTCGATCAACTTCTGCATGCGGGTATCGATGGCCTCGAGGTCCTCGGGAGTCACCGAGCGACCGAAATCGATATCGTAGTAGAAGCCATCGTCAATGACGGGACCGATGGCCATCCTGGCCTCGGGATAAAGCTGCTTGACGGCGTGACCGACCAGGTGAGCACAGGAGTGACGTATCACCTCCAGTCCCTCGGGGTCACGAGCAGTGAGTATGGCCACCTCGGCGTCACGCTCGATGAAGTCGGCGGTATCTACTGCCACACCGTCTATCTTGCCGGCGACGCAGGCCTTGGCAAGTCCCGGACCGATATCCTCAGCCAGTTGCATCACGGTGAGCGGTTTGTCGAAGGTTCTCTGACTGCCGTCAGGCAGGGTCACGATTGGCATCAAGGAATCCTTGTGCGCAGTGGTGGCCAATACGAAAGACCACATGTCGCGGTGAACAGGGATAGAAAAGCGGGCACTACCATACCAGAGTCGAGGCGCGGCACGCCACCACACAGCGCCTTGCACCCAGCGCAACATCACCAACGCCCGTGCCACAACGCAGCAGGGGCGCCCGAAGGCGCCCCTGCTGGTAGGGCGATGGCTCGCCCGATTCACGACAATCGATTACTGACGGTCGATCTCGACACGACGGTTCAGGGCACGGCCCTCGTCGGTCTGGTTGCTGGCAACCGGGCGCTGCTCACCGTAGCCGACAGCAATCATGCGGTTACCGGCGACGCCCTGGCTGGCCAGGTAGCTGCGCACGGAGTTGGCACGACGCTCGGAAAGGTTCTGATTGTACTGGTCGGAGCCCCTGGAGTCGGTATGACCTTCGATGCGGATGCGCACGTCGGTGTGCTCGCGCAGGCGACGGGCCACTTCATCCAGCGTCATCTCGGCCTGCGGACGCAGTTCGGATGAGTCAAACGCGAAGTTGACTTCGCTTGAGAGAGTCACCGGCTCGAACTCAGGCACGGGCTCAGGAGCGGGCGCAGGCCTCGGCTCGGGCTCGGCTACCGGGGCCGGAGAGCGATCGGCACACAGCAGAGCACCAATGGCGGCACCGGCAACGGCACCGGTAGCAGCACCTTCTTCTTCATCTGAGCTGCCGCTGGTGGCAAAGCCGATGCCGCCGCCGATCAGGCTGCCTGCAATACCGCACGTTACCGGCTGCTGGTACCAGGGGCGATCGGAAGAGGGGCTGGTGTTGGGGGTAGCACAGCCTGCCAGGCCGACCACCAAAGCAGAACCGAGCAGCAAGCCAGTCGTGGATTTCTTCATTGTGTAACTCCTTCGCTTTTTTCTTACTTGATTCCAGGACAGGCTGCAGGTGCAACACCTTCCCAGATGATCCCGACGATTGGGCGCCGCGGAGTCAGCTCCGCTGCGACCGTGCCAGATTTGCCGCGCCACATAAACAGCATCGACAATGCTCGACACGGGTTCAGCTTGCGGCAGCTCGCCCGGTCTTTCAATCGCCATGTTATGAACTTAGCAGAACGGTGCAGTATACGCACAGTGTTCGAAAATGTCCGAGTAATATCTTTCATTTAATGAAGGCTGGCCGGCCAATTTCGTCTGAACTCCAGTACTGCGGTGGCAGCGCTGCGGACAGCCTCTCGCAATTCCTCTTCCACGGCGAGACGCTCGCGGTCTTCTTTGAAGCGTTCCTTGGGCGTCAGCTCACTGCGTGCCTGGTGGGTACTCAAATGGCGGGTGCGTTCGTGAACCTCGCCGAAGGGACGGAAGGATTCCCGCTCCATCAAACGCGGATCGAGAATCTCCAGCAGCACCTTGCAGCGCCAGGCAGCCTCGGTGACCTCCACCTGCTCCTGAAGAAGTGACGAGGCCACCATCTCCAGGTTGTCGAGACAGTTTTCGCGGGCGCGACGCTCCTCGTCTTCACGAAAGGCCTGCCGGCGAAGCACCTCCTTGCGAAGTGTGTAGGCATAGGCGGCGAGGCCGGTGATGATCACCAGGCCAATGCCGGTCAAAACTAGCGCTGTCGTTGTCGTCATCAGGGGTCTCGCGATTGTGAAAAAATTTAACTCTTAAAATATGTCTGTATAACTGACGTAGAAGTTCATTCTACCGACGGTTTTCGTTCATTCCAAACCGCGCGATGTGCCACGGCCGCCAGGCGATCTCTCCAGGCCCCTGATGCACAGGCGATAAAGTGACCATTAAGCAGACTCTCGCCCTGTTGGCAGCGAAGCGGCTCAAGCGTCTCGGCGGCAAGCACCGCCCCTCCTGCCGCTTCGAGTACCGCCTGACCGGCGGCAGTATCCCACTCGCACGTCGGCGAGAAGCGAGGATAGAGGTCAGCTTTTCCTTCGGCGATACGACAGAACTTTACCGAGCTTCCACAGCGCTCAAGCTGCGTCCCAGGAATGGCCGATATCCAGTCACGGGTAGTAGCATCTAGATGGGCACGGCTGGCCAGTAACCTTGGCGGCCAGCGCGGTGCCACACGAATCGCCCGCGGCTCACCTTCTTGCCAGCGCCAGGCCCCCTTCCCGACCGTTCCGGCCCAGCTGATACCCGATGCCGGCGCATGTACCACGCCAAGCGCAGGCCTGCCCTCCTCGACCAGGGCCACGTTGACGGTAAAGTCATTGAAGCCGTCAACAAACTCGCGGGTACCGTCCAGCGGATCGATCAGCCAGAAACGTCGCCATTGCCGACGCTCCCTCCAGGAAACCGCAGGCCCCTCTTCGGAGAGAATGGGCAACGTCGAGCAGGCTCCAAGGCCCGCTACTAGAATTTCGTTAGCGGCAAGATCCGCGGCCGTCACGGGCGACGCATCGGCTTTCGCGTCGACGCGAAAGCCCGCCTCACGAACCGTCAGGATGGCGCGGCCGGCCTGCTCGCAGAGGCCAATCAATTGGGTGAGATCGGGCAATGGGACGACGTTGGGCATTGGGGGAGTTCCTTGGCGGGCATACGTTCGTTGACCACACTGACATAGCCGCTTGCAGGCTGCCATGGCGAGATACCCCGGCACAGCAGTAGCTAAAAGGCGGATACCTGGCCCCTGAAAACCGGCGATAACTAATGTAATAAGCTATGCGTTATCTGCCCCCTCTTCGCACCACCCTCGGTGCCAAACGCTGATGGAGTCATGCATGAACAAGAGACCCGACGCTAACAAAAAGGGGGACGGTTCCTCTACCGCCGGCCGCATCGGCCTGTGGCTAGGGCCCGTCCTGCTGTTGGCCACTCTGGCTCTGCCGCCTCCGGCCGGCATGAGCGAGGCCGCCTGGGCCTGCGTGGGGCTAGCGCTACTGATGGCTACCTGGTGGTCCACCGAAGCCGTGCCCATCCCCATCACCTCGCTGCTGCCCATGGTGCTGGTTCCCGCCCTCGGGCTGGGCACCATGAGCGAGGCAACCAGCAGCTACGCCAATCCGATCATCTACCTCTTCCTGGGCGGTTTCCTGCTAGGTATCGCGATGCAACGCTGGAATCTTCACCGCCGCCTGGCACTGCAGGTGCTTAAGTTGGTGGGCCACCAGCCCCGTCGCCAGATAGGCGGCTTCATGATCGCCACCGGCTTTCTGAGCATGTGGGTCTCTAACACCGCCACCGCCATTATGATGCTGCCCATCGGACTGTCGGTCATCAGCCTGCTAAGCGACGGCGATTCCGACGAGGTAAAGCGCTACGCTACTGCCCTGCTGCTGGCCATCGCCTATTCCGCCAGCATCGGTGGCGTCGCCACCCTGATCGGGACACCGCCCAACGCCCTGTTGGCCGGCTACCTGGCCGAGGATCGTGGCATCGACATCGGCTTCGCACAGTGGATGGTTATCGGCCTGCCCATCAGCATCGCCATGATGGCCGCGGCCTGGTGGTGGCTGACCCGCGGAGGTTTCCGCCTTGATGCCGGCGAAGACAGCGCCGGCATGGTAAGCAACGAACTGTCGAGACTCGGCCCAATGAGCCCTGCCGAAAAGCGCGTGGCGATCATCTTCGCTCTGGCGGCAATGACATGGATATTTCGCCCGCTGCTCAATGACGTTGGTCTGCCATGGCTCTCCGATACTGGCGTCGCCATCGCCGCTGGCATCGTGCTGTTCCTGGTGCCCAGCGGCCAGGGCGACGGTGGTAGGTTGATGATCTGGGAGGAGGCCCAGAAAGTGCCCTGGGGCATCCTGCTGCTGTTCGGCGGCGGCCTGGCCCTCGCAGGAACCATCACCCGCACCGGGCTTGCCAACTGGATCGCCGAACAGCTTGCCATTTTCGGCACCTTCCCTCTGCTGGCCATGATCGGCGTGGTAGTTCTAGTGATCATCTTTCTCACCGAGGTTACCTCCAACACCGCCACCGCCGCAGCCTTCCTGCCACTTCTGGGAGCATTGGCCCTGTCACTGGACATCTCGCCGCTGCTGATTACCGTGCCTGCCGCCATCGCCGCCAGCTGCGCCTTCATGATGCCAGTGGCCACGCCACCCAATGCCATTGTCTTTGCCACGGGGCACATGAAGATCCAGTCGATGATCCGCGCCGGCTTCGCGCTCAATCTGATAAGTACCGTGCTGGTGACCCTGATGGCTTATTTCCTGTTAGTGGCCTTCTGGTAGCTTGGTGACCTGCTGGTAGACCATGGCGACTCTTGAAACAGCGACGCCCGGTCTGATCGACCGGGCGTCAGAGTCTATGACGCGGGGTTATCCCCACAGCGACCAGGCCATGGCATAGTGGTCCAGCAGCAACACGCCAAAGACGCCGAGGATGTAGCGAATCGAAAACCAGAAGGCCGCCAGGGGCGCGCTGGCATCCTCTCCGCGCCACACCTTCCAGTTCCAGAACATGAAGCGCGCATTGAGCGCCATCATGCCCACCAGATAGACGGCCCCGCTCATGCCGATGGCGAAGGGCATCAGGGTGACTGCGACGGTTAACCAGCCATAGAGCCACACCTGCAGCCGAGTAAAGGCTTCGCCGTGGGTCACCGGCAGCATCGGCACCCCAGCCCGGGCGTACTCCTCACGCTTGTGCAACGCCAGCGCCCAAAAATGCGGCGGCGTCCAGGCGAAGATGATCAACATCAACAGCAGCGGCTCGGGGCCAAGCTGACCGGTGACCGCCGTCCAACCCAGCAGCGGAGGCGCCGCCCCGGCGACCCCGCCGATTACAATATTCTGGGGTGTCGCGTGTTTCAGAAAGGCGGTGTAGACCAGCGCGTAGCCGATCAGCGAGCCCAAGGTCAGCCAGGCGGTGAGCGCATTGACCTGCCAGGCCAACAAACCGACACCTGCCACCGAGAGCAGCGTGGCCCAGGTCAGCGCCACGGCGCTGGGCATGCGGCGTGCCGCCAGCGGGCGGCGCGACGTGCGCAGCATCATGGCGTCCAGGCGGCGGTCGACCACATGGTTGAAGGCCGCCGCTCCACCGGCAGCTAGCCCGATACCCGCCAGCCCGAAAAACACGATGGCAAGCGATGGCAGCATGGGACGCGCCAGTGCCATGCCCACCAGGGCACATACCAGCATCACTACCACCACCCGCGGCTTGCAAAGCGTCAGTAGATCCCGCCAGCCCCAGCGGGCCGACTCCAGCGGCACAGACGCCGCCGCCGGAACTTGCGTCATCATGGCCTCAGACATGGACCCACTCCTTCTTGGTCGATTGTTGTAATACTGACGTCGCTTCAGATTCCCGCCACGCCCAGACCGCCATGGCCAGGGCGATGACCAGCGCCACCGCCCCCGCCGTATGCAGTAGGGCCAGCCAAAGCGGCAGCCAAAGCAGCACATTGGCGATGCCAAGCCCCACCTGCACGACAAAGAGGCCCGTCAGGGCGCCCAGCCAGGGACGCAGCCGGGCCTCATGCCAGTGACGCATGGCCAGGACCAGCAGCGCCAGCCCCAGCGCCAGAGCCCCCAGACGATGGCCCATCTGAATCGCCGTGCGCGCCTCGGCATGCAACTGGCCGTGTAAATAGTTGGGCCCCACGCTCTGGGTCAGGTGAAACCCCTCGCTCCAATCGAGATCCGGCCACCACTGCCCGTTGCACGTCGGAAAGCCCTGGCAGGCGATGCCGGCATAGTTGCTGGAGACCCAACCCCCCAGAGCTATCTGTGCCGCCAGCAACAGCATGGCCAACCCCCATAGCACCGTCAGTGGGCGACGTGGAGGCGCCACCCCGCCGAACGTCAGCCGGCCACTGGCAAAACGCCGCAGCCTCAGATGCAGCCACAGGAACAGCAGCATTACCGACAGACCGCCAAGCAGATGAAGGGTCACCACCTGAGGCCACAGCTTGAGGGTCACGGTGAAAGCCCCGAAGGCACCCTGCAGCAGGATCACCGCCAGCAGCGCGAGGCTCACTCCCCAGGGGTAGTCCGCCTGACGCCTCAAGCGCGACCCAAGCACGACCAGGGCGATCACGAGCAGCCCCAGGGCCGACGCCACGTAGCGGTGCACCATCTCGACCCACGCCTGGAAAGTCTCCAGCGGCGCCTCCGGCGTATGGGCCATGGCACGCGACGCATCCGGCACCACCAGTTGCCCGTAGCAACCCGGCCAATCCGGGCAGCCCAGACCCGCATCCACCAGCCGCGTGAACACCCCCACCAGAATCACCGCCACGGTAAACATTACCCCTGCCAGGCTAAGGGTCATGAGCCACCGCAGGCGACCTCGAAACTCTTCGTTGATCATTGCCGTCATCCCTGTCGCCTCTACCGTCCTGCCAGGCTGGGTTCTTCCCGACGCAACACCTCGGGATTCATGCGCAGCAGACGATTCACATCATCGAGCACATCCCGCGGCGATACCTCGGGCGAATAGGCGAGTACCGGGACTCCTCTCGGGTCCAGCACCCAGAGATGGTCTGAGGCGTGCCACGCCGGTCGCCCGACCCACTGTGCCACTCTCTCGCCGGGCAGCGCCTCCGCCTCTCCTCCCACGCGCAGGCGACCGACACGGGGAGCCTCGCGACCCAGGGCCCGATGCAGGCGCCACCACTGGTCGGAAAGAGCCTCACAGCGGGTGCTGCAGTCGAAGGCCAGCACCCAGACACCGGCCAACGCCGGCGCGTGCTCGCTATCCATGGGCCACGACGCGAGTGCCGGGATGTCCGGCGCCAGGTTACCGTGGGCGGTGCGCTCCTCGGGAATACCGATCTGCCAGGTCAGCATGACCCAAGCCACCAGCAGCGGCAGCGCGAAAAGCGAAATCAACGCCAGCACCTTGAGGCGGGAAGCGCGTGCTCGGGAGGTCTGACTCATCAAAAGCTCTCCTGCTTGTCTCTACGGTACGATTTTGCCCCGGTCGACCGCCGATCGCGCCCTAGCCGCCGGCCACCAATCACCATCACCACAAGCGCAGCCAATGCCAGTCCCCACCACTGCACCGCATAGCCCAGATGCCGGCTGGGCGGCATCACGCTCGGCGTCCACCAGGGTGCCAGGCGCCCTGGACCCTGTTCGAGATGCAGCCAGCCATCATGGGCAAAGCGCATCTCCCAGGCATCAAGCTGTATCCGCTGAAGGCGCTGACCCTCACGGTTGGGACCGAACAGCGGTGTCCCCTTGCCCGCCACCTGCCAGCGTCCCACCAGCGTCACGGGGCCTTCGGGGGTTGCCACCTCAGGTGTCTCGCGGCCAGCACCGCTGGCCAGGAAGCCACGCTGCACGAGCCATACTCGACCATCATCGGTGCGCAGCGGGGTCAGTGGCGCCACGCCATGACGGCCATCGAGAACACGATTGTCGAGAAACAGGGTTTCGTCCGGCAGGTAGTGCCCGCTGAGGGTCAGGTGGCTGCCATCCGGGGGGAGTTGCCGCGGTGCCTCCAGGTGCGGCGCCGCTTCCAGCGCCGTCAGGTAGTCGCGCTTCTCGTCGGCTCGTTCCCACTGCCAAAGGCCCAGCCCCAGACCAAGCAGCACCAGCGGCATCCACAGCGCCCACCACAGCCGTTGCCGCCATGGCCCACGACGGGCATGCTGAGCGGGAGAGTTATCAAAGGAGTGTTCCATGCTGCTAAAGGTCCTGATCGCGCTGGTGTTCCTGGCCATGCTGGCAAGCCTCGCCGCCGGTGCCGGCTTCCTGCTTCGCGATGGCGCCGGCTCGCGCCGGCTGCTGGTGTCACTCAAGGTGCGCGTTGCGCTTACCGCCACCCTGTTGTGCCTGCTCTTCTACGGCTTCTACGCAGGAGGCCTGGGCGGCTGAGCCGTCCTAGAAGACATAGACGAACAGGAACAGACCGATCCACACCACGTCCACGAAGTGCCAGTACCAGCAGGCGGCCTCGAACCCAAAGTGGCTATCGCTCGAGAAATGGCCGCGCAGTATGCGCACCAGCATCACCGCCAGGATCGTGGCGCCGATGATCACGTGGGCGCCATGGAACCCCGTCAGCAGGAAGAAGGTCGCGCCGTAGATGCCCGCCTCCAGGGTGATGCCGTAGTGAGAGTAGGCTTCGTAGTACTCGACGCCCTGGATGACGATAAACGTAACCGCCAGCAGCAGAGTGGCAAACAGCCAGTTACGAGTGGTTTCGCGATGTCCTTCCTTGAGCCCTTCGTGCGCCACCGTCAGGGTGATGCTCGACGCCACCAGGATCAGTGTATTAACCAGCGGTAACTGCCAGGGGCTGAAGGTATCGCGGGGGCCGGCCACGTCACCCGGCGGCTCCAGCAAGGGCCAACTGGCGGTAAACTCAGGCCACAGCAGCGCCGCCACGCCCTTGGCTCCCTCGCCGTCGAGCCATGGCAGGGCAAAAGTACGGATGTAAAAGAGCGCCCCGAAGAAGGCGGCGAAGAACATCACCTCGGAGAAAATGAACCAGCCCATGCCCTGGCGGAAGGAACGGTCCATCTGGGCATCATAGAGCCCCTGATGAGACTCCTTGATCACGTCGCGAAACCACAGGCCCATCACCGCCAGCACGGCAAGAAGACCGAGCGCCATGAGCGAGGTACCGCGGTCGTGAACCAGCACCTGGCCGGTGCCGATCATCATCAGGCCCAGCGATAGCGAGCCGAGAATTGGCCACTTGCTGGTTGCCGGAACGTAATAGCTGCCACCGCTCATGCCTTATCTCCTTTGCCGTCAGTCGCCCGAGCCTGAAGCGGCGCCTCGTCTCGGGTGACCGGATACAGGGTGTAAACCAGAGTTACGGTATTGATATCGGGCGGCAGATCCCGGGTCAGTTGAAACACCAGGGGGAGCTCCAGGCGCTCGCCGGCCTTCAAATGCTGCTCCTCAAAGCAGAAGCAGGTCATCTTCCGCAGGTGTGGTGCGGCATTGGAGGGCGACACGCTAGGCACCGCCCGCCCCCAGGTGCCTTCGCTGCTGGCGTTCTGGAAGGCGAAGCCTACCTCTGTGCTCTGTCCTGGATGCACCCGAACCTGACGGGTCTCCACCTCTAGGTTCCAGGGCAGACCTGACCCGTTACGGGTGATGAACTGCACCGTCACGTAGCGTGACTCGTCGACTTCCTCATGGATGAGCGCCTGGGCCGTGCTGTTGGTCTTGCCGTTGATGCCAGTGACCTCGCAGAACACGTCGTAGAGCGGCACCAGGGCAAAGGCGAAGGCGAACATGCCCACCAGAGTGGCGACCAAGCGAACCACCGTGCGGCGTACGCCGGGAATCGCCTGGGCCGAGCGGCGTTCGGACTCATTCATGCATCACCTCCTATGGCGCTGGGCCGCATTCCGCTCAGTGCTCTTGGCGCTGAAAAGTTGGCGGTGTCTCGAAGGTATGCAGCGGGGCCGGGCTTGGTACGGTCCACTCGAGATCCTCGGCCCCTTCCCAAGCCTTGGCAGGTGCCTTCTCACCGCCGCGCACGCAGATAATCACGACCGCCACGAAGACCAGCTGAGAGGCCCCGAACATGAAGGCCCCCAAGCTCGACACCAGGTTGAAATCGGCAAACTGCAGGGCGTAGTCAGGAATGCGTCTGGGCATTCCGGCCAGACCCGCGAAGTGCATGGGGAAGAAGGTCAGGTTGACGCCGACCACCGACAGCCAGAAGTGCCACTGGGCCAGCTTGACGTTGGGGTAGTGACCGGTCCACTTGGGCAGCCAGTAGTAGACCCCGGCCATGATCGCGAATACCGCCCCCGGCACCAGCACGTAGTGGAAGTGCGCCACCACGAAGTAGGTGTCGTGGTACTGGAAATCCGCCGGGGCAATGGCCAGCATCAGTCCGGAAAAGCCGCCGATGGTGAACAGCACCACGAAGGCCAAAGCGAACAGCATCGGCGGCTCGAAGGTGATGGAACCGCGGAACAGGGTGGTAATCCAGTTAAACACCTTCACCCCGGTAGGCACCGCAATGATCATGGTGGTGTACATGAAGAACAGCTCGGCGGCCAATGGCAGCCCCACCACGAACATGTGGTGCGCCCACACCATGAAGGAGAGGATGGCGATGGACGCGGTGGCGTACACCATGGAGGCATAGCCGAAAAGTGGCTTGCGGGCAAAGGTCGGGATGATCGCCGAGACGATACCGAAAGCCGGCAGGATCATGATGTACACCTCGGGGTGCCCGAAGAACCAGAACAGGTGCTGGAACAGCACCGGATCACCGCCACCGGCCGCATTGAAGAAGTGGGTCCCGAAGTTGATATCCATCAACATCATGGTAATCACCCCTGCCAGCACCGGCATGACGGCGATCAGCAGGAAGGCGGTAATCAGCCAGGTCCAAACGAACAGCGGCATGTCCATCAGACGCATGCCCGGGGCGCGCATGTTGATGATGGTAGCAACAATATTGATAGCGCCCAGTATCGAACTGATACCGGCAATATGCAGCGAAAGAATGAAGAAGGTGGTGGACGGCGGTGCATAGGTAGTGGAGAGCGGCGCGTAGAAGGTCCAGCCGAAGTTGGGACCGCCACCTGGCATCAGCAAGGTGGACAGCAACAGCAGGAAAGCCACGGGAAGCAGCCAGAAGCTGAAGTTGTTGAGCCGCGGTAGTGCCATGTCCGGCGCACCGATCTGTAGCGGAATCATCCAGTTGGCTAGACCAGTGAAGGCCGGCATGACCGCCGCAAAGACCATGATCAGGCCGTGCATGGTGGTCATCTGATTGAAGAATTCAGGATTGACCAGTTGCAGCCCCGGCTGGAACAGCTCGGCGCGCACCACCATGGCGAAGATCCCGCCGACAAAGAACATGATCAACGAGAAAATCAGATATAGGCTGCCGATTTCCTTGTGATTGGTGGTCAGCAGCCAGCGCAGGATGCCACGCGGCGGCGCATGATGGGCGGATGCCTGACCGCCTGCGGTGGCCGAGGTGCTCTGCTCGACGGGGTGATGCGGAGGCAGCTTGGGCGCCATCGTGAATCTCCCTGATCTCTCATTGTGCCGTTGTTGTTGTACTGTTATTGGTTCGCCAACGTCTCAACTACCGCGGAGGGCTGGACGGCGTCCCCGGTATCGTTGCCCCAGGCGTTTCGCGTCCAGGTGACAACGGCAGCGATCTCGACCGGGTTGAGGGTGCTGCGGAAGGCAGGCATCGCCGCACCCGACACGCCGTTGAGGATGATATCCAGGTGCCATTCCTGATCGTCGATCAACTGCTGGTTGCCCGCCAAGGCGGGGAAAGCCGGCGGAGCGCCCTGGCCTTCGGCCTGGTGACAGGATGAACAGATGCTGGCGTAGACCGTCTCCCCCCGCTCCATCAGCTCATCCAGCGCCCACTCGCGATCGACGCCCATGGCTTCCTGCTCGGCTTCCTCTCTACGCTCGGTGAGCCAGACGTCGAACTCCTCTTCCTCCACGGCATGCACGACGATGGGCATGAAACCGTGATCCATACCACACAGTTCGGCGCACTGACCTCGGTAGATACCCGGCTCCTCGATGCGCACCCAGTTCTCGTTGACGAAACCCGGAATAGTGTCCTGCTTGACGGCGAAGTCCGGCATCCACCAAGAGTGAATGACATCATCGGAGGTCATCAGAAAACGCACCTTGCGATTGATCGGCAGCACCAGGGGGTTATCTACCTCTAGCAGATAGTGTTCTCCGCGCTGCTCGTCACCGCTGATCTGGGCGCGAGGCGTGCTCATGCTGGAGTTGAACGCCACATCTTCGCCCAGATACTCGTAGCGCCAACGCCACTGCTGGCCGATGACCATCACGTCAAGCTCTGCCTCGGAAGCGTCGTACATCTTCTTGAGGGTCGCGGTAGCCGGTACCGCCATCCCGACCAGGATCAGCAGGGGTATGGCTGTCCAGAGCACCTCGACCGTGGTGTTCTCGTGGAAATTAGCCGCCTTGGCGCCGCGGGAGCGGCGAAACTTGAACAGGGAATAGAACATCACCCCGAATACGATCACGCCGATGATCACGCAAATCCAGAAGATGATCATGTGCAGGGAATGAATTTCGCGACTGAGATCGGTCACCCCTACCGGCATGTTCCAACCGCTGGCAAGCGTTGCGGGCACTGATGCGAGCCCGATCAGACAGCCGGCCATCCACACGAACAACGTGCGCATCGGCGCCTCCTCTTTATTGTTGTGATCGCGATTAACGCAACATTAGCTGTGTCTGTGAAGCAGTATAGAGGAACCTGCCGTGACAAACTGCCTCAGTCGCCGTGCGTACCAACGCCAGATTCAACGCGACCGGCCTCAGCGCGCGACGGCGATAGCCAGTGCCGCCACCCCGACTACGAACAGCAGCCCCATCACCATGCCCACGACGATGAAGGCCAACGGCTTGCCCTCTTCGAAGTCTTCGCGGCGACGCTGCTCCTTCTGCACACCGAAGAATGCCGCCAGCACCGACTTGATCACACTCCACATGGCCAACTCCTTGTCTGCTTGTCCCAATGGCCGGGCTAAGCGTGTCTGGAATCATGAAAGAATGACTCCTGAGGCACGACCCAGGCCACCTCAACTATACTCTAGATGTGGATTTCCTATTCCCCGTAGCGCGCCCCAGAGGGGCCCGTTCAGGAGGCGAACATGAAGAACAATCCCTTCGGCATGGATCCGGCCATGATGAATGCCAGCCCCATGTTGACGTGGTGGCAGCAGCAGTGGATGAAGGGCGCCAATCCCATGGCGCAGATGCAGGCGGCCTGGATGGAGAGCCTGGCAGAGGCAATGAAATTCGAAGCGCAGTTCCTGAAGACAGTCGCCGAGAGCGGCCAACATATGACGGACTGCTTGAATAAAAAGGAGCCCACCACGCCCCAAGAGCTACATGACTGCTACCAAAAACTCGTCCAGCAGATGACCGATGCCCAACAAAAGCGGATGGAACAGGCTGCCGAGCTCAGCCTTGATTTCCGCAAGCGGCTTTGGGAAGAGATCTGACAAGGCCGCCCCCCATCACCAGAAGCGGCGCCACAAGGCGCCGCTTCTTTCATGCCGACAGCCGCTCCTGCGAAATCCTCCATCCTGCTTGCCTACCCCCCAAGGCCAAACAGCCGAGTCAACAGTGGCAACAGGAACGCCGTGAGCAGGCCGGTAAGACCCATGGCCAACCCCGAAAAGGCACCGGCAACCGCACCGATGCGAGCAAAGGCCTGGGCGGTGCCAAACCCGTGGGCGGCGAGGCCCAGTGTAAAGCCCTGTACGGCCGGGTCCGTCACCCTGATCAGCCGGAAGACCCAAGGCGACAGCGCGCAGCCAATGGAGCCCGTCAGCAGCACCAGGCCCGCAGCCAGCGAGGGGATCCCACCGATCTGCTCGGCAATACCCATGGCAATCGGCGAGGTCACCGAGCGCGGCGCCAGCGAGAGCACGGTCTCAGGCCGCGCTCCCATCGCCATGGCCAGCCCAAGGGTGGACGCCACGGCGGTGACGATCCCCGTCATGCAGGCGATCAGCAACGGCACCAGCAGGCGACGCACGCGCTCGCGGTGATCGTAAAGCGGGATGGCCAACGCCACCGTGGCCGGACCCAGCAGGAAGTGGATGAACTGTGCGCCTTCGAAGTAGGTGGCATAGTCCATGTCGACCAGCATCAGCAGCCCGATCAAGATCACAATGGAGAGCGTCACCGGATGGACCAGCGGTGTGCCGCCCAATGCACTGTTGATGCGAACCGCCAGAGTGAACACCATTAGAGTCGCCAGCAGCGAGAGCAGCGGACTGCCGGACAGATAGACCCATAGCTGGTCAAACTCGGCCAGGTTCATGGGCGACTCCCCCGCCGACGATTCATCCGATCCAATACCCAAGCGGTCACGCCCAGCGTCACCGCCGTAGAGAGCACCAAGGTGATCAGGATGGGCCACAGATCCTGACCGATCAGCCGAAAGTGAACCATCAGGCCGACCCCCGCCGGCACGAACAACAGCGTCAGGTAGCGCAGCAGGCCTTCGCCGGTCATGCGCAGGCTGTCTGGCACCTTGCCACGCACCATTAGCCCGACCAGCAGAATCACCATGCCGAATACCGGACCCGGTACCGGCAGCGTCAATCCGCGGGCTACCAGTTCACCCAGGAACTGGCAGATCAGCAGCACGCTCATCCCCATGATCAATGGCATTGCACCCTATCTCCTATCCAGTGAGGTAGCACCTCCGCCGCCCCCGTTGTCATGTGATGGTAGTTCAGTGGGGCTTATGGAACTCATCATCAGATACCGGCACCGGCTGGACACCGGCATCGCTCAGATCGGCCCAGGGCTCCCGAGGCGACTCGGCCCTATCACCGGTCCGCGCCGCATAGCGCTCACGGTGCAGCGCCTTCAGCAGCCCGGCAATCATCAGCATGATCACCACCGAGAACGGCAGTGCCGCCATGATCACCGCCGCTTGCAGAGTCTCCAGGCCGCCGGCTATCAGCAGCACCGCGGTCAACAGACCCAGCACCGCTCCCCAGAGGATGCGGTGGAAGGTCGGCGGCTCGGGATCGCCCCCCGACAGGATGGTATTGATCACCAGGGTGCCCGCATTGGCCGAAGTGATCAGATAGGTGGCAATCAGCACCAGCAGCGCCAGGGACAGAACCTGCCCTGCCATCCCCAACCCCATCGCCTCGACGGTAGCGAATAGCGCCGTGGCCACGTCCCGATCCACGGCTTCCACGATACCGCCCATCCCGAAAAGCTCATGGTAGAGCGCCGTGCCGCCAAACACCCCTATCCACACCACGGTGATCACCGTCGGCACCAGCAGCACGCCCATCACGAACTCGCGGAAGGTGCGACCGCGGGAGACCCTGGCGATGAACATTCCCACGAAGGGCGACCAGGCGAGCCACCAGCCCCAGAAAAACACCGTCCACTCCGACTGCCAGTTGTCGTCCCGTGTCGCATTGGTGTGGAAGGTCATGCTCATCAGATTCTGGATATAGTCGCCGGTGGACTCGATGGTGATGGCGATCAGGTACTGGGTCGGCCCAAACAGCAGCAAGCACAGCACCACCGCGATGCTCAGCCAGAAGTTCGCCTCGGATAGCAGGCGCACCCCGCGCTTGACACCGGACACCACCGAGACGGTGGCCACCGACATGATCACTGCAGTGACGGTCAGCTGCAGCCATACCGAATTTTCCAGACCGAACAGTGCCCCGAGGCCGGCGTTCATCTGCTGCACGCCGAGCCCCAAGGTGGTCGCAATGCCAAATACCGTGCCGAACACCGCCAGCACGTCCACCGCATCACCAAGCCCCCCTTCTACCCGCTTGCCATAAATCGGCTGGAGCGCCGAGCGTATGGTCAACGGTAGCTTCCAGCGATAGCTGAAATAGGCCAGTACCAGCGCCACGAAGGAGAAGATGGCCCAGCCGTTGAGCCCCCAGTGAAAGAACGTCAGCCGCATGGCCACGCTGGCAGCATCCGGCGTCAACCCCTCGTCGATAAAGGGGTTGCCCTGAAACTGCAGGATCGGCTGAGCCACAGCCCAGAACAGGATGCCCACTCCGGTACCCGCCGCAAACAGCATCGAGACCCAGGAAAAAAAGGTGAACTCTGGCTGCTCAAAGTCACCGCCCAGGCGAACGTTCTTGTAGCGTCCGGTGCCCAGCCACACCATGAACAGCAGCAGGAAGGCCACCAGCAGCACGTAGTACCACTCGAGGAAGGGGTTGAGAACCCCTCGGGCGGTGGCAAGCCCCGTGGCTAGACGCTCCGTGAAAAAGGCCCCGTAAATCAATGCCACCGCCACCACCACGATGGTTACCAGGGTAACGCGTGGGTTCATTCCCTTGAGCAGCCCGCGATGCGCCTGTCCGTACATGTTCGCTCCAAACCGATGTCCTAGCGTGAGCGACCCGCGCCGCCCACCGGGCCGCTCATGATAGAACATTGCCTGCACACACCCCAGCGAGCCGAACGCCAAGCGCTTGAAACCGAAGTGCAAAAGGGGCTTTCCATTTGCCAGATAACACGCTAGTATACGCCTCGTCTTAGGGGGACTGACCAAGCCGTCAGGAGCTCGAAGAAAGTGTCGGAGCGTGGCGCAGCTTGGTAGCGCGTTGCAATGGGGTTGCAAAGGTCGCAGGTTCGAATCCTGTCGCTCCGACCAGAAACATCAATAAAAACCGCCACTTACGGATCATGCCGGGTGGCGGTTTTTTGTTGCGTTCGATTCTAGGTTCCAAATAGGTTCCATGCGTCGAGAACAGGCAGCAACGTCAGGCTACCCGCTCTCCCTTTCCAGAAGGCGTTCCAATTAGCGCTTGCGGCCCACTACCGCAGGTAGACCTGCAGAAGTGGAATCCCCAAACGCACTGGTGGGTCACTGACACTACTGACAGAACCCCTTTCTCGCGGGTGGGGGCGAACAGAAGACGGCAACTCGAGGACAAGCCCAGTGCTCTTGGCACTAAGCTGAACCCCTCTCTTCTGTAAGGCATCGAGGCCAATCCCGAGATAAGATCAGGGTTGCTACGGCAGACGAACTTAGGTCGGCGATCGCACATCCTGGCAAGGGCCTCAGCTCAATAGCTCCAGCGCTTCCTCGTGAGTGAGCGTGACGCCGCCGGACAGCTCGTGCCTTTCTTTCCACGCCTGGACGTAAACGTGACGTCCGACCATTTCCAGATTTTTCTGCTTGTCGGGCCACCGGATTTTTTTCAGCAAGCCAACGGCCTGCCGGCCTTCTCCGGACCCGTCTGCCATCTCAGTCACCTCGATCCCCGAGATGGTTTGCCGCCAGACCTTGGGCCACTGTTTGATGGGCAGCACACGGCCATCGTCGTCGAGGATATCGACAACATCCATTTCGTCGATCTCGCCCAGTCGTTGGAGAACATGGTCGGCATCCATCTGTACGCGGCGACTACGCTCCGTCTTGTGCTGATCTAAAAGCTGGAGGACCTGAGGTTTCTTGAGGAGGTCAGCCCCAGTGCGATACGCGGTCTTGGTACTGTAGCCGGCACGGATAGCGGCCTGGGTGGCATTCAGGTCAAGGAGGTACTCCTCGACAAAACGGGACTGCTTAGGTGGGAGTGATACATTGGGCATAAGGCGATCCTCTCGGATGGCTGAACCTATATTATAGCGCAATTACGGCCGAAGAAGTCGAATTCAATAATGAGATCAATGGGTAACGGATCCTTGGCATTGTCCTCATTGACAACCTACCGACACACCCTTAACTTTGAACTAAGCGCCGATTTGAACACCAGCTTGCGGGCGCTCTACAAATACAGCTAAAGCGACCCCAGAGGCCCGCTTTAGCTCATGCAAAGCGGGTTTTTTGTTGTCCGGCCTTCGGGCCACCGCCGATTTAAGCACCAACTTGCGGGCGGGATACAAGTGCAGCTAAAGCGGCGCCGTGACTCCCTTTCCCCCGAGTCGGCGCTTGCCGACCGATCCAGGGGGAGAAGGAGTTCACATGCCTACCATCGATTTCTATCCTGCCAGCCTCGTGCTGGATGTCTGGCTCAAGCAGTTCGAGAACCGCGCGCCGGTGCCCGAGGATGCCGAAGCCGCCTGCCTGCATGACATCTCGCTTGGAATAGTGGACGTCATTCCTGAGGCGCTGTTCTTCCGCCGCCACGAGGGTCGCGACGAGCTATGGGCTGCCGGTCTGACCCACAAGGCGCCTGGCAAGTCTCGCGAGGAGCAGCTGGCCAGCGCTTATAACCAGGGACGGGTCGCCTGGTCGGCGAACCAGGGCACGCCCGCGGAGAGCGCCGAGGTGTTGTTCCGGGCCCTCACCGCCGTCCGACATGGTCACGTGTGGCCTGACGGCTACCGCGAAGGGCCATTGATCACGAAGGCTGCCCATCAGCGCATCGTGGGTGAGCTCGAGGCCGAGATCGAGCGCAACCGTCAAGAGGCCGAGGCGCAGTCCCAGGCGCCGATCATTGTCATGGCTCGCAGACTGGGCCTTCGCCCCGAGCCTGCCGGTAAATCGCCGTCCGCCTGGTACGCCGACTGCCCCGGGAAATCCCACCGGCTGATGGTCAGCAGCAGCGCCAATGAGTTCGGCTGTGGCTACTGTCGAGTGAAGGGCGGGACCGCTGAGCTGGAAGCCCTGCATGGACAGCGCTGTGGATCGGTCATCGCCTTGTGATCAATTACCGCCCGATAAAATAAGGAGGATGACTATGGATCGCCGCACATTTCTGAAGTCCTTGCTGGCCGTGGGTGCCATCTCAAGGATGCCGATCGACCTTGCCATCGCCTCCGACGCTGAGATCGATGTCCTCTTCGAGGAATTCCAGGACATCTGGGGTCTGTTCGTCGTGGACGACCACGGCACTGTGTACTCCGCCAACTTTGAGGAACCCCGCACTCGTCGTGACGCCTATGGCCTTGGCAAGGCCGAGACTCTCGATATTGACGAGATCGAGGACAATCCCGCGCTGGCCGAAGTGACAAAGTCGCACTATCTGCGCAAGCTCGAGGAGCAGCGCGACTGGGAAGAAGAGCAGCGGGAGATGAAGGCAATCCAGCGTGACTGGGAGGACGAGGAAGACGATGAGGACGAAGAAGACGATGAGACCGACCTCGACGCCAAGGCTGAAGAGGAATGGATGGACTGGGCGAGAAACTGTACACCGGCTGAGCGAGAAGCCCTGAATGTCGAGCTGGATGAAGCGCTGGATAGCGAGCCGAACTGGATCTTCGAGGGTGATGTGCTCTATGAATCGGCAAGCGCACAGGGCGCTGCCTATCAGTACTTCCTCGGGGAGGATGTCGACCTGCTTCGTCGACTCGGAATCGTGATCGTCGAAGGGGAGTTTCCGGGTAGCAGCTACTTTGCTGCCGAACTGCGACGGCCGCTTGAAGAAGTCAATGAGATCGCTACCAGACAGGGATGGTCGATCCGCTTCATCAGGGAGGGCACGGCATGAAGCATCGTGATTACCTGTTCACCTCGGAATCCGTCTCCGACGGCCATCCGGACAAGCTGGCCGACCGCATCTCGGATGCCGTGCTGGACCATTGCCTCGCACTCGACTCATCGGCTCGAGTGGCCTGCGAGACCTTGCTGACCCGAGAGCTGGTGGTGGTCGCCGGAGAGCTCGGCCTCTCCTCGCCAGAGCTGCACCGCAAGGTACTTGATGACGTGGAGGGCATCGTGCGCGAGTTGCTGAGCGAGACCGGCTACCGTGATGACTTCCCGGGCATCGACCCCGGCAGTTGCGAGGTGCAGGTACGTCTACACCACCAGTCCTCCCAGATTGCCGGCGGCGTGCTACGCGGCGAGCATGAGCTTGGGGCTGGCGATCAGGGCCTGATGTTCGGTTATGCCAGCGACGAGACCCCAGCGTTGATGCCGCTGCCGATCCAACTGGCTCATCGTCTGATGAATCGCCACCGCGAGTTGCGCGACAGGGGTACCCTGCCCTGGCTGCGGCCGGATGCCAAGGCTCAGGTCACGGTGCGCTATCAGGATGAGGAGCCGGTGGCAGTCGAGACCGTCGTTCTCTCGACGCAGCACGATGAGGCCGTGTCTAACGTCACCGTGGTGCAGGCGGTGATTCGCGAGTTGATCGAGCCGGTGGTGCCCCAGTCACTGCGCAGCGATGAGATCCGCTACCTGGTCAACCCAGCCGGCCGCTTCGAGATCGGCGGACCACTGGGCGACGCCGGTCTGACTGGCCGCAAGATCATCGTCGATACCTACGGCGGGCGCTGTCCCCACGGCGGCGGCGCCTTCTCCGGCAAGGACGCCACCAAGGTCGACCGCTCCGGCGCCTATGCCGCGCGCTGGGTCGCCAAGCATGTGGTGGCGGCGGGGCTGGCCCGCCGCGCCACGGTGCAACTGGCCTATGCCATCGGCCACCCCGACCCTGTCTCGCTGTTGGTGGACACCCACGGCACCGGCAAGGTGCCCGACGAGACACTGGAACAGGCCGTGCGCAAGACCTTCGATCTTTCGGTGGCCGGCATCCTGAACGAACTCTACCTGCAAATACAGAATTACTACGATACCGCCGCCTTCGGCCACTTCGGACGCGAGGACATGAGCTTTCCATGGGAGAAAACCCCGCGGATCCGTCAGCTGCAGGACGCAGCGGGCACGCCGATGCGATAGCCGAGCGGTAGCATCGCCGCGACTGATGACAGGCACGCCACACTCAGTGACGGGACAAACTCGCCCAAGGAGCCTTCGATGCTGAACGCCGACATCATCAGAAAAGGCGACGATCGTGATGAGATCATGCGGCTGGCCGATGACCTGCAGAACGTCCTGCCGAGCCTGTCGCTGGGGTTGAATCCAGAAATCCGCGACCTCTGCATGAGGTACCACTTTTTCCTCGGCTGGTCCGCCGATCACGGGTTCTGGGTGCTGTGGGCCGTGCCTACCGATGATGCCATCGGACGGCCACGGCCCGAGCACCTGGTCGCCTGGCTGACGAATCCCCCCGAGAAGAACCTGCAGGCCATCACCGATGGCCTGATCGAACTGTTCCGCAAGGGCCGGAAACAGCTCTGGGTCACGGCTGACGATATCCAGGCGACCCTGGAGTCGCTCGACTTCTCGATACCCACCGTGGAGACGCTCCTGCCCGGCGCCCCCGAGCGCTGGCATCCGCTCCCGTCCAGGTTTCATAATCGTTTCAGGCTGTCAGAGGGTCATTGCGTTTATCGGGAGCTGTTTCTCGAGTTCGAACGACCCGACGCGGTTAGCATCATGGCCACCCTGGCAGAGGGCCGCCATGACGGGATCCTGCTGATTTACACGCTGCTTACCGAGAACGTGGTGCCAATGGAGCCCTACGAGGTCGACTGGCCGCTGCTACGCCGCGGACAGAACCCGCCCCAGGCCAAGGCGGGAGAGGACGCCCAACGCTTGTGCTGCCTCTACCAGCATGTCGAGCGGCGGATTGGCTACGGCGTCCCTGCCCTTGATCCTGCCGTGATTCGCCTCAGAGTCGCCGGCAGAACTCAGGATGACGCCATCAAGAACTGGTATGCCATCGCCAGGCCACTTCGCCAGGCATTGCGGCAGAGCCGGTTTCAGGATCGCGCACTGAAATAGGAGCCTCATGATGACAAACAACAACACCAACGCAGCGGAAACCGAGGGTGATGCCAAGGAAGCTGGACGATTGCGCCTAACCCGCTGGCGTCCCAAGAATGAATAGCTGCTTGGCAAGAGGGCGCGACGATATAAAAATGCACCAGCTCAGTTGGTAGGCCTGACGGTGATCCAGGAGTTCCGGCGGAGCGGATAACGTTTGAGTCGAGGTAGTCACGAAATCGATCATTGGCTCGAGCACCCAGCAATAGGGTTACTCATGAAAATTGAAATCATCGAGACTGATTGAAACATATCAGTCCACTTATTGAATCACTGGCGCATTGTCATCATAATCACTTCGAATACCAACCAACGAGAGATGCACCGTGTCAATTCTCAACACCTACATTCAGAAAGAACAGCAGATCAAGCAGGGCGGTCTCAAGTTCCAAGCGCAACACTATTGAAGGGTGCTCGGGCCACTAACCGATTTCTTGAGCACCTCGGCGTAAACTTCCAGCGGCGTGCGCCAGTCCAATGTCTTGCGCGGCCGCGTG
>NZ_JBHRSQ010000021.1:0-652 GCF_042643535.1 Halomonas tibetensis
CCAACGATTCACGTCGGCAGGTCTCGCATGAGGCCATCTACAACGCGCTCTATGTGATGCCCCGCGGCAGCCTCAAGAAGGAGCTCATCGCCTGCCTTCGGCAGGGTAACGGCAAGCGTCGGCCACGCAGTCGTGGCAAGGATCGACGCCAGCAGATTCCCGAGCTGGTCAGCATCCACATGCGGCCGCCTGAGATCGAAGACCGCCTGATGCCTGGCCATTGGGAGGGTGATCTCATCATTGGTGCTAACAATCGCTCTGCTGTCGGTACGCTGGTGGAACGCACCACGCGCTTGGTGATCCTGGCGAAAGTGGATGGCACCACGGCCACGGCAGCAGCCGTCGGTTTCAGCGACAAGCTCAATGAGGTGCCGCGAGCCCTGCGTCTGTCCATGACCTACGACCAGGGCAGGGAGATGGTAAAGCATGCCGAAATCACGCAGAAGACCGGTACGGCGATCTACTTCGCTGACCCGCATAGTCCATGGCAGCGGGGCTCCAACGAGAATACCAACGGGCTGTTGCGGCAGTACCTGCCGAAGGGCACGGACCTCTCCGTCTACAGCCAGGAAGAACTCGACGAGATCGCGGACTCACTGAACACGCGGCCGCGCAAGACATTGGACTGGCGCACGCCGCTGGAAGTTTACGC
>NZ_JBHRSQ010000022.1:0-789 GCF_042643535.1 Halomonas tibetensis
GTAAGCGGTCCATAAACCACATCTTCTGCAGATGAATAACCCCCGTCAGACTGGTGTCATCCGAATCCAAGGAGGACACCATGACTGAACTGACCTCGACACAGGCCTTCTGGCTGGGCCATCTGTTCCACGCCTCCTCTCGGCAACTGGCGCTGAGTGAGTATGCCGAGGAGCAAGGGCTCGACCTGGCGTCACTACTGGCGTGGGAGCAACGCCTGGTGGTCCAGGAGGTGTCGGTGCCACTGCGTCATCGACCGCTGCGCTTCGTCGCCGTGGAGGTGGCGCGATGATTCGGCCGGATACTCGACTGCGCGTCTACCTGTGCCGCGAGCCGGTCGACATGCGCAAGCAGATCGATGGACTGGCCCTGCTGGTTCAGGAGGCCATGGAGCTCAATCCCTTCGAGGAGGCGGTGTTCGTGTTCGGCAACCGCCAGCGCGACAAGGTGAAGTTGCTGTTCTGGGAGCGCAATGGCTTCGTGGTCTGGTACAAGCGCCTGGAGCGGGAACGCTTCAAGTGGCCCGACCGCCTGGAAGACGACACCGTCACTCTCTCGGGCCAGGAGCTGAACTGGCTCCTCGATGGCTACGATATTGGCGCAATGCAGCCGCACAAGGCCTTGGATTTTCAATCGGTTGGCTAGCCATGGCACTCCCCTTGTGAGGGGGTGTTTGGTAAAATATCGGCATGACATCCATCGCCTCTCACACCGCCGATACGGTCGACCAGCTGCAACGCAAGCTGGTCGCCGCCGAGGCAGAAAATGACCGCCTATTGGCTCTGATGGCC
>NZ_JBHRSQ010000023.1:0-791 GCF_042643535.1 Halomonas tibetensis
AGGCCCGGGCCGTCCCGCGCCAGCAGCTTCTTGAGCTGGGCGGTGTTGCCGGCCTTCTCGACGCTCTCGCCGGTGAGCTCCGCGGTGGCGGAGAGCTGGGCCTGCAGGTCCTTGCGGTCGGTGATCACCACCACCTTGAAGCGCCGTAGCGCCGCGTCGGTGCGCAGTTTGCGCACCAGGAACACCATGGAGAGGCTCTTGCCGCTGCCCTGGGTATGCCAGACGATGCCGCCGCGGCGATCACTCTCGCCGTCCTCGCGGCGCGTCTTGCCGCTCTTCAGCCGTTCGACGGCCCGGGTCACCCCGCGGAACTGCTGGTAGCGGCAGACCAGCTTGATCTCCTGGCCGCCGATGTTCATGAACAGGGTGTAGTGGCGCACGATGCCGAGCAGGTTGGCCTGGGTGAGCATGCCGGCGATCAGGCGCTGCTGGGCGGAGAGGTCTGCTACGCTTAGGTCAATGGCCACCTCCGCCTCGCGCAGCGGCGCCACCGTCTTCCAGCTCAGGTAGTGGGCGAAGCCGGCGCCGATGGTCCCTACCCGCGCCTCGTCGAAGTTGCTGGCCACCAGGAACTGGCTGGTGGCGAACAGCGCCGGCGCCCCTTCGTGTTCCGCCACCTCGCCTTCGAGGTGGCGCTGGTCGTGGTAGCGGCGCAGCTGATTCACGGCATCGCTGATGCCTTCCGGTACGGTGCGGCTCTTGCACTCGACCACCACCAGCGGGATGCCATTGACGAACAGCACCAGGTCCGGGATCACGTGGCCCTTCCACGCGTCATGGCCCGGCGGGCA
>NZ_JBHRSQ010000024.1:0-823 GCF_042643535.1 Halomonas tibetensis
CCAGCGACTGGTCGCCCAGTTAAGACTCGCTTTCGCTACGCCTCCCCTAATCGGTTAAGCTCGCCACTGAAAATAAGTCGCTGACCCATTATACAAAAGGTACGCGGTCACAGAACAAGTCTGCTCCCACTGCTTGTACGCACACGGTTTCAGGATCTATTTCACTCCCCTCTCCGGGGTTCTTTTCGCCTTTCCCTCACGGTACTGGTTCACTATCGGTCAGCCAGGAGTATTTAGCCTTGGAGGATGGTCCCCCCATATTCAGTCAAGGTTTCTCGTGCCCCGACCTACTCGATTTCACAGGATCAGATTTTCGACGACGGGGCTATCACCCGCTATGGCCGCGCTTCCCAACGCGTTTGTCTAATCAGTCACCTGCTTAAGGGCTGGTCCCCGTTCGCTCGCCGCTACTGGGGGAATCTCGGTTGATTTCTTTTCCTCGGGGTACTTAGATGTTTCAGTTCCCCCGGTTCGCCTCCCAACACCTATGTATTCAGTGTGGGATACCCACGTTACCGTGGGTGGGTTTCCCCATTCAGAGATGCCCGGGTCACAGGTTGTTTGCCACCTCGCCGAGCCTTATCGCAGGCTACCACGTCTTTCATCGCCTCTGGCTGCCTAGGCATCCACCGTGTGCGCTTCATCGCTTGACCATATAACCCCAAAGGGTCTGGTTGGCGATGACAGTTTGACAATTGCCGGATACGCTTGAAACATATCTCGTGTCCTTCCTGACTCTCATCAGAAAGAACGTTTGTCAGCATGATTCACATTGTTAAAGAGCAGACTGTCAATCGACAGTCATAAACCGGTCATCGATGTC
>NZ_JBHRSQ010000025.1:0-1016 GCF_042643535.1 Halomonas tibetensis
AAAAACCCCCGAACTCAAAGAGTTCGGGGGTTTTTCTGAATAGGTGCCTGACGATGACCTACTCTCACATGGGGAGACCCCACACTACCATCGGCGCTGAGCGGTTTCACTGCTGAGTTCGGCATGGGATCAGGTGGTTCACGCACGCTATGGTCGTCAGGCGAAAAGCGGTGAATCATGCTGACGTCAAGACGTCTCAAACGTATCCGGTGTCGTCTGTCATCCCAAACGCTTTGGGTGTTATATGGTCAAGCCTCACGGGCCATTAGTACAGGTTAGCTCAACGCCTTGCAGCGCTTCCACACCCTGCCTATCAACCAGCTGGTCTCGCTGGGCCCTTCAGGAGGCTCAAGGCCTCGGGGAAGTCTCATCTTGAAGGGGGCTTCCCGCTTAGATGCTTTCAGCGGTTATCCTGTCCGCACATAGCTACCCGGCAATGCCACTGGCGTGACAACCGGAACACCAGAGGTGCGTCCACTCCGGTCCTCTCGTACTAGGAGCAGCTCTTCTCAAACTTCCAACGCCCACGGCAGATAGGGACCGAACTGTCTCACGACGTTCTAAACCCAGCTCGCGTACCACTTTAAATGGCGAACAGCCATACCCTTGGGACCGACTTCAGCCCCAGGATGTGATGAGCCGACATCGAGGTGCCAAACACCGCCGTCGATGTGAACTCTTGGGCGGTATCAGCCTGTTATCCCCGGAGTACCTTTTATCCGTTGAGCGATGGCCCTTCCATACAGAACCACCGGATCACTAGAACCTGCTTTCGCACCTGCTCGACGTGTCTGTCTCGCAGTCAAGCACCCTTATGCTCTTGCACTCACTGCACGATTTCCAACCGTGCTGAGGGTACCTTCGTGCTCCTCCGTTACGCTTTAGGAGGAGACCGCCCCAGTCAAACTACCCACCACACACGGTCCTCGATCCGGATAACGGACCTGAGTTAGAACGCCAATGATGCCAGGCTGGTATTTCAAGGTTGGCTCCACCCGAACTGGCGTCCGGGTTTC
>NZ_JBHRSQ010000026.1:0-1041 GCF_042643535.1 Halomonas tibetensis
TGCGCGCGTCCCGCGCACCAAGTGTCCCGCGCATGGCGTCAAGCGCATCGAGGTGCCCTGGGCACGGCCGGGCAGCGATTTCACCCTGCTGTTCGAGCAAGCTGCCATGTCGCTGGTTAAAGAGATGCCGGTGTTGGCCGTCTCTCGGCAGTTGGAGATCTCCGACAAGCGCCTGTGGCGCATCGTGCACCACTATGTGGGACGGATGCTGGGTCAATTGGACCTATCCAAGGTCGAGGCCGTCGGCCTGGATGAAACCGCTTCTCGGCGTGGTCACCGCTATGTGACGGTGTTTCTCGACATGCACCGCAAGCATCAGCCGGTGATCTTCGCCATCCCCGGCCATGGCAAGGACACCATCAAGGCTTTCAGCGCCTTTCTGGCCAAGCATGGGGGTGACCCAGACAACGTCGTCGAAGTGGTCTGCGACATGTCTCAGGCCTTTCTCAGTGGCGTGGCCAAGCACCTGCCCAGCGCCGACGTCACGGTCGACTGGTTCCATATCGTGCAGACCTTTACCAAGGCCCTGGACGAGGTCCGCAAGAAGGAGCGCCGAGAGAAGGGGCATCCCAAGGCCTTGCGATGGGCGGTACTCAAACGCGCAGATAACGACAAGCTGACAGCCACGCAACTGGCGGCACTCCAGGAGCTGGTAGCCGATCGTGGCGCCACAGCCGATGCCTGGGTGATCAAGGAAAAGCTGCGCTGGATCCAGAAGGCCCCGACACCGCGCGCGGCCCGCTGGCGCATCACGAACTACCTCAATGTCATGCGGGAGGCCGTCACCGGCCAGCCACTGCTCAAGCCGATGGCGAAGGCCCTGGCGACCCTGAATCGGCATGCAGAGCAGGTGGTGAGACGCTGGCTGTCTGGCCTGACCAACGCACGCCTGGAGGGCATGAATGGTCTCTTCCAAGCTGCCAGGTCACGCGCACGCGGCTACCGAAACGAGGCCAACTTCATCGCCATGATCTACCTGATTGGCAGCCCTGTGGGCCGCCTGCTTGATCAGGCCAAATCCACATGAAACGACGAAGAACC
>NZ_JBHRSQ010000027.1:0-1058 GCF_042643535.1 Halomonas tibetensis
AATAGACCCGAAACCGGGCGATCTATCCATGAGCAGGTTGAAGGTTGAGTAACATCAACTGGAGGACCGAACCAGGATCTGTTGAAAAAGATTTGGATGACTTGTGGATCGGAGTGAAAGGCTAATCAAGCCCGGAGATAGCTGGTTCTCCTCGAAAGCTATTTAGGTAGCGCCTCACGTATCACCACCGGGGGTAGAGCACTGTTTCGGCTAGGGGGTCATCCCGACTTACCAACCCGAGGCAAACTCCGAATACCGGTGAGTGCAGCGTGGGAGACACACAGCGGGTGCTAACGTCCGTTGTGAAAAGGGAAACAACCCAGACCGTCAGCTAAGGTCCCGAAATCCTGGTTAAGTGGGAAACGATGTGGGAAGGCTCAGACAGCTAGGAGGTTGGCTTAGAAGCAGCCATCCTTTAAAGAAAGCGTAATAGCTCACTAGTCGAGTCGGCCTGCGCGGAAGATGTAACGGGGCTCAAACCAGGTACCGAAGCTACGGGTTCATCCTCTGGATGAGCGGTAGAGGAGCGTCGTGTAAGCCGATGAAGGTGGATTGAGAAGTCTGCTGGAGGTATCACGAGTGCGAATGCTGACATGAGTAACGACAAGGGGAGTGAAAAACTCCCCCGCCGGAAGACCAAGGGTTTCTGTTCGACGCTAATCGGAGCAGAGTGAGTCGGCCCCTAAGGCGAGGCCGAAAGGCGTAGTCGATGGGAAACGGGTCAATATTCCCGTACCTCACTGTATTGCGATGGGGGGACGAAGAAGGCTAGGTGAGCCAGGCGTTGGTTGTCCTGGTGAAAGCCGGTAGGCTGAGGGTTCAGGTAAATCCGGATCCTCAAGGCCGAGAGGCGAGACGAACTGACCACGGTCAGGAAGTCATCGATGCCACGCTTCCAGGAAAAGCCTCTAAGCTTCAGATACAGTGGGACCGTACCCCAAACCGACACAGGTGGTCAGGTAGAGAATACCAAGGCGCTTGAGAGAACTCGGGTGAAGGAACTAGGCAAAATGGTGCCGTAACTTCGGGAGAAGGCACGCCGGCGTAGTGTGAAGGGC
>NZ_JBHRSQ010000028.1:0-1278 GCF_042643535.1 Halomonas tibetensis
GTGATCCAGCCGCAGGTTCCCCTACGGCTACCTTGTTACGACTTCACCCCAGTCATGAACCACACCGTGGTGATCGCTCCCCCGAGGGTTAAGCTAACCACTTCTGGTGCAGTCCACTCCCATGGTGTGACGGGCGGTGTGTACAAGGCCCGGGAACGTATTCACCGTGACATTCTGATTCACGATTACTAGCGATTCCGACTTCACGGAGTCGAGTTGCAGACTCCGATCCGGACTGAGACCGGCTTTTCGGGATTAGCTCCACCTCGCGGCTTCGCAACCCTTTGTACCGGCCATTGTAGCACGTGTGTAGCCCTACCCGTAAGGGCCATGATGACTTGACGTCGTCCCCACCTTCCTCCGGTTTGTCACCGGCAGTCTCCTTAGAGTTCCCGGCATTACCCGCTGGCAAATAAGGACAAGGGTTGCGCTCGTTACGGGACTTAACCCAACATTTCACAACACGAGCTGACGACAGCCATGCAGCACCTGTCTATGCGTTCCCGAAGGCACCAAGGTATCTCTACCAAGTTCGCACGATGTCAAGGGTAGGTAAGGTTCTTCGCGTTGCATCGAATTAAACCACATGCTCCACCGCTTGTGCGGGCCCCCGTCAATTCATTTGAGTTTTAACCTTGCGGCCGTACTCCCCAGGCGGTCGACTTATCGCGTTAACTGCGCCACAAAGGTCACAAGGACCCCAACGGCTAGTCGACATCGTTTACGGCGTGGACTACCAGGGTATCTAATCCTGTTTGCTACCCACGCTTTCGCACCTCAGCGTCAGTGTCAGTCCAGAAGGCCGCCTTCGCCACTGGTATTCCTCCCGATCTCTACGCATTTCACCGCTACACCGGGAATTCTACCTTCCTCTCCTGCACTCTAGCCTGACAGTTCCGGATGCCGTTCCCAGGTTGAGCCCGGGGCTTTCACAACCGGCTTATCAGACCGCCTACGCGCGCTTTACGCCCAGTAATTCCGATTAACGCTCGCACCCTCCGTATTACCGCGGCTGCTGGCACGGAGTTAGCCGGTGCTTCTTCTGTGGGTGATGTCCTTCCTCGAGCGTATTAGGCCCAAGGCTTTCTTCCCCACTGAAAGTGCTTTACAACCCGAAGGCCTTCTTCACACACGCGGCATGGCTGGATCAGGCTTGCGCCCATTGTCCAATATTCCCCACTGCTGCCTCCCGTAGGAGTTCGGGCCGTGTCTCAGTCCCGATGTGGCTGATCATCCTCTCAGACCAGCTACGGATCGTCGCCTTGGTGGGCCATTACC
>NZ_JBHRSQ010000029.1:0-1318 GCF_042643535.1 Halomonas tibetensis
GACCCTGAGGCCTCCCCACGAATAGAATAAGAAAATCAGTATATTAGGATTGAAAAAAGTCTGCATGGGCAGGCATGTTGTTAATCGCCAAACCAACAATATGCCGAGGAGCCCATGCAGACGCGCCAATTCTTGCACAGGATTCTGATGACTTCAGCCTCCCTTCTGCATTCAGCCCGCTTCAATGCTCTCGCCACATGCGTCGAGGCCTTGTTGTCGGGGCAGCGCCTGTCCCTGACGGCAATCGGTCGCCAGCTCCCGCGCCAGGCTCAGCCCAAGCATGCGATCAAGTGTGTCGATCGTCTGCTCGGTAACCCTCGCCTTCAGCGTGAGCGTCGTTGGCTCTATGCGGATGTCGCTCGCCTGCTCGTGGGTGCTCAGCGGCATCCCGTCATTCTGGTTGACTGGTCACCGATCGACGACCGAGGGCGTCATTTTCTGCTGCGTGCCGCGATCCCCTTCGCGAAGCGATCGTTTCCGATCTATGAACGCGTGCATCACAAAGACGCCTGCCCCCGCTGTCAAAAGGCCCTCCTTGCTGACCTGGCGTGGATGTTGCCGCCACAGGCCAAGCCCATCCTCATCACCGATGCCGGTTTCAAGACGCCCTGGTTACGGGCTGTCGAGGCGTATGGCTGGCACTACATCGGCCGGGTGCGTGGGGCAACTCAACTGAGGCACGACGGCGAATCCGACTGGCGCCGCCTGGAATCGCTGTTTCCGCTGGCGACACACGAGCCAGCAGCGCGCGGTTCCGTCACACTGGCCAAGACACGCTCACTGACGACACGTTTGTACCTGTACCGTGCCCCCTACCGAGGGCGCAAAGACCTCAACAAGAACGGCAGTGCGTCACGCGCTGCCCGTAGCCGCAAGGTGGCCAAGGGGCACCGAGAACCTTGGGTGCTGGTCAGTAATCTGACACCCCGCCACCATACCGCGGCCAAGGTCGTGCAGCTCTACAGCAAGCGCATGGAAATCGAGGAGGGATTTCGGGATATCAAGAGCGAGCGGTTCGGGTTTGCGTTTAACTTGCATGGCACCCGACATGCACGCCGGATTGAGATCCTGCTTCTCATCGCCATGCTGGCTAGCTTTCGGCTCCTGGCCAGCGGCCTATCCCTCGATAGAGCGGGGAAGGCACCGGCCTATCAAAGCAATACGCGTCGCTCACGGCGAGGCGTCTCGCTTTGGCGTCTTGGCTGTGAAGCCATCCTGGCCCGCTATCCCGCGGGCCGAATGGACAGACTCCTCCGGCTCATGCGACAAGAAGCCGAACTGGGGGTCACTGTATAATTCGTGGGGAGGCCTCAGGGTC
>NZ_JBHRSQ010000003.1:0-1515 GCF_042643535.1 Halomonas tibetensis
TCGCAGGCTCCTTGGGCTTGCGTGCCTCGAACAGGTCGGCCACGCGGGGCAGACCACCGGTGATGTCCTTGTTGGCAGACGCCTCCACCGGGATTCGGGCGACGACTTCACCCACGCCAATCCTTGCACCATTGTCGGCGGTGACGATCGACTTGCCGGGCAGCAGGTACTGCACCGGAGTGTCGGAGCCACTGACGGTCACCGGCTGGCCGGACACGTCATTTAGCAGGATCATCGGTCGCTTGTCGCGACCTGCCATGGGACGGGCCGCCGACTCGATCACCTCGATGGAGGAGAGACCGGTCATCTCATCCACGGTACGGTGGATGGTGAGGCCCTCGTCCATGTCGGCGTACTGCACGACGCCCTCGCCCTCGGCGACGATGGGATGGGTGTGCGGATCCCATTTAGCCACCGCCTGGCCGGAGTCGACAGGATCACCGTCTTTGACGGAGATCTCGGCGCCATAGGGCAGCTTGTAGTACTCGCGCTCGCGGCCATGGTCATCGGTGACGGCCAGGGCACTGGAGCGAGACACCACCACCAGCTTGCCATCGGCGCGCTCCACGAACTTGATGTTGTGCAGGCACACCTTGCCACCGTGCTTGATCTTTATTTGTGATACAGGTCGCCTTACATGTGAAATACCGGAATGCTTTTTACTATCCAGTGTTAACTGAGTACCCGGCTCACCGATGGACTGGGCGGCGATGACGCCTACCGCCTCACCGATGTTCACCTGGTGGCCGCGCGCAAGGTCGCGACCGTAACAGGTCGCACAGACGCCATGCACGGTCTGGCAGGCGATGGCGCTGCGCACCACGATCTCGTCGACGCCCATGGTATCCAGCTCGGCACACCACTTCTCGTCGAGCAGGGTCCCCCGCGGAATCAGAACATCGTCGCTGGCCGGATCGATGACGTCCTGGGCCACCACGCGACCCAGCACGCGCTGGGCCAGTGAAACGATAATATCGCCACCCTCGATCACCGGGTGCAGCGTCAGACCGTTCTCGGTGTCGCAGTCAGTCTCGGTGATCACCATGTCCTGGGCCACGTCGACCAGGCGACGCGTCAGATAGCCCGAGTTGGCGGTCTTGAGTGCCGTATCCGCCAGCCCCTTACGGGCGCCGTGGGTCGAGATGAAGTACTGAAGTACGTTCAGGCCCTCACGGAAGTTGGCGATGATCGGGGTCTCGATGATCGAGCCGTCCGGCTTGGCCATGAGACCACGCATGCCCGCCAGCTGGCGAATCTGGGCGGCGCTACCGCGCGCGCCGGAGTCGGCCATGATGAAGACGCTATTGAAGGAGTCCTGCTCGACCGTATTGCCATGGCGGTCGATCACGGTCTCTTTCTCGATACCGTCCATCATTGCCCGGGCCACCTTGTCGTTGGCCTTGGACCAGATGTCGATCACCTTGTTGTACTTCTCGCCAGCGGTGACGAGACCCGAGGAGAACTGGTCCTCGATCTCCTTCACCTCATCCTCGGCGGCCTCGATGATCTCGGCCT
>NZ_JBHRSQ010000030.1:0-1349 GCF_042643535.1 Halomonas tibetensis
GGCTCTTCGTCGTTTCATGTGGATTTGGCCCGATCAAGCATGCGCCCTACTGGGCTACCAATCAGGTAGATCATGGCGATGAAGTTGGCCTCGTTCCGGTAGCCGCGTGCACGTGACCTGGCCGCCTGGAACAGGCCATTCATGCCCTCCAGCCGCGCGTTGGTCAGACCGGAGAGCCAGCGTCTCACCACCTGCTCGGCATGCCGTTCCAGCGTGTTCAAGGCTTTCGCCATCGGCTTGAGCAGTGGCTGATCAGTGACCGCCTCGCGCATGACCTTGAGATAGTTCGTGATGCGCCACCGGGCACCCCGCGGCGTCGGCGCCTGCTGAATCCAGCGCAGCTTCTCCTTGATGATCCAAGCATCCGCCGTGGCACTCCGATCACTCACCAGCTCCTGGAGCGCGGTGATCTGGTTGGCCGTCAGGTTGCCGGCCTCGGTGTTCTTCAGCACTGCCCAGCGCAGCGCCTTGGGATGAGCTTGTTGGCGACGCTCTCTCTTGCGGACCTCGTCCAGCGCCTTGGTGAAGGTCTGCACGATATGGAACCAGTCGATGGTGACCTCGGCGCCGGGCAGGTGCTCGGCCACGCCACTGAGAAAGGCCTGGGACATGTCGCAGACCACTTCAACGACGTTGTCTGGGTCACCACCATGCTCGGCCAGAAAGGCGCTGAAGGCCTCGATAGTGGCCTTGCCATGACCGGGGATGGCGAAGATCACCGGCTCCTGCTTGCGCTGCATGTCGAGAAACACCGTCACATAGCGGTGACCGCGCCGAGAGGCCGTTTCATCCAGGCCGACAGCCTCGACCTTGGACAGGTCCAACTGACCCAGCATCCGTCCCACATAGTGGTGCACGATGCGCCACAGGCGCGTGTCGGAGATCTCCAGTTGCCGAGAGACGGCCAGCACCGGCATCTCCTTGACCAGTGACATGGCCGCCTGCTCGAACAGCAGGGTGAAGTCGCTGCCGGAGCGCGCCCAGGGCACCTCGATGCGCTTGACGCCATGCTCGGGGCACTTGGTGCGAGGCACCCGGGCATGCAGGTAGCAATGGTGCTGGAAGAAGTTCAGATGCCGCCAGGTCTTGTCGGCAAAGTCGTGGGCCGGACAGGCCTTGCCGCACTCAGGACACGGATAGAGGCTGCCTCGCTCGGCTTCGACATAGAGGTCCAGGCGGTGAGGCGACACGGAGGTATCCAGGTGCTGGTCCTTGAGAATCCAGGGCGCTTCCAGGCCCAGGCCGAGGGTCATAATCTGGGTGCCGTCCATGCCATGCCTCCTGTCCAGGTGGAGGTCATATCCTGGCCCAGCTCAGGGGGCGAATTCCACACCCAACGACGAAGAGCC
>NZ_JBHRSQ010000031.1:0-1658 GCF_042643535.1 Halomonas tibetensis
AGGGGGTGTTTGGTAAAATATCGGCATGACATCCATCGCCTCTCACACCGCCGATACGGTCGACCAGCTGCAACGCAAGCTGGTCGCCGCCGAGGCAGAAAATGACCGCCTATTGGCTCTGATGGCCAAGAAGGAGGCGCAGTGGGAAGCCGCCAAGGCGGCGCTGTTCGAGCAATTTCGCTTGGCCATTGAACGCCAGTTCGGTCCCTCCACCGAGAAGTACCGCGTCGAACAGGGCGATCTCCTCATCAACGAGGCCGAAGTGGCCGTGGATGAGGAAGAGTCCGCCACCGCTGATGAGTCGACCGCTGATGCATCCGCGATTGAGTCTCACCAGCCGGCCAAGCCCCGGAGCCGTGGCGGCCGAGTGGCCCTACCGCCCGAGTTGCCCCGTGTCGAGGTCGTCCACGACCTGCCTGATGACGCGCGCCACTGCCGCCACGACGGCACCGAGCTCAAGGAGATCGGCAAAGAGATCAGCGAGGAGCTGCATGTGGTGCCGGCGCGGGTCGAGGTGATTCGCCATGTCCGCCTCAAATACGGCTGCCCCGCTTGCGAAGAGGGCGTACAGATCGCTCAGGCACCGGCCAAGCTGCTGCCCAAGAGTAACGCCAGCGCCACGCTGCTCGCCTACGTGGCCACCGCCAAGTACCAGGACGCTTTGCCGCTCTACCGGCAGAGCCAGATCTTTGCCCGCCACGGCGCAGAGATCCCGCGCAACACCCTGGCCCGCTGGATGGTCCAGGTCGGCGAGCGGCTGATGCCGCTGGTCGAGGCCCTGCGACAGCACCTGCTACAGGCCCCGCTAATTCACATGGACGAGACCACGCTGCAGGTCAACGCCGAGGCCGACCGGCCGGCGAGTTCAACGTCCTACATGTGGCTGCAACGCGGAGGACCACCGGGCCAACAAGTGGTGCTGTTCGACTATGACGCCAGCCGAGCCGGCCGGGTGCCCGTGCGCCTACTGGGTGACTATGCTGGTCGCCTGGTCACTGATGGCTACGAGGGCTATGCCGAGGTGGTGCGGCAGAACGGCATCACCCATGCCGGCTGCTGGGCGCACGCGCGACGCAAGTTCGTCGAGGCCCAGAAGGTGCAGCCCAAGGGCAAGACCGGCAAGGCCGACTGGGCGCTCAACCAGATCCGCAAGCTCTACGCCGTAGAAACCCAGGCCCAGGGCCTGGAGCCCGATGCGCGCCAGACGCTACGCGAGCAGCGGAGCCGCCCGCTGATCACGCAGCTACGCACCTGGCTCGACAAGTCGTTAACACAGGTGCTGCCGAAGAGCGCGCTGGGCAAGGCCCTGCACTATCTGAACGGACAGTGGCAACGCCTGACACGCTTCCTCGATGATGGCCTGATCCCGCTGGACAACAACCCAGCCGAGAACGCCATTCGCCCCTTTGTCGTCGGTCGAAAAAACTGGCTGTTCAGCCACACACCGAGCGGTGCCCAGGCCAGCGCGGCAATCTACAGCTTGATCGAGACGGCCAAAGCCAACGGCCTATCCCCCTACGACTACCTGCGATTCGTGTTCGAGACCCTGCCAACCCTCGGCGAGGATGACGACCTCGACACGCTGCTCCCTTGGCGCTGGAAAGACACGCTACCGGTCTAGGTCAGGCCGAAGAAGGTGGGGTTGGTGGAGCGCTTAC
>NZ_JBHRSQ010000032.1:0-2564 GCF_042643535.1 Halomonas tibetensis
AGCTGCCAGGTCACGCGCACGCGGCTACCGAAACGAGGCCAACTTCATCGCCATGATCTACCTGATTGGCAGCCCTGTGGGCCGCCTGCTTGATCAGGCCAAATCCACATGAAACGACGAAGAACCCATTTTTCTGGATGAACGTGCCAACAAGCGTATCCAATCATGGAACGCGCAGTTTGATATCTTTTAAGACTATTCGATGTTAATTTCTAGAAATTAAGGGATGTAAATGATAGAGCCAAAATATAAGAATTTGAACGCATTGTTCGCTGATAGAGTATTTAGAATACCCAAGTACCAAAGGTACTATTCGTGGGGGGCCAAGCAACGTAACGACCTGTTTGCAGATATAAAACAGTTGAAAGAAAAAGGTGTGGATCGCGACCATTTTATGGCGACGATTGTTTGCTATCAAACAGATGAAGTAAAAGAAATTGGATCTAAAGAGTATAGGCTTTATGATATTGTAGATGGTCAACAAAGGTTAACCACCCTTATAATTTTGCTTAAGTGTGTTCACCTGGCTTTGGGGGCAGGTGAGGAGAAGGATGAACTCGGAAAAATAATTGTAAAATCAGATGGAAATCTCATCCTGCTTCAAACGAATAACACGAACAAACATATTTTCAATAGCTTTATTCGTGATGGGGTTTTTCCTGCTAAAGACAAGGTTTCCACTCACGCAGATAGAAATATATTTCAAGGGGTTAGGGAGTGCAATCAATTCGTTGAAAAATGGACGGAAGATTATGGTGATTCACTCTCACTTTTGCGAATAATCAGGAACAAACTGGGGTTTGTTGTTTTTGATACCGACGACTCAAGAGTGGTGTATAGTCTTTTTGAAGTCTTAAATTCACGTGGGCTGGCAGTGGACTGGCTGGATAAATGTAAAAGCTCCTTGATGGGTATAGCGTTCGAAAAAGCTAAAACCGATGAGTCTCGTGCGAGTTACATTGAAGAGCTGAATGATCTTTGGGGAAATATATACAAAGAACTGTCAAGGTACCCAGTTCCAGGCCAAGAAATCCTAAGAGTCACTGCGACACTGTACACGGGCACGGAATCGGGAAAGCCCCAAAAGGCAGAGTCTGCACTAGCATCTTTGACCAATGCATGCTCTTCATCTGACGACACTGTAAAAATAAGTAACAGGATTCTGGGTGTCGCAGAGAAGCTTGTTAAGCTTCAGTCCAATATTCATCTTGGCCCCGTGACAGATGTATTGCAGGCTAGAGTTTTAGCTGTAGCAATTTCACTAACAGACTCGGTCACAGAGGATGAAAGATTAAAAATTTTAGAGCAGTGGGAGAAAGTTACATTTAGGATATATGGGCTCTTTGCTAAAGATTCGAGATCTAAGGTGGGAGACTATGTTCGTTTAGCGAATAAGATCATGAATAAGTCCGGTGGTGCATCAAGATATAGTGAAATAATGTCTGCGCTTCGTGATATTGGTTCTGACTACCCCATTGAACGTGCAGTTGAGGAAGAGCTAAAAGGAAAAGATATATATGATGGGAACCAAGAGGTAGTGCGTTACCTTTTGTGGCGTTATGAAGAGCATCTGGCGAAGAAGGCAGGTGTGAAAGCAGTCGTAAACGAAGAAATAAAAGCTGCAATATGGCAGGCAAGATCAGCAAATGAAAGTATTGAACATGTTATGCCTCAGAATCCTGAACCAGGTGGCGCATGGGATGGAAAGACTGACCCTGACGGTCGTTATGAGTTAATCGTTAATGGGATTGGAAATCTTATACTATTGCCTCAAGCGATAAATAGCGAAGCTAAAATACAGGGGTTTATAGCAAAGAAAGGTGTTTATAGAAAGTCTGAAGGTTTACGAATGATTCAAGAGATATTGGTTTGTGATGACTGGTCTCAAAAAGAAATAGAAGAAAGGGAGAAAAAATTACTTGAGTGGGTGGATTCTGAGTGGTCGGATTTGAGCGATTAAGTTGCCTAACAACGCACGGCTATCGGGAAAATTTCTCGCTTTTCTCTAAAATTTTTTGCAGAGTGCAGGTGTTATGCCTGCATGTGCCAAATTCCCAATTTTTTCCGACAAGTGCCCTTCCTGTCATCCGTGGCAGGAAGGGTAGCGGGCAGTTAGTCTTCAGTCTTCACCAGCCATCCCTCAACTGTCTCTGAACCAAACTTATCCTTCCACGCTTTCAGAGTCTTCTGGTTGCCGCCGCGGGTCTCGACCGTTTCGCCGGTGTTGGGGTTCTTGTAGATCTTCAGCTTGCGCTTTGCACGACCTGTGCCCTTGGCAGTGCTGGAGCCCTTGCCAGCCTCCTGGGTGGGATTCAGCAACTTGATGACTTCTGCCGCTGACTTATCGAATTCGCGCATCAGATGCTCGAGGTGGTTCTTGAAGTCCAACTCGGTCTTAAGGCGCTCGTCGTTCTTCAGCTTTTCCAACTCTTCCTGAAGCTGGGCGGTCTCAATGACCAAGTGCAACACGTAACCCATCAGGTACGGTGTTGCCATGACCTACTGCTACAGCCATCTCACTGCTGAAGACCGAGCCGCCATCATGATGATGCGAGCCACGCACT
>NZ_JBHRSQ010000033.1:0-3991 GCF_042643535.1 Halomonas tibetensis
GTCGAGTGCGTGGCTCGCATCATCATGATGGCGGCTCGGTCTTCAGCAGTGAGATGGCTGTAGCAGTAGGTCATGGCAACACCGTACCTGATGGGTTACGTGTTGCACTTGGTCATTGAGACCGCCGTCCCACTGATCATGTCGCTTCTGCTGTAGCTACCAACCCAGATGTCGAATTGGCCGGGGCCAGCCTCGGTCATGTGCACTTTGGGATTGAGTGTGCTTCCGTGCGCATCGTCGTTGCACACCCAGTCGGCGTTTGATGTGTTGACGATCAGCGTGGTGTCATCGCCTGGGTTATCCGGCACGAAGTAGATCCGAAGATCTTGCGTGGAGCCGCTCCAGTGCAATCGCGCGTCCGGCCTTCGTGAGGCGTAGCCAACACAGTCGTCGCCGTAACCACCTTCCTGAACATTGACCGGACCGCCGGAGGTCACGGTCACCGTGTGAGGGTCTGGAATGAAGAAGCGCTCTAGTACCACTTCACCGAAATAGGGCGCCTCCTGCCATTCTAGGCCGTCATTTTCCGGCATAGGGACGGCTCGGGTCGCATCGGCCAGCGCCAGGCTGAGTTCGCCGTTGAAAAAGGCGCCATGGTGATAGCTGCCTACCCAGATCCGATAGTCCCCCGGCGCCATCTGATTCAGCTGCAGAGCCGGATCAAGCGTTCCAGGCCCGGCATCATCGTTGCACATCCAGTTGCCCGCAGGGTCTTGAACCACCAGAACGGCATCGTCGCTTGCGTCATCTGCGGAGAATCTCAGGGCAGTCGCCTCGGTTGGCTCGGTAACGGTCAGCAGGAAATCGGGCTGAGTAGCGGCATGGCCGACGCAATCGCTGCCGAGGCCGGAGACGTCATTGCTGCCACCGGCGACGATCACCGTCCTGTAGGGCATCCCGAGCATGCCGCCGCCGATGCTGTGCTCGCCGAATCGGCCCGACTGGTCGGTGGCCAGAAGGCCCTTAGTGGACGTGTAGTCATCCCAGTCGGTCAGGAGGTCATCCCCTTCCAACACCCGACTTGCCAGGGGCGAAGCCAGCAGGCTGCCCAGCCGTCCTCCGGTTCTTTGCTCGGTATGCACAGCAGTTGGTATGCCGATGACACGCCCCTGTTCGTCTAGTGCGACCCCGCCACTGTTTCCCGCAGACATCTCTGCATTGGTGAGGTACCAGCCGGCGACCCGATCATCTCCCACTTCATGCATTTGCACTGAGGAGATGATGCCGGTGGTAAAGACCAAGTCGTTCTCCGCGAGCCCTGGATATCCCAGCAGCGCAATGGTGTCTCCCCGATTCATGACCCGATCCAGCGGCGCGAACTCCAGTCGCGGGAGAACGTATCCCGAGGGGTGCTCCCCTGCAAGCAACTCTGCAGCGGACACCGGCTTGCCCTCCATGTCTGACGTGACCCGGTACAGCGCCAGATCGTAAGCGCGGGAGAAGACCAGCAGGTCGGCATAGAAAAGGGGAACAGCGGGCTCATTGACGTCGAGCAGCACCGCAATGGTCACGCTCCGCTCACCACTGACGACGTGACGGTTGGTCAGCAGCAGGACCTGATCCCCCTCGACCATCAGGCTGCCCGAACCGGCACCCGTGGGTGTTTGGACCTGCACGATGGCAGGCGCGATGGCATTCACATCGAACGACTGGGCATGAACAGCGGGAACCAGAAGCGTGGCGTAGCAAAACAGAAGGGTCAGTATCTTCATGGAGACTGCCGTTTGAGACATGACATGAGCCGGCAGGACTGGCCTGGCGTATGGGTGCAGCACCCATGGAGAGTACCCGGATCGGCAGCGGATTTCCTGAGCTCATCTTCTCGAGTACCAACGGGCATGAATTGTTCTTCATCTATAGTTTCAGATGATAATGGCGGGCGCCCTCCAGCGGCAGGCCTGAGTAGGCGGTCATGGATCGCTCTCGTCGTGTCGGGTCTTGCATGCGTGCGACTCCCTGCCAATACTGTACGCGTGTACAGTATAAAAGGATCATCCACATGTCGAGTCGCCAGACCCTCTCCGCCAAGCTGATCGGCCGCGCCCAGAGCGTGACAGCCACGCACCACCAACCGCTGTTCGGCAGCCGCGTGCGTGCCGGCTTTCCCAGCCCCGCAGACGACCACCTCGACACCGACGTCGATCTGCATGCCCATGTCGTGAAGCACCCGGCGGCGACCTTCTTCGTCCGCGCCGAGGGCGACTCCATGCGCGGTGACGGCATCCACGACGGCGATCTGCTGGTGGTGGATCGCAGCCTGGAGCCTGTGCCGGGTCGCGTGCTGATCGTCGCCTTGAACGGCGAGTTGACCGTCAAACGCCTCGAGCACATCGGCCAGCGGCCCTACCTCACCGCCAGCAACCCGCGCTTTCAGCCGATCCCACTGATGGGGCAGGAGGCCCAGGTGTGGGGCGTGGTGACCCACGTCGTCCATGCGCTGGGAGGAGGGCGCCCATGATCGCTCTGGTCGACTGCAACAACTTCTACGTCAGCTGCGAGCGGGTGTTCGATCCGAGGCTGGAGGGTCGTCCGGTGGGGGTGCTCTCCAACAACGACGGCTGCGTGGTCGCCCGCTCCAACGAGCTCAAGGCACTGGGCGTGGAGATGGGGGCCGCCCTGCATCTGTTGTCGCCCCACATCCGCCGCCAGGCCGTGCTGCTCTCCAGCAACTACGCGCTCTACGGCGACATGAGCCGCCGTGTCACCGAGACGCTGAGCCAGTTCTCGCCCCACGTCGAGGTATACTCCATCGACGAGAGCTTCGTCGGCTTCCAGGGCTTCGACCCGGCCACGCTGGAGGCGCGTGGCCATACCCTGCGCCAGACCGTGCGCCAGTGGACAGGGATCCCTGTCTGCGTGGGCTTTGCGCCGACCCGGGTGCTGGCCAAGCTGGCCAACCGGGCGGCCAAAAAGATCCCCGCCTACGAGGGTGTCTGCCAGCTCGAGGCGGATGGCCCCGACACCCGGTCGCTGCTGCAGCAGTTGCCGGTCACCGAGCTGTGGGGTGTGGCGAGGCGCACTGGTGAGCGCCTGGCCCTGATGGATATCAAGACTGCCTGGGAACTGCGCGAGGCCGATCCCAAGCGGATCCGCCGCGCCTTCTCGGTGGTGATGGAGCGCATCGTCTGGGAACTGCGCGGGCGTCCCGCCATCCAGCTCGACGACATGGCCGCGCCCAAGAAACAGATTATGGTCTCGCGCTCCTTCGGGCGCATGACCTCCGACCCAGCCGACCTGCGCGAAGCCGTCCGCCAGCACCCCGCCAGGGCAGGGGAGAAGCTGCGCCGCCAGGGCGGCGTCACCAGCGCGGTGATGGTGTTCGTGCGCACCAACCCCTTCCAGCTCGATCAGCCGCAATACCGCAACAGCGTGGTGGTGCCTCTGGTGCGTCCCACCGATGACACCCGCGACATCGCCCTGGCAGCGGCGCATGGGCTGCAGGCGATCTTCCTCAAGGGCTACCGCTACCAGAAGGCCGGCGTGATGCTGCTCGACCTCAGCGCCGACGACAACCGCCAGCTCTCCCTGGACGAGACACCGCAGAGCGAGGCCGACCGGCAGCGCGGCCAGCGGCTGATGGCCACGTTGGACAAGCTCAACCGTGAGCTGGGCCGCGATGCCGTCAGGCTAGGTTTACCGAGACAAGGCAATGCCTGGGCGCTAAGGTGTGAACGAAGGACGCCGAGATACACGACGCGGTGGGAAGAACTGGTCAGGGTGATGGTATGAGGCACTGGCTGGAGAGACTCAGAGCAAAGCCCACTTTATAAAAACTAGCAGGCTCATGAATCTTGGTTATATATGACTCTAGTGAATGTTATTCAAGGTCAAGGACTTGCGAGGATAGTGGGATGTTGCATTTTTCGGCTCTTCGTCGTCGGGTGTGGAATTCGCCCCCGTCGTTGAGCCACGATAGAGCCTCCACGATGACAGGAGGCATGGCATGGACGGCACCCAGATTCTGACCCTCGGCCTGGGCCTGGAAGCGCCC
>NZ_JBHRSQ010000034.1:0-7773 GCF_042643535.1 Halomonas tibetensis
ACAGATGGCCCAGCCAGAAGGCCTGTGTCGAGGTCAGTTCAGTCATGGTGTCCTCCTTGGATTCGGATGACACCAGTCTGACGGGGGTTATTCATCTGCAGAAGATGTGGTTTATGGACCGCTTACGCTATATCAACTCTAGCTGAACGGCTGCTTCTGGCCTCAGGCGGCTCTCTATTGCCCTGGCTTCGTCATCCTTCGGGGGCCTTCCTGGCGACATAAAACCCATAGCCGAAATGCTCCCCATACCGCTCGTACAGTTCGATCTCCTGCTGCTGCTCCTCGACGATAGCTCTGGCGGCGGGGCTGTTGCCATGGGACTTGAGGAAGGCCGGGAAGCGCTGCTGGAGCGGGCGGTAGTAGCCGTCGAGCCAGCAGCGGCGGGGGAGCACGAAGTAGCTTAGCGGGGTATAGCCGTGCTGTTCCAGCACGGCCAGCTTGGCCGAGGCGGTGTCGACTTCGGGGTACTGGGCGCGCCAATAGGCCTCGAGTTCAGCCGGGCGGCGCTCGGTGAGCCAGGTCAGCTCGGAGACCGCCAGGATGCCGCCCGGCTTCAGAAAACGGCGCCACTCTCGCACGCCGCGGGAAAAACCGATGTTATAGATCGCCCCTTCGGACCAGATGGCATCCAGCGATGCCGCCGGGAAGTCGAGCGCTTCCATGGTGGCGTGTCGAGGAGTGATGCGCTCGGCAACGCCGGCCTTGATGGCGCGGACCTTCAGGGTGTTGAGAAACGGCGCGAGGAAATCCACTGCCACGATCCTCGCATCGAGTGCCTCGGCCAGCACCAGGGTGGCGGCACCGGTGCCGCAACCCAGGTCGGCGATGCTTAGGTCTTGGCGGTCGCGCAACCCAGAGAGCTCCAGGGCGAGCCGGGTTTCATCCTGACCGCCGGGCCCCTGGCGCTCGGTATCGCGGTGCAGGTCGGCCAATAGCTCGAGCTCATTCATGGCGGATCGCTCCTGAGCTGACGGCGGGAAGGGGCGTTACAGTGTCTCTTCCAGAAGCATGGCGAGCCGTTTGTGGTGCAGGGCATCGGCGGTGGCATCATAGGAAGGGGCATCCTTGGCCGAGAAGCCGTGGGCAGCCCCTTGGTAGAGCTCGGTGATGAAGTACACGCTGGCGGCGGCCAGTGCCTCGTCCAGGCGGGTGATCTGCGCCTCGGGGGTCAGGTGGCCACCAACGCATCTTACAATAAGAATAGTCATTCCCACTCCCCGCGATTGGCCAGAGGCCAAGGAGACAGACCATGCAGCACGCGTCCCCCCACTCACCCGATTCACCCGCCCAACCGGTCCTGTTTATCCCCCACGGTGCCGGTCCCTGCTTTTTCATGGAGTGGAATCCGCCCGGTATCTGGGAAGGGATGGCCGACTTCTTGAAGGGCGTGGCGGCTATCTTGCCGAGCCAACCGCGGGCGATCCTGATGGTGTCGGGTCACTGGCTCGCCGAGGACTTCCGCATCACCGCCGGTGAGCGACCCGAACTGATCTACGACTACCGCGGTTTTCCCGACCACACCTATCGGCTCAGCTATCCGGCCCCCGGCTCGCCCTCGTTGGCCGAGCGCATCGAGACGCTGCTCTCCGAGGCCGGCCTGGTGAGCGAGCGGGACCCGGCGCGGGGCTTCGACCACGGCATGTTCATCCCGCTGAAGCTGATGTTCCCCGAGGCGCAGATTCCCGTGGTTCAGCTGTCGCTGCGCCAGGACCTCGACCCCGCCGCTCACCTGGCCGCCGGCGAGGCGCTGACGGCGCTGCGCCACGAGGGCGTGCTGATCATCGGCAGCGGCATGAGCTTTCACAACATGCGCGGCTATGGCGATCCGGCCTTCACCGCCCCTTCGGAAGCCTTCGATGCCTGGCTGACTGAGGCGATGGAAGCGCCGCCGGAGCAGCGTCGGGCGGCGCTGCGCGACTGGGCCCGGGCGCCCCATGCCCACCAGTGCCATCCCCCCGGCCAGGAGGAGCACCTGATTCCGCTGATGGTGGCCGCCGGCGCGGCGGGTCAGGACCGCGGGCGCAAGGTCTATTCGGAGCGGGTGCTGGAGACCCAGCTGTCGGCCTTTTGCTTCGGCTGAGGGCGGCACCCAAGGTGGCCTGCCGGAGAGCTATAGCTGGCTAGGGTGGGCTAAGGTGAAACCTGTGAAGCCATGTCCAGTCTCGAGGAGACTCCATGGGTTACCTGATCAAGGATGCCAGGGCGTCGTCATCGCTGAACTTTCCGGTGCTGCATCACTATGGCGTCAAACTGTGACCCTCAACCGCTGATGATGCGCGCGCGGCTGGTGCCGTTGCCCAGCGGCTCCATCTGGATCTGCACCGGGATGCGCTCATGCATCTCCTGAACGTGGGAGATTACCCCCACGCGGCGGCCAAGTGCCTGCAGGCCGTCCAGGGCCTCCATGGCGAGTGCCAGGGACTGCGGATCGAGGCTGCCGAAGCCTTCGTCGATGAACAGCGATTCGATGGTGAGCTCCCCCGAGGCCATGGAGGCCAGCCCCAGGGCGAGGGCCAGGGAGACGAGAAAGGTCTCACCGCCGGAGAGGGAGTGAACCGAGCGTCGCTCGTCGCCCATGTCGTGATCCACCACCAGCAGGCCCAGCGGTGAGCCGCCCCGTGCCAGGCGGTAGCGGCGGCTGAGGCCTGCCAGGTGGACGTTGGCGTGCTCCAGCAGCAGTTCCAAATTGTAGGCCTGAGCGATGCGCCGGAACACCTTGCCGTCGGCTGAGCCAATCAGCTCGCTGATCTGGCCCCAGCGGCGATGTTCCGTGCGGGCCGCTTCCAGCTCGGCCTGGCCGGCTTGCTGACGCATGCGCTTACGGTCGTCGTCACTCAGGGCGAAGGCGGCGGTATCGCGGGCTTGCTGGGCCTCCTCCAGCCGCGGGGTCAGCTCGGATTGAGTCTCGGCCAGGGCGGCCAGGCGTCGCTGCAATACCTCGGCCACGGTGTCGCTAAGTAGCGCCTGGTCTCTGTCGTCCTCGGCCAACCCTTGGCCGCGGCGGTGGCGCAGCAGGGCGGTGCGCCGCTCGGCCAGGGTGGCCGCGGCGTGCTGGCGGGCCTGGTCGGCCGCCTCGAGCCGCTTCTCTTCCTCGCGGGCCTCGTCGTCGCCCTGGGCCAGCAGCCGCGTGAGGGTGGCATCGTCCAGCTCGGGGTGATGCTCACGCCATTCGGTTAGTTCCCGCTCCCGGTTGTGTTGCTCCTCGCGCAGCCTGGTGAGGTGCTCGATTGCGTGCGCCACCTGCTGAGCCAGATGCTGATACGTCTGCTGGGCGTTATGCAGCCGTTCCATGGCGCCCTCGCGTTGCTCGCGAGCGCTTTCCTGGCGGACGTCGAGGTGCTGCTGCCAGGCATCGGGGGAGGCATGCTCACCGAGCCGGGCGGAGAGCCTCTCGGCAAGCGCCTCGCGCTGATGGCTCAGGGGCGATTGTTGCTCGTCCAGTTCGGCCAGTTGCTTATCAACACTCGCCTTCTCGGCCTCCACGCGAGCCAGGGTCAGGCGTCCCTCCTGCAGCGCTTTTTCCAGCGGGGCCAGCTCGTCCTCGGCGCGCTTCAGCGCATCCAGGGTCTGGCGCTGCTGCACGCGTTGGGCATCACTCTGCTCGCGCTGAGCCTGCAGCCAACCGTCTCGCGCGGCCGTGTCGATGACGGTGAGCTCGCCGTGCCGGGGGTGTGCCTCCAGCGCCTGTCGGGTCGCTTCAAACCGCGGCTCGACAGCTCCCAAGTCCTGCCTATGTTGCTTGAGGGTCGCCTCTACGGCGCGGTATTCGCCCACTAGCTCATCGCGCCGACGCTGGGCCATGTCGCGAGCCTCTCGTGACTCTTTAAGCTGTTGTGCTTCTTCCCTTTCCTGGGCGGCCAGCTGGGCAGCCTCGGGGGTGGTCGGAGGATGCTTTCGCCAGGGGTGGTCGAGCCCGCCACACACTGGGCAGGGCTCGCTCTCCCGCAGGTTGTCGCGCAACCGCACCACGCTCTCGCTGCGGACGGCACGACTTCGTTCGATCAGCGCCGATACGCTGTCCAGGTGCGCCTGGGCTCGGTCCAGCTGTTCGCGGGCGCCTTGCCCCTCGACCAGCAGTTTTTCCCGCCGTGACCGGTCCTTGTCGATTTGGCCGGCGAGCTGTTGCAGGGCCTGCTCCGTGCGGTTGAACTCCTGCCAGCGGCTGAGCAGTTCGCCCAGGGCGAGGTGGCGCTGTGCGGCCTGGTCGTGAGCCTGCTGGGCGGCCTGGCGGGCATCGTCGATATGAGAATGGTCACCCATTAGCGTCCGCAGAGTTGCTAGCCAGTTGTTGCGCTGCGTCTGTCGTGCTTGCTGATTTTCCTCGGCATCGCGCTGCTCGCGGGCCAGCGCATCGGTCTGGGCCTGCTGCCGGCGGCGGGCGGTCTCGAGATCGGCAAGCTGTCTCTCCAGAGTGGCCAGCCGCTGGGCCAGTTCGCGGGCGTCGCGCAGGGCGGGTTCGGCTTGGCGGCGCGCCTCGCTGGCGTCGTTGAGCGCCTGCTCGGCTCGTTGCCTGTCGACGGCGGCGGCCTGCTGCTTAACGTCGACCGCCTCCTGGTCCTTTACTGTCTCGGCATGGGTTGTTGTCAGGCGTGAGATTTCACCGGGAAGCTCGGCCAGTCGAGTGAGGGCGTGGCGCTGTGGGGCGATCAGCCGGCGCCAGTCACGATCGGCGCGCAGCCCGGCAAGGGCTTGCCAATCGGCCTCGGCGGCCCGCTGGTTTGTTACCCCTTCAGCATGGGCATCACGAAGGCGGGCATCGTCTTCGTGCCAGCGCTGCTGGGCCTTGCGCGCCTCTTCCTGGGTCTGCAACTGCGCGAGGGCTTGCCGGGTGGCCGCGGCGGCCCGTTCCAGTTCGGCACGGGCCTCGGGCTTGGCGGGCAGATCGTCGGCGAGCTTCGTTTCCAGGGCGTCCACCGCCTTTTTCGCCTCGTTGGCACGGCGGTAGGCAGCCACAGAAATCTGCGAGTATTCACTGGTGCCGGTGAGGCGTTCCAGCAGGTCGCTTCTGGCGTTGTCGTCGGCCTGGAGGAAGGCGGCGAACTCGCTCTGGGCGAGCAGCACGGCGCGGGTGAATTGGTCGAAGGTGAGTCCCAGGCGCTCCGGCAGCAGACGCTCGAACTCGCGTTTCTGGGCGGTGAGCAGACGGTCGTCGTCGAGGTCGGTGAGCGTTTGCTCCACCGCCTGAAGGCGGCCGGTGGCCTTCTCCCGGGCGCGGCGCACCGCCCAGCGAGCGCGGTAGCGGCGACCGTCGCGACCCAGAAAGTCTACCTCGGCGAAGCCGCTGGCGGTGCCGCGACGCAGCAGGGTCCGCGGGTCGCTGGTGGTCAGGGTGGAGTCAGGGGTGTCGTCGATCTGGCTGTCGCGGGTAGGTGCCTGGCGCAGCCGCGGGGTGCTTCCATAGAGCGCCAGGCACAGGGCATCGAGCAGGGTGCTCTTGCCTGCACCGGTGGGGCCGGTAATGGCGAATAGCCCCGCGTCGCTTAGCGGCGGTGCGGTGAAGTCGAGTTCCAGCGGGCCGGGCAGGGAGGCGAGGTTCTCCAGGCGCAGGGCGAGAATCTTCATGGGCGGGCCTCCCTGGCGCTCGGGTCAGTATCGTCGGCGTCGAGCACCTCCTGGCGCAGCGTGTCGAAGTCGGCCAGCACCTCCTCGGCCGGTGGCTCCCCCCAGCGCGATTCCCAGGTGCGCTCGAAGAGCCGGCGCGGGCCCAGGGACTCAAGATCGATCCGGGCCGCTGTGGTGTCCCCCTCCACCGTCGGCAGGCGCCGCTCGAGGCGTAGCAGGCGCAGGGCCTTGTCCTTGAGCGCGGCCTCCACCCGGGCGCGCAGGTCGGGGATCGGCCCCTCGAGCTCTACACGCACCTCCAGCCAGGGCCAGAGCTCTCTCGCGAGTCCCGGGTCGTTGTCCAGCGCCCCGAGCTCGGCGAGTACCCGGTCCAGCGGCCCGGGGCCGATACGGTGCATGGCCACCGGGCGCGGCACGGGAATCGCCTGGGTATCGGCGAGCGATTCGCCGTCGAGGGTCACTTCCACCACCTGATGGGGATAGGCAACCTCGCTGAAATCCAGGGGCAAGGGGCTACCGCTGTAGCGGATGCGCGGCTCGCCCACCTGCTGGGCGCGGTGCAGGTGGCCGAGTGCCACGTAGGCGATCTCTGGCGGGAAGAGGGCGGCAGAGATCGACTCCTCGCCGCCGATCACGATGGGTCGCTCGCTGGCCTCGGAGACGGCCGCCCCGTGCAGGTGGGCGTGGCTCATGGCCACCAGCGCCTGGCCGGGCTCGCGCCGCTCTCGGGCCGCTTCGATAAGCTGACCATGCACTCGGCTGATACCGGCCACGTAGTCGTTCGGAGTATCGCTTGGCGCGCGCTCATCATCATGCTTCGCCAGCGCTGAGCCAGTGACCTCGGCAGGGCGCAGGAAGGGCAGCGCCAGGCACCAGGCGCGGGTCTCGCCCGTCTCGTCGGTGAGCGGCACCAGCAGGCGCTGGGCGTTCAGCCGGCCGTCGTCGAGCCAGCTCACCCGGCCCAGGGCGTGAGTGCGCAGCCGGCGCATCAGCGGGGCGGGCAGTTCGATGCGGTTGCCGCTGTCGTGGTTGCCGGCGATCAGCACGATATCGAGGCGTGGCAGCCGCTCGTGGGCGGAGACGATGAAGTCATAAAGCAGTTCCTGGGCGCGCAGCGAGGGATTGACCACATCGAAGATATCGCCGGCCACCAGCAGGGCGTCGGCCCGGTGTTCCAGGAGCGTATCGAGCAGCCAGGTGAGAAAGGCGCGGTGCTCGGCATGGCGCTCCTGGCCGTGAAAGCTCTGGCCCAGGTGCCAGTCGGCGGTATGGATCAGCTTCATGTGGTCTCCTTGTCCCTCTGATCAGGCCCTTCACAGCCTGCGTCCCGAGGGCGATAGTCTACGCCACTGGAAAGCGGCTGTTCAGGAGCGCCCATGCCACTCACTCCCCTTCATGACTGGAACCTCACGCCTCGAGAGGCCATCGCTCTGCAGCGGCGCTTGGCAGGACGGGTGGAACGCGCGGACCGTCTCGCTCCGGTTCGCCATATTGCCGGGGTGGATATCGGCTTCGAGCAGCGGGGCGAGATCACCCGAGCGGCGGTGGTGGTGCTGGCCTGGCCGCCGGGGAAGCTGGGGGAGTTCGAGCCGGAAGCCCTTGAAGGAACCCTTGAAACAGTCGAGCAGGTGGTGCACCGCGAGCCCTCGCGAATGCCCTATATCCCGGGTCTGCTCTCGTTTCGGGAGGTGCCGGCCACGCTGGCCGCCTTCGACAAGCTGACCGTGTGGCCCGAGCTGGTGATGGTGGACGGTCAGGGCATTGCTCATCCGCGAAGGCTCGGGGTGGCCTCGCATCTCGGGCTGTGGCTCGACCTGCCGACCATCGGCGTGGCCAAGTCGCGGCTGTGCGGCCGTCACGGCGAGCCGGGGCCGGCGAGGGGCGACTGGGAGCCCCTCATCGACGGCCCGGATGACGAGGTGATCGGCGCGGTGCTGCGTTCACGGGTCGGCGTGAAGCCGCTCTTCGTCTCGCCGGGGCATCGGGTGTCCCTCCCTTCGGCGCTCGATTGGGTCGCGGCCTGCCTGCGCCGCACCAAGCTGCCGGAGCCGACGCGGCTCGCCGACCGGCTCGCCTCGGGGTCAGACCCTGAGGCCTCCCCACGAATTATACAGTGACCCCCAGTTCGGCTTCTTGTCGCATGAGCCGGAGGAGTCTGTCCATTCGGCCCGCGGGATAGCGGGCCAGGATGGCTTCACAGCCAAGACGCCA
>NZ_JBHRSQ010000035.1:0-8033 GCF_042643535.1 Halomonas tibetensis
AACAGATGGCCCAGCCAGAAGGCCTGTGTCGAGGTCAGTTCAGTCATGGTGTCCTCCTTGGATTCGGATGACACCAGTCTGACGGGGGTTATTCATCTGCAGAAGATGTGGTTTATGGACCGCTTACATAAATCGATGGTTCAGCAAGACCGACGGTGTGGCGACCAGCAGCGTGCCTCGCTCCATCCACTGGATAGATGACACCATGGGCGAGAAGTGAAATAGCGATGGAAGTGTTGGACACTACAAGTTGACTGGCATCGCTGGCGAGCGATCCAAACTTGGCATTGCTTTGGGTCGAATTGGGACGCTAGATCAGCGCTTAGCGCTGCAGCAGGAGGCCGAGCATGGCTGACGACAAGAAGAATCAACTGGTCCGCCGGCCAGGTTCTGAGCTCGATACGCCAGGTCGGCGGACCAATCGAGTTAGGGAGGGGATGACTCGAGACGTCTTGGCGCGCGCCAAGGCGCAAGATGTGATTGCAGCACGTTTTCGGATCGGAGACTATCTGCTGCGGGGCCCGGATTATCGTCAGATCATGCGCTGGGCTGAGGCTGGAGGCATAAGGCCAAAGCAGGTTCTTCAGAGGCTTTCTGAGACTGTGGTGGAGCGACCTTTCTGTGATGAACCATGTATAGACCAAATAAGCTTTTCCTTGGTTGATGGCGTCATGATCAGCGTCCCATGGGATTTTGATCTTCTACCTTTTATCCCAGATAGTTGGGAGTCCGGTTTGCTTATTCGTGAGATAGGTTTCAAAAAATCATGGAATAATACAAGGGCGAACACCTCAGCGGACTTTCACCCTAATTTGCCAATGCTAGAAGTCTTGACTTGTATGCGTGTCAGTCTTGGAGTGATCGACCTATCACAAGTGCCGAAGCTGACCGAACTCGTTCACTTAGGAAATGGCTGGGGTATCAAACTCGTTGAACTTGACCTTACGCCAGTGCCGGGGGTGAAGATACTCAATTGTAGCGGCAATAACCTCACTGAACTTGATCTTAAATCGGTGCCGATGCTGAAAAAACTCAATTGCTCGGGTAACAACATCTCAAAACTTGACCTTGAGCTGGTTCCGGGGTTGACAGAGCTCAGTTGTGGGGGCACCAACATTACTGAACTTGATCTTAAATCGGCGCCGATGCTGAAAAAACTCAATTGCTCGGGTAACAACATCTCAAAACTTGACCTTGAGCTGGTTCCGGGGTTGACAGAGCTCAGTTGTGGGGGCACCAACATTACTGAACTTGATCTTACTCCTGTAAAAGGCCTCACTAAACTCGATTTCAGCGAAAATAAGACGCACGCTGAGTTGGACCTTACTCCGGTGCCGAAACTGGTAGACCTGGACCTTGAACTCAACAATCTCAGTGAATTGGATCTTACTCCGGTGCCGAGGCTGACCATTCTCAACTGTTCGGATAACAACCTCCGCGAGCTAGATCTTACGCTGGTGACAGGATTGTCCACACTCAATTGCGGAATTAACGACCTCAGTGAACTTGACTTAACACCAGTTCAAGGACTTATAAATATTGATTGCTCGGTTAATAATCTCAAAGAACTTGACCTGAGGCCAGTTCCAGAACTCGCCAAACTTGATTGCGGGGTTAACGACCTCAGCAAACTGGACCTGACGCCAGTGCCAAAGTTAACCATGCTTTCTTGCAGGCATAACAACCTTAGTGAGCTTGATCTGGCGTCAGTGCCAGAACTCACCGAGCTTAGTTGTGGAGGGAATAGCCTCAGTGAGCTTGATCTGGCGCCAGTGCCAAGGCTAATAAAGCTTTATTGTTCGCTTAGCAAGCTCAGTAAATTGAACTTAATGCCAGTGCCAGAACTCACCGATCTTAGTTGTGAAGGGAATAGCCTCAGTGAGCTTGATCTGACGCCAGTGCCAAGGCTAACCATACTCTCTTGCCGCTATAACAATCTCAGTGAACTGGACCTGACGCCTGTGCCAGGACTCACCTTCCTTCTTTGCGATAAAAGGCTACGTCTTCACAATGCGCCTGCCAACCTGAAGGTTAGCTACCGTTAGCCCCCTCTGAGGAGCCTATGAACCATGCCTCTTGGATTCTGCTCGACACCGAGACCACAGGCCTCAAGGCACCGATATATGCCGTGGAATTGGCCGCTCAACGTATGCGCGGCTGGAAGCCGGAGGGTCCACCCTTCCATCGCCTACTCAACCACAACACCGACATTCCACCCGAAGCCGCCCGCGTCAACGGCTACACCCGCGAGATCCTTGAGCGCGATGGCGATCCGCCGCTTGCGGTCTACGAGGCCTTCGCCGACTACGTCGATGGCCAGCCGCTGGTCGCCTACAATCTGCGCTTCGACCTCGACGCCGTGCTGCGTCCTGAATGGCAACGGCTCGGTATCGCGCCCATAGGCTGCTCCGGCTTTTGCGCCCTGCGGCTCGCCCAGCGTCTACTGGACCCGGTGCCGGCCGGCAACCACAAGCTGCAAACCCTGCGCCAGTTTTACCGGCTACCGCAACGCGGCGCGCACACTGCGCTAGGGGATGTAGAGACGGTCGCCGATCTGATGCAGCAGGTCTTGCGGCCGCTGGCTGAGGAGCGTGGCCTGGAAACCTGGGAGGCGATCAGTGCGTTTGCCACCGCCCCTTGGTTCCCTTCGCGCATCGCGTTCGGCAAGCACAAGGGGCGTCGGTTTCGGGAGGCGCTGAATGATTCGGACATGTACGGCTGGCTGCAGTGGCTCGCCAGCTCTAGTAACCAGCGCAGCGCCGAGATGGGCCGTTGGTATCTGGATCAGCTCAGCCACTCAGCGCAAGCGTCCTCGCAGCCAGCGATGGTGGCCAAAGTCGCGACGAGCGATAGCAATGAACTGGCGATGTTTCGTAATCCCGAGTTGGAGACTCTGCGACAACTGATCGCCAGCGCCCGTATCCGGCTCGCGGACCTGGAAGCCGAGTACACCGAGGAGCATCGTGGCGTGGAGGTGGTGCAATCGGAGCTGTTCACGCGGCTCCGGCCCCATTACGAGCGGCGGGACGCGTTGCGGTTGAAGATCCACTACCGACGCAAGTACCTCGATACCCTGCTGATCGATGGCGAGGCAGAAGCCGAGGCGGTGACTCCGGACTATGAAGAAGCCCGCGCCCAAACTGAACGCGATTATGAGGAAGCCGCCGCCGAAGCCGCCGAGAGCCGCGCCCTGAGTGGCGACGAACAGAAAGAGCTCAAGGGGCTGTTTCGCAAGCTGGTTGGGCTTTATCACCCTGACCGCTTCGCCCATGAGCTGGATAAGCAGGAAACCTATAATTACCTGATTCAGGAAATCAACGCAGCACGCGATTGTGGTGACATCGAACGCCTGCGCGAGATTGCCAACGACCCCAACGGCTTTCTGGTGCGCCAGGGGCTGGGCAGCCTTGACTTCAGTGACGAGGCTGAGCTGGTCAATCTGCGTCAACTGTATGAGACCCTGCAGGAACGCATCCTCAACCTGCTAGCTGAGTGGGAGCAGCTACGCGATAGCGCCGAATATGAGCTTTACACCCTCAGCCAGAAGCAACCCAGCTTGGTGCAGGAAATCGCGGATCAGCAGGCGGCACAGATCGCCGAGGAGATCGGCGGGCTGGAGGCCGAGGCAGAGCAGTTGGCCGAAGAGATCGCGCAGTTGACCGGGGCCGATGATCCCCTTGGCAGTTAAGTCCTGGATCCATAACTGCGACCCATCACCGGCCCCGGCGTAAGCTGGGGCTACCACCACGCCATCCGGGAGGATCGCACCATGAGCAAGTACGACTGGGAAGCTATTGAGCGCGACTATCGCGCCGGGCAGCTCTCCATCCGCCACCTCGCCGCCAAGCACGGCATCCCCGAATCGACCGTTCGCAGCAAGGCCAAGAGCCTGGGCTGGCAGCGGGATCTTACTGAAGATGTACGCGCCGCCACCCGAGCCAAGCTCTCGCGCAGTTCGCGCACGGATCTCGCGCATGAAGATGATGCGCAAATTGTCCAGGCGGCCAGTGACGATGCGGCCTCAATCGTCGAGGCCCACCGTAAGTCTATTGCCCAGTGGCGGTTGATCGCCGAGCGCCTGGCCCAACACCTGGCCACCATGGAGATCTCGGATGACAACCACGACAAGTTCTCGCGCAGCCTCAATGCCGGCATCGACGCCATGATGAAGCTCATCAAGGGGGAGCGGCAGGCCTATCAGCTCGACGAAGAGCAGACAGCCGACCCGGAGCGCCCTTATGCCCATCTGAGTGACGAGGAGCTGCACGCTCGCATTCGTGACCTGACGCAGAAACTAGGGATCGTCTAATCGCTTCGACAAAGGCGGCCAGCAAATATCTGGCCGCTGTATCCTGATTGATTCGTCATCAGCCAGAGCGCGGAAAAAAGCTAGACTGCACAGCAGACCAGCTTTTCACTGAAAACAACTGTGGAGGCAACATGCGCTTATTATTTCCCACATGCTTCTTGGCAGTAGCTCTGGCCTCGGGCTGTTCATCTGTCCAGCCAATTGGAGACGGTCAGCAATCATCAATACCCAGCTCCGAATGCAACGTCACTGTCTATGCCACAGAGTCCCAGGCTAAGCAGCATGGAGAGATTGAAGAGCTATGCTTCATTGAGGGGACGAGCTCAGGAAGCTTTGTTCATACTCCAGATACTTCAATCGCGAAGCATAAGCACAAGGCCTGCGAATGCGGTGCTGAGAATGTTTATGTCCAGTCGCGGCAGCCAATGGGCATGGGGGTGGCCTCCGCTTCAATGGTGGCGTTCCGATATGTCCAGCAGAAGACAGAGGCTGAGACATTGGACGAAATTTATCAAAAGGCAAGAGCATGCCAGGACCGTGGCGGGGTCTGGGTCAGCGATAGATGCTTGATCGAAATTGATTAACAGGCGTTTTTTATTCGGGCTTCGGGGGGGCAGACCGATAACATTGCTGCCCTTACGCTGAGCGACACCAAGTAGGGCAGCTTAACCTTTCCCAGCAAAGATCAAACACCCTCCACCTCGATCCCGTGCCGGGCGAGCCAGCTCTTGCGCTGCTCATAGTCAGGCATGGCGCGCTCCAGGCGGCGCCAGAAGGCCGGGGTGTGGTGTGGCTCGTGCAGGTGGACCAGTTCGTGGACGACCACGTACTCGGCGATCTGACGCGGCAGCAGGATGGTCTTCCAGTGGAAGTAGACCCGGTTGCCCTTGCCACACGACCCCCAGCGGTAGCCGAGGTCCTGGACCTTCACGCCGGCGGGCTCAACATCCATTCGCCGGGCCTGCTCCTTCACCCTGGCGGTGAGCCAGTCCGCGGCGCGGGTGCTGTACCAGCGCACGAAGTGCTCCCGGGCGTCGGACAGCGCGTCCTCCCGCAGCTGGAAGCGCCCGGCGACGAGCTTGAGCGGAGCATCCTGGGCATCGCTGGGCACACGCTTCAGCCGGTAGCTGCGCCCCAGGTAGAGGAATCCCTCGCCGTTGACGTACTCCTTTTGCGGCAGCCGACGGCGGCTCTCGGCCTTCTGCGCCAGCTTCTGGTAGATCCACATCCGCTTCTCGAGGACGAACTCGCGCAGGAGCTGCTCGGCGGTGCCGGTGGGCGCGGCGATGACCAGCTCACCCTCGCGGTCCACGGTGATTTCCAGCGTCTTGCGGCGGGCGCTCTCGCGCACCTCGAAGGTGAGGTCGTCCACGGCGAGTTGCATCACGGGGTCACCTGCACATTCATGCGTTGATCAGCCTGGCGTGGTTGCTGCGTGCCAGGTCGAAGAGCCGCTCGGCGGTGGCCTCGGCCTGCTCCATCGGCACCAGGTTGCCCATCATCAGCTGGCTGAACAGATGCTGCTTGAGGCGCTCCTGGTCCGGGATATGCGAGGGCTTCCAGAAATCAGGGATGGCGATCTCCTGCTGGATCATGGCCACCACCTCCTCGGTGGTGTCGATCAGCGTCTGGGCGGTGGCGGCGTCCATCTGCTCCACCTCCAGGCCGGCGCTGGCCATCAGCTCGCGCCAGAAGGGTTGTGCATGGGCAGGCATATCTGGAATGCCTTCACCCGGACCAGTCGCACCATCACGTAATTGATCGATCAACGTCTTGAGTGCCTCCACCTGTTCTGGCCACTGGCCGTCGAGCTGCTGGAGCAGCTCCTCCAGGCGTTCACTTAGGCGGCCGTACTTTACCGGATCCTCGTCCAGGTGCTTGCGTACGTGGGAGCGCACGGCGTGCTCCATCTCTGAGGCCATGGCACGGTCGCCCACCTGGCGGCCGATATGCGCATCGAACTCAGCGTCGGTGAGCTGCACCGGTGGAATGCGCGGGTCGATGCCGAGCGAGATCACGTAGTCGTCGATCAGCTTGCGCACCTTGTTGCCGATGTCGCGGCCGAGCTCCGGGGTGTCCTTGTAGCGGTTGCGCGCCAGCGCGTGGATATAGGCGAGCCGCTTGGCGTCGTTGACGAACTCGAGGCCCTCCGGCCGCGGCAGCACGTCGTCCAGGCCGCGATTGAACTCCTTGAGCTTGACCATGAACTCGGCGCGCAGGCGCTCGTCCGCCAAGGCCTGCACCGCATCCTCGGCGTCGTCCAGGTCATCGACGCCCTGGCCGCGCAGCACATCGATCACCCGCAGGTGGCGGTCGCGCAGCAGCGGTATCTCGTCCTTGAGGCTCTGCAGGGCGCCCTCGATGTCCTCCTCGCTGTAGGCCGCCAGGGCCTCCTTGAGGTGGTTGGCCACACCGAAGTAGTCCACCACGATGCCGTGGGTCTTGCCGTGGCCGGTGCGGTTGACCCGGGCGATGGCCTGCAGCAGCTCCGCCTCGCGCAATGAGCGGTCCAGGTACATCACCCCCTCGATGGGGGCGTCGAAGCCGGTGAGCAGCATGCTCTTGACGATCAGGAAGGCCAGCGGGTCGTGCTTGGTGGGGTCCTGTTGTTGCAAGGTCAGGGGTGTTGTCCCATCCAGCGGCGGCAGCGGCTTCTTGAAGCGTTTGATGTGGGCCTCCACGGCGGCGCGGTCACTCCACCTGGCCCAGGCCGAGTCGTCGTTGTTGCTGCTGCTGAACACCACGGCGAATTCGAGCTGGCGCAGCACCTGGCGATAGCGCCAGGCCTGGATGGCCGCCTTGACCCGCAGCGGTCTGATCAACAGCTGAGTGTCATCGAGGGCCTTGTCCTCGGGGGAGAGCGCCATGGCCTCCTCCAGCAGCTCGGCCTTGGCCTGCTCGAGGGCATCGAAGTAGCGCAGGGCGGCGCGGCGGCTATAGGCCACCAGCTGGGCCTTGACGCCGTTGGGAAGGATATGGGTGACGTAGTGGCGCAGGATGTCCTGGGCCTTCTCCTGGATCAGCTGCGGCGCCTCGAAGATCTGCCCCTTGGTGGCGTACTTCTTCTTGATCGCCTCCAGCTCCTCCTTGGTGTGATCGCGGAACAGGTCCTCGAACAGGCCGTCGAGGCTGGCGCCATCCTTGATCGCCCCCTTGGCGGTGCGCCCCTCGTAGAGGATCGGCACCGTGGCGCCGTCCTGCTCCGCCTCCTTGATGGTGTAGCGGTCGATGTACTCGCCGAAGATATCGTGGGTGCGCTTCTTGTCGCCCATGATGATGGGCGTGCCGGTGAAACCGATGCGCGCGGCATTGGGCAGGGCCCGCATCATGTTGGCGTGCAGGTCGCCGGCCTGGGTGCGGTGGGCTTCGTCCACCAGGATCAGAATGTCCTCGCTGGTATTGAGCACCTCGAAGGGCTCGCTCAAGGTAGGTTTCTTCGGCACCCCGCCCCTGGAGTAAGCGCCAGGTTCCGCGGCATCGCGGCGTCCGCTGTCCAGCCCGGCGGTGGGCGTATCGTTGTCCGTCTCGTCCTGGTCATCTTCGGCGTCTGGATCGCGGGTGTTCGGGTCCCGGTATTTCTGAACCGTGCCGAACACTAGGCCCGGGCCGTCCCGCGCCAGCAGCTTCTTGAGCTGGGCGGTGTTGCCGGCCTTCTCGACGCTCTCGCCGGTGAGCTCCGCGGTGGCGGAGAGCTGGGCCTGCAGGTCCTTGCGGTCGGTGATCA
>NZ_JBHRSQ010000036.1:0-29551 GCF_042643535.1 Halomonas tibetensis
GGCGCGTCTGCATGGGCTCCTCGGCATATTGTTGGTTTGGCGATTAACAACATGCCTGCCCATGCAGACTTTTTTCAATCCTAATATACTGATTTTCTTATTCTATTCGTGGGGAGGCCTCAGGGTCTGACCCCAAAAGGCCAGCCCCCAAAAGGCCAGCCCGGCGGCGTTCGGCAAGCTGGCGCATCAGCTCCCGGGAGCGCAGCGGCCGGCTACCCAGCAGCGGCGCCAGCGCCGCTCGAGTGACCGCCTTGGCCGGGCCGGCAAGCCCGGGGGCGTCCCAGTCGCCGGCGCCCAGCAGGCGCAGCGTGCGACCATCCAGGCCGGGCTGGCCGGGCTGAAAGGCGCGCGTGGCCGGGTCCAGCACGTAGCGCGCCTGGGGGTCCAACTCGCCGCCCTCGGCGGTGGTGAAGCGCGGCATGGCGTCCAGGGCCTCGAGCAGCGAGACCTCCAGGCGCCGCAGCCCCCCGGCGCGGGCGGCGGGGCGCGGCAGCGCCTCGAGCAGCGCAGTATAGAAGGCGAACACCTCGGGAACCGGCAGCTCCACGTGCAAGGTACGGGTCAGCAACTCGTTGGCGTAGAGCCCACACAGCAACCCCTCGCCGGCCAGAAGCGCCGTGGCTCCGCGGCTCTCCATCAGCCGCAGGCGCTTGAGCTCCCCTTCGCCGACCCAGGTAACGTGCAGCGGCGAGAAGGGCTGCAGCCGTCCGCGGGAGCGAGAGCCGGGGCGCTGCACGCCCTGGGCTACCGCCCTCACCCGACCATGGTTGAGCGTCAGCAGTTCGACCAGGGCGCTGGTCTCGCGATAGGGGCGCTTGTGCAGCAGGAAGGCGGGTTCAGGGGTCATTCAGTCGAGGTTGTAGCCCAGGCTCTTCAGGGCCCGCTCGTCGTCGGACCAACCGCTCTTCACCTTGACCCAGAGATTGAGCATCACCTTGGCATCCAGAGCGCGCTCCATATCCAGGCGGGCCTCCCGGCCGATGCTCTTGATGCGCTCGCCGTTCTCGCCGATCAGGATCTTCTTCTGGCCCTGGCGCTCCACCAGGATCAAGGCGCTGATGTGCACCACCCTGCCCTCGTCGCGGAACTCTTCGATCTCAACGGTCATCTGGTAGGGAAGCTCATCGCCGAGCTGACGCGTCACCTTCTCGCGCACCAGTTCCGCGGCCAGGAAGCGCTGGCTCTTGTCCGTGACCTGGTCTTCCGGGAAGAAGTGCATGCTCTCGGGCAGGTGCTTGGCCACTTCGGCCTCCAACTCCGGCACGTTGGTGCCGTGCTTGGCGGAGATCGGTACGATGGCGGCGAACTCGCGGCGGGCGCCGACCTCCTCCAGCCATGGCAGCAGGGTCGCCTTGTCCTGCAGGCGATCGACCTTGTTGACCGCCAGAATCACCGGCGCCTTCACGTGCTCCAGGCGCTGCAGAACGATCTGGTCTTCCTCGCTCCAGCGAGTGCGGTCGATGATAAACACCACGCAGTCCACGTCGCGCAGGGCCTGGGTCGCCGCCTGATTCATAAAGCGGTTGATCGCCTTGTTGCGATCCTTGGCCATGATATGCATGCCGGGGGTGTCGACGTAGATGAACTGCGTCTCCCCCTCGGTCTTGATGCCACGCACCTGATGGCGCGTGGTCTGGGGACGCCGCGACGTAATGGAAATCTTCTGGCCGAGGATACGGTTCATCAACGTCGACTTGCCGACATTGGGGCGACCGACAATGGCCACGAAGCCGCAGATCTGGGTCATGGTCGTGCTCCCTGTGCGTTGGCCCTGACGGGTTCAAGCAGGGCCAGGGCCTTCTCGGCGGCCTGCTGCTCGGCGTGACGCCGGCTGGCGCCCTCACCGGTAGTGTGTGGGTCGAGCACTTCCACGTGGCAATCCACGGTGAAGGTCTGCGAGTGGGCCTCGCCCTCCACGTTGACCACCTCATAGCGGGGCAACGGAAGCTGGCGCGACTGCAGGAACTCCTGCAGGCGGGTCTTGGGATCCTTCTGGGTGTCCTGCAGGCTGGTGCTTTCCAGCCGTGCCGCGTACCAGGACAGCACGCGAACGCGCACCGCTTCCATGCCGGCATCCAGGTAGATGGCGCCGATCACCGCTTCCACGGCATCGGCCAGGATCGACTCGCGACGATGCCCGCCGCTCTTCATCTCGCCGGAACCGAGCCTCAGGTGCTCACCGAACTCCATCTCGCGGGCCAGCTCGGCCAGGGTCTGGCCCTTGACCAGTCGCGCCCGCAGGCGGGAGAGCTGCCCTTCCCGAGCGTCGGGAAAGCGCCGAAAAAGCGCCTCGGCGATCACGAAATTGACGATGGAGTCGCCGAGAAACTCAAGCCGTTCGTTGTTCTGCCCGCCGACGCTGCGATGGGTCATGGCCAGTTCCAGCAGGGCGGGGTCCCCGAAGTCATGGCCGAGGCGTCGGCTGAAGGCGTTGAGGGAGTTGCTCACGGATATCCTGTTATCTGATGTCTTGTCGGCACTGATGTGGCGCTCACTGAATGCGACGCACGCTGGTGAAGCTTGGCAGACCGCCATTCCAGCTCATCCAAACCGCGAAGGCGCGGCCGACGATGTTCTCCTCCGGCACGAAGCCCCAGTAGCGGCTGTCGTTGGAGTGGTCACGGTTATCACCCATGGTGAAATAGTGCCCCTCGGGGACCACCACCTCACGCATCTGCGGGCCCGGGTCTCGAGGGTTATTGTAGATCTGGTGCTCGAGCTCGCCCAGCTGCTCGGCCAGCAGCAGCTCGTTGGGTGCGCCGGCGGGCCCCTCCTCCAGCAGCCGCTTGGGGACCGGCTCACCGTTGACGTAGAGCTGCTTGCTCTCGTAGCGCAGAGTGTCGCCGGGCAAGCCCACCACCCGCTTGATGAAGTTCACTGCGGGCTCGTTGGGAAAGCGGAACACCATGACGTCGCCGCGCTCCGGCTCGTTGAATTCGACGATGCGGGTGTGCACCACCGGCAGGCGCAGGCCGTAGGTAAACTTGTTGACGAGGATGAAGTCTCCCACCTCCAGGGTCGGGCGCATGGACCCCGACGGGATCTGAAAGGGCTCCACCAGGAAGCTGCGCAGCACCAACACCACCAGCAGCACCGGAAAGAAGGAGCGCGAGTAGTCTACCGGCCAGGGCTCCTTGAGCACCTTCTCGCGGGCGACGGGGTCAAGCCCTTCGGTAGTGCCGGCTTCGGCGTTGGCAGCGGCGCGGCGGCGAGCGGGGCGCCACCAGAGGAGGTCCAGCAGCCAGATAAAGCCGGTGAAGGCAACGGCCACCACCAGCAGTAGGGAGAAGTCCATGGGGGTATGTGTTCCTAGCGTTTGAAAATCAGTCGTTGACCCTGAGTACCGCAAGGAAGGCATCCTGGGGAATCTCCACCCGGCCGACCTGCTTCATGCGTTTCTTGCCCGCCTTCTGCTTCTCCAGGAGCTTCTTCTTGCGGCTGACGTCACCGCCGTAGCACTTGGCAGTCACGTTCTTGCGCAGCGCCTTGACGGTCGAGCGCGCCACCACCTGGCCGCCGATGGCCGCCTGGATGGCCACGTCGAACATCTGGCGCGGAATCAGCTCCTTCATCTTCTCGACCAGCAGCCGGCCGCGACCGTGGGCGTGGTCGCGATGGATGATCACCGCCAGAGCGTCGACCTTTTCGCCGTTGATCAGCACGTCGAGGCGTGACAGCTTGGCCGCCTGGAAGCGCTCGAAGCCGTAATCCAGGGAGGCATAGCCCTTGGAGATCGACTTCAGGCGGTCGAAGAAGTCCATCACCACCTCGGACATGGGCAGCTCGTAGGCCAGCTGGATCTGGCTGCCGAGGAACTGCATGTCCTTCTGGGTGCCGCGACGGTTCTCGCATTCGGTGATCACGTTGCCGACAAACTCCTGGGGCACGAGAATGCTGGCCCGCACGATCGGCTCGCGCATCTCCTCCACGTCCGCCATATCGGGCAGCTTGGAGGGGTTGGAGACATAGGCGACCTCGCCGTTCTTGAGCGCCAGTTCATAGACTACCGTCGGCGCCGTGGTCAGCAGGTCCAGGTTGTACTCGCGCTCGAGACGCTCCTGGACGATCTCCATGTGCAGGGTGCCAAGGAAGCCGACCCGGAAACCGAAGCCCAGGGCGTCGGAGTTTTCCGGCTCGTAGGCCAGGGAGGCATCGTTGAGCGCCAGCTTCTCCAGGGCGTCGCGGAAGTCCTCGTAGTCATCGGCGCTGACCGGGAACATGCCGGCGTAGACCTGAGGCTTGACCTTCTTGAAGCCCGGCAGACGTTCGACGTTCGGCGTCTTGGCGTGGGTGATGGTATCCCCCACCGGCGCGCCCTGGATCTCCTTGATGCCGGCCACGATGAACCCCACCTCGCCGGCACGCAGCACGCCGGTCTCCTTGCGGGTCGGCGTGAAGATGCCCACCTCGTTGGCCCCCCAGTCGCGGCCGGTGGACTTGATGCGGATCTTCTCGCCCTTCTTCAGGGTGCCGTCGAAGATGCGCACCAGCGAGACCACGCCCAGGTAGTTGTCGAACCAGGAATCGATGATCAGCGCCTGCAGCGGGCCATCGGGGTCGCCCTGGGGCGGCGGAATATCACGTACCAGCCGCTCGAGCAGGGCATCGATGCCCAGGCCGCTCTTGGCGGAAACCTGGCAGGCATCGGTGGCATCGAGGCCGATAATCTCCTCGATCTCGTGGGCCACCTTGTCGGGGTCCGCCTGGGGCAGGTCCATCTTGTTAAGTACCGGCAGTACTTCGAGCCCTTGCTCGATAGCCGTGTAGCAGTTGGCCACCGACTGGGCCTCGACGCCCTGGGCGGCATCCACCACCAGCAACGCACCCTCACAGGCATACAGCGAGCGCGAGACCTCGTAGGAGAAGTCCACGTGGCCGGGGGTGTCGATGAAGTTGAGCTGGTAGGTCTTGCCGTCCTGGGCATGGTAGTCCAGGGTCACCGACTGGGCCTTGATGGTGATGCCGCGCTCGCGCTCAAGGTCCATGGAGTCGAGCACCTGCTCCTTCTGCTCGCGCTCGGAGAGCCCCCCACAGCTCTGGATCAGGCGGTCAGCCAGGGTCGACTTGCCATGATCGATATGGGCGATGATCGAGAAATTCCGTATATGACTGATTTTACTACGGTTTTCGCTATTAGACATGCATCAAGATCCGGTTCATGTACGCACCCATGTACAAGATTGGGCAGGTACCCAAGCGAGCGCGAGAATAGAGGTTGGCGACATTGTACAGCGAGGAGGCAGGGTTGTCGTCAGACGCACCCTCTTGGCCAGGGCTATCGCAGTTTGATAAACCGTCATCTAGTTCAGCCAACTTAGCCTAGGCGTGTAGAACGAAGGCTTTCAGCAGCGCCTCGACACGACTGCCATGTGACCCTATGATAATGCCAGATGGCAAAATCATGAGGGTACCTCCATGACCGTCGCCGAGGCTCACGCTGAGCATACCCCCGACATCCTGCAACGCACCCTTCAGCGCCTGATCGGCAGCCGCGCCGCCAAGGCGCGCTCGGCGTTCGAGATTCACGAGCTGATCGAGCAGGGACTGCCCTCTCAGGACATTATCACCTTCGTGGAATCCATCGACCTCTGCCATGACAAGATGATCGTGGCCAAGGTGATCGGCATGTCCGAGCGCACTCTCTATCGCCGGGTCAAGAACCCGGAGCCGCTGAGCGCAGAGCAGAGCAGTCGCGCCTGGCGCTTTGCCGAGATGCTCACCAGGGCTGAAGACGTATTCGGTGACCCCGAAGAGGCGCAGCGCTGGATGAATACGCCCGCCATGGGGCTCGAGGGTCGCAAGCCCATCGACCTGATCACCACACAGGTAGGCTATGAGCTGGTCGACGACTTCCTGACCCGAATGGACTTTGGAGTCTACAGCTGATGGCAGTTCAGTCCGCCAGCAGCGAACTCCACCTCTGGCGGCTGGAGCGTAAACGCCACCTGGCAAGCTGGAATAGCGGCATCGGCGCGGAGCTTGCCGGCGGCCGCTGGAACTCCAAGGGGCACCCTGCCGTGTATGGCTCACTCGACCCCTCCACCGCCATCCTCGAGGTGGCCGCTCACAAGGGATTCAAGGCCCTGGACACCCTCCCCCACGTCCTGATCTGCGCCCGCGTCCTCGCACCCGAGCGCGCTCATCGAATAACCGTCGACTCGCTACCCAACCCTCACTGGCTCATACCCGGCTCACCCGGCAAGGGCCAACAGGCCCATGGCGACAGGCTCCTGGACCGACATCCCTTCGTCATCGTCCCCTCCACGGTTTCCCGATACAGCTGGAATATTGTGATGAACCCCGTGACGGCCGAAGGGCTCTACGAAGTCGTGATCGAGGAGCCCTTTGCGCTGGATACCCGGCTTCATCCGCCGGGCGGATGAAATAATTCCACAATATGACTCAGCGCAACGGTTAGCCCGCCTTGCAATGGAGAACAAGCGCTCGCAAAGGCGGCCAGGAACGCGCGCGACACTCAAGATCATGCCGTTATACGGATGAAAATTGCCCCATAGTGATAGGGAGGCAGCTCGACACGAGTCTCCAGCTTGAAGCCTGCCGGCTCGACCATCATGCGGGTTTGTTCCGGCGACATACGCATTTCGGTCTTTGGGCCTCGCGGCTGGCCGAGGACGGTCGTCTCTTCCCGCTGCAAGGGGTACCAATTGACGATGGCAAAGCGGCCATTGGGCTTCAGGGCCGCAGCAACTACGCGAGCCAATGCTGTCTTGTCCGGTACGCCGTGGAAGGTGTTGGCGATCAGCACATAGTCTGCCGGCGCAGCCAGCAAACGGTGAAGCGCCATGGCATCCCCAAGCAGCCAGCTGCAATTCGACATCCCTTCGCACGCCGCTTGAGCCTGTTCAAGCATGGCCGGGTCGATGTCGAAACCAATGACACGCCCCTCGCCAACTTGCCGGGCGATGGCGGCAGTGAAATACCCATCGCCACAGCCGAGATCGACAACCGTCATCCCCTGCCCGATGCGCAAGGCCCTGACCACCCTTTCAGGGTTCGGCCAAAGCGTATGCCACCAGTCCCTGTCCGGCATGGCGGAGGCGGGAAACAGCCTGTCTTTAGTCATGACGGGAGATTCCTTTTCATTCTTTCTGGTACGCCTTTCCGTCGAATTCAGCGCTATGACCTCAGGATCATGATTCCGCGCTTTCTCACGGTGGCGGTGTGAACCCCATCGATGCAGTAACGGGTCGTGAAAAAGCTGAAATATATGCGGAGCAGGAAGGTCTTTTTTACACCTGCTGACGGGAGAGAGAATCTGAGCCCATCGTAAGCATACTTAGCAAGGCTCCTCTTTAGCCGATCACCAAAGGCGGAGAACCCTTGTCAGTTCTCTCAACATCTGGCCCTAACGGACGAGCTCTGCTGTTCGCCGCGTGGTCGAGCCGAACCACATGGGTTTGTCGACGACGAACTTCATCGAGCGTTTCACGAGCCCTTTGCCGGGGAAGAAGCCGAGGTCGAGCCACAACCGGATCACCGCCTGAGCCTCAAGTTCAATGGTCTGTTCGAGCGGCACCAGGAACCCTTCGTAATCACCCGACGGAGTTGCGAACCGCTCTCGAGTGATGGGCATGACTTGGTGCTGGTATTCACCCGTGTGTTCGACCTCTCGCGTCTCTCTGTTAACGACCGTGGCCCTCCCAGAGGCACTCCATGTCCGGTCGGGCACTATCCTGCTGGGCAGCAGCACCACGGGCGGCTCGTACAGCACAATCTGACCTTGCGTCAGCACATCCAGGCCGGTAAGCAGCACGCTCCCATCCGAAAGCTCGGAAAGATGGAGGATGTTGTAGTCGCCAAATCGCACTTCCCAGCGGCCTTCACCCTCTGCGGCACTCAGTTCCAACAGTACCTGCCTACCCTCTCCGTCTCCATCCACCACCTCGAACGTGCTTTCACCGGGAACAAGAGGGAAAAGCTCGCCAGCCTCAACCGATTGAACCGTCAACGCCGGAGGGGCACTGGTCTGCGCGTGGGTGGCCCCAGCGGTGCAGACGCATACGCCGATCAGTATCGCTCGCGCATAGGACAGGAACATTGCCTCTCTCCTGGCGTGCGCAGGCAAGGAGCGCAGCGCACACAACATTGAGTAGAGTTTCAGTATAGAACCTGGCCAACGTGATGGCAGAGCAACATGCGTCATCAGGAAGAAGGCAGGAGGTCGATAACTCGCTCCCCTACGTCCTGGGCATCGACGTCGAAAAACAGGCTGCGATCACGACCGGCGGCCTTGGCCGCATAGAGCGCCTTGTCCGCGCGCATGAATAGGGTTTCATAAAGGAAATCGTCCCGAGAGTGGGTCAAGCCGATGCCGATGCTGACCGTTAGCACTTTTCCCGGAACCGGCACCTCGCTGGCAACCTTATGGAGTCGCTGGGCCAATTGCCGCACTCTGAATTCGTCCATCTTGGGTACCACAAAGACGAACTCCTCACCGCCGTAGCGGGCGACGATATCGGTCGCCCGCCCCTGCTCCCGGAAGCGTTTCCCCAACTCGGCCAGGATCTTGTCGCCACCGGCATGCCCCAAGGTATCGTTGAGTTCCTTGAAATGATCGATGTCGACTACCAGCACGGCAACCGACGTCTCGTAGCGTCGGGCCTCAGCCAGCATGATCGCCGCGCGCTTGTTGAGCTCCCTGCGATTCAGCAGACCGGTCAGTTCATCGGTGGACGATAGATGTTGCAGGATGCTCGCCTTCTCCTCCAGCAGGCGGCGAGTCTCCACCAGCTCCTGGTAGAGCGTGTCGCGCTGGGTGGCATCGAACAGGCTCAGGACGATCAGGGTCTGGTCCGTCGAGTGGCGCCGGGCATTGACTACCACAGGGCACTTGCTGCCAGTGGGTGTCTGGAGTTCCAGCAGCACCTCGCTGCAGCGCCCTTCATGCAGCACCGTGGGCAAGACATAAACGTCGAAGATGACCGTCGATGCCCGGCTCAGCATGCCCGACAACGGCGACCCGACGAGCCCCTCAGCGGCGAAGCCGAATTGCTCGGAAACGTAGTGGTTGGCATAGAGGATGAGGCGATTTCCGGGCTCGTCAATGCCTGAAACGACCAGGCACCCGCAAGGAAAGTCGTCGGGATCGGGAGAGAGCAGCGCCCTCATGAATGTCTTCGCTTGGCCAGGAACCCCTGTAACGCCTCCACTACCAGATCGGGATGGGACATATGGGGACAGTGCCCCTCGATCTCGAGCATCGCCAAGGTACTGTCCGGCATGTGCGCCTGCATGTACCGGCCGACTGTCGGCGGCGCCAGATTGTCTCGGCTGCTCTGCAGGATCAGCGATGGATGCTGGGCATCGGCCAGGACATGGCGATAGTCCGAGAAGAAGGTGGCCATGGCGAAGGCCTTGGCTACCACGGGGTCGGTGGAGCAGAAACTACCGGACAACTCGCCCGCCAGTGCCGCGCCATTGGCGGATCCCATCACCAATGGCGCCAGGTAGTTAGCCCAGCCGATATAGTTCTTGTCCATCAGATCGATGAGGTCCTGCAGGTCCTGATGCTCGAATCCACCCTCGTAGTCCGGTGGTACGTTCAAGAAACAGGGTGAGGGGCAGACCATGACATGGCCGGCAAAATACTCCGGTGCCTGAAGTGATGCCAGCAGGCCGATGATGCCACTCACCGAATGGCCCACCAGAGTGACGTCTCCCAGGTCGAGAGACTCACAGATCTCGACGATATCCTGAGCGTAGCCGTCGAGACTGGCGTAACGATCGCGATCGAACGCCGACAGCTGGGAGCGGCCCGACCCCACATAGTCGAAGAGCACCACCCGATAGTCACGCTCGAGCTGCGGCGTGATGAATCGCCACATGTTCTGGTCGCAGCCAAAACCATGGGCCAGCAGCAGGGTGGGGCCTCCCTGCCCGGTTACCTTGACGTTATTACGCCGGATGATGTCGGCCTGACTCAAAAGGACTCTCTCACAGCGATACCGTTGAACGGGATATGGCCTACCGATGCTAGCAGCTTTTCCAAGTGCGTTATGTTGGCATCATGTACAGAAAACCAAGGAATACTTACCACCATTGGCCCAGCAACAGCAGCGGGGCATCTGGCCGGCAGCCTTAAAGCCACCGATGGCGGGCAGGCTGTCCGGCAGTACGGTGACACCGTGCGCGGCGCGGTCATGGGGAGGATGACGCGTTTGACGCCGGCGCCGGAGGTCACCTGCAGGCACTCGGCCAGGCAGTGGACGATGAAGTCGTAGCGTTGGGTGAACAACGACAACCGCATCTCGGGGCTATGGCATGGGAAGGATTGCAATATGGGAGCCATGGGCCGGCGCGGTAGCGTGAGGATCACTCAACCCATGGCTAACCTGCATATTTAAAACCACTCACTCATCTGCCCATAGCCATAAACAAACGCCAGCTTTCTGGCGCGGGTAAGGCTGACGTAGAGCAATGCTCGCTCCTCGTTCTCGCGCTGGCGGCGGGTCACGGCATCCGCAGCGGACTGAATCACCGGCGCCAGCGGCACCAGGCCGCGGTTCACCGAGGCCACGAACACCGCATCGAACTCCAGGCCCTTCACCCGATGCATGGTCGCCAGGTTCAACTCACCGTCCGGGGTGGCGGCGCTGCGACCATCCAACTGATGACAGGGCTGCTGGCGGCTCTCCAGGGCGGCCTTCAACTCCCCCACCTCGCGGCGAGTACGGGCGATCACGCAGCAGGCTTCGGGCGCCAGGCCGTTGCCTTGCATGGCCTCCAGAATGGCCTGCGCCTGCTCGTCCAGTGAATCGAAACAGCGCACCTCAGGGACCGGGCCGTGCATCAGGGAGTGGTAGAACTGCTGCGAGTCCTGTCCCCCGTCCAGGTCATCTACCTCCACACCCTCCAGGATGCTGACCGCCAGTTTGCGGGTCTCATCGGTGGTGCGATAGTTCACCTTCAGCCGGGCACTCCGACCGCGAATATCGATGCCGCACTGACCCAGCACCACCTTGTTCTTTCCGTAAATGCGCTGGTGCCCATCCCCCACGATAAACAGATCGTTGGGGCCTGGTGGCACCAGCGCACGCAGCAGCATGAAGGCCTGGGAGCCCATATCCTGAGCCTCGTCCACGATCACCGAACAGAGGTTGGGACGCAGCTCGGGGTTGGTCTCGAGCAGCTGTCGCGCATCGCGATAGGCGTCATCGGTCTCCTTGAGGTAGTTGCTGGCCAGAATATGGCGAAAGCGCTCGAACACCGGCCAGATCTCCACGCGCTGCTGGCGGTTCAGGCGTGTGCCCCGGCCGATTCGCGAGGCCTTCTTGTAGTCGTCGAGGCTACCAATGGACTGGGGCTGGATGACCCTGGCCCACTCCTCCTGGAAGAAGGCCAGCCCCAGATCGATAGCGGCCGGCTTTTCCGAGTAGGCCTCTTCCCACAGCCGCTTCTGCTGCTGGGCATCCATCAGCAGACCGTAATCGTAGCCCTGCTTTTTCAGGAAGCTGACCACCCAGGCATCCAGGTTCATCACGTCGATACGCTCGAGCGCCTGGCTCGAGCAGATCTTATGGAGGTTCTGCTTGATATCCGCCGCCAGGTTGCGGGTAAAGGTGGTGAACAGCACCTTTTGTTCCTGCCCTGGCGTCGAAGAGCCGGCTACCTGCTCGGCTAGCCACTTTGCCCGGTGCATGGCCACCACCGTCTTGCCGGTGCCGGCGCCGCCCAACACACGAACCGGACCATTTTTCGTGCCCTCGGCCAGGCGCCGCTGCGCGGGGTGGAGAAAGACCCGCCACTTTTCGAGTGACTGATTGAGTACGGCCTGAAGCGCCTCTTCGTTCTCAGCCACGGTGAAATGCGCGCGGGACTCCGGGCGCGCCAGTGCTGAACCGAAGTCGTCGGTATCCACCGCTTCGGGGGCCGCAGGCACCACTTCGCCGTAGGCCTCCTCGAAGCTGGCCCCGGCCATCAGCATGAACAGCCCCTCGTAGGCATCCGCAGGAATCTGCTCGTTGAGGTGAGCGGTTTCCAGATCGGCCTCGATCCTCATGCTGCGGACCAACCCCAACGCCTCCTCCGGCACTCCCAGCTGCAGTAGCTGGCGGTCGCGTATGGTATCGAAAAGCCCCGGCAGCTCCGGTGCGGACGACGGTGCCGGCGCTGCTTCCTCTCGGCGCTCCTCGACGGTAAACACCTGCAGGCTGCCCGTATTGGGGTTGATCTCCACCTTGCGCTTGGCCGCCCAGGCATAGGCGGGCTCGTGGTGAGCCACGTAGAGCATCAGGTAAAGGTCTTCCTTCTCTGCCGCGGCCAGAATGATGCGCACATCCTGGTTGGCCCGAATCGAGCGCAGCTTGCTGTCCTTGAAGGCCGTCAGTTTCTCGTAGTGCAGGCCGCCATGCTGAGGGTCCTGCTGGAAGAGCATTACCGCCTTGTTGGCCTGGCTCTGCTCGTTCGGGGTGAGCTTCAACAAGCTGTCGAAATACTTGTCCGAGAATGCCACGCTGACCATATCAGGCTCCTGAATCCAATCCGTTGATTACTGCTACCAGCTCATCCACGTCCGTCACCACGCGCCAGCCCTCGGCCTCCAGCTGAGGCCTGATGGCCATCTGCTCCTCGTCGCCTGGCAGCAGGAAGGCCAGCCGGTGCGCTTCGAAGATAAGTTCCGCCTGACCGATGATCTCCTCATCGGCATTCACCACGTCATCACCCACCAGGGGGGGCTCCGGCCAGCTGACCTCAAGCGCCCGCAGGGCCTCGGCAAGCTCGCCGTCGAGCAGCGCATACCACGTCGGCTCTGTCGCCTGTTGCGTCGGCCCCGCTGACGCACTGCGCTTCTCGGGCCAAAGCAGGCCGGCGGCTATCCCGCTGTTTCTTGAGTCGGGGGTCCAGGCGTACATCAGTGGCAGAAACTGCAGGAAGTTGATGGTCCCCCAGAAGCGCTGCCACTGGTAGCGGGCCGCCTCTTCGCTGCCCTGGCGCAGCTCGTAGCAGATCGAGACCATGGCGGCGTCGAGGTCGAAGGTCTTGAGCAGCCCCGGGGCCGCCAGCAGCCGCAGGATGATGCCCGCCGCACCCTGATCATCGTTCAGCGCCACAGCGCCGGCCAACGCCACCGGTTCCGGTGTGCGATCGGTAAAGGCCGCAGGCAGGCCGTGCAGCGCATCGACCCCCTGCTGTTTCACCGCGGGGTCGGCCATTGAGCCGGCGGGCAGGCACTGCAGCACGAACAGCAGCGCGTGCTTCTCGAGCTCATCGGGCTGCTGCCGGGTCAGGAAGGACGCCAGCAGCTCGAAGGGGGTCTTGCTGTGGTGCAGCACCGGATTGGCCACCCCGGCGAGCTTAGCCAGGCCGGCAATAGCCGCGTGGTTCTGCTCCGGCGAGGTCATGCCTGCCGGCAACGGCACGTCCATCGCCTTGTCGCCCATCACCTTGTTGACGTCATACCAGTTCAGGCTCCATACCACGAAACCGGCGTGCATCAGCGCCTGACGCTTGAGCAGGTCGTCGCTGGCCTTCTCCGCATGGAACTTGTAGCCGTCCAGAAATACGGCCACGGGCGCCAGACCATGGCGCACTGGCCACAGCACGAAATCCGGGCGACTGGCGAACTGCACGCCCTGGGCCATCCCCAGATCCGCCTGGGGCTCCATCTCGTAGGCCAGCTCGCCGATCGTCAGCCGATAGCCGTGCTTGCCACGAATCACATCCTGGGAGACCCGCACCTTCTGTTTACCCACGCACTCGTGACCGGAGAAGCGGGCCAGCGCTTCCGGGAAGCGGGCCTCCAGCTCGCTATCGATCCAGGGATTGCCGCCGAGCGCACTCAGCCCCTGATCGTCCTGCACCCACTCATGCTCGCCCTCGACCACGTCCTTGAGCATCTCCAGCGCCAGCGACTTGCTGGTGCTCTCCATGCCGTAGGCGTTGCGATACTCCAGCAGGCAGCGGTAGCAGCCATCCATGGTGTGGTCATAGCAGTCGCAGGCCTGCATCACCTCATAGGCCTGGCGGAACACCTCCTGCATGTTCTCTGCGCGGCTGAGCAGCTCATGCAGGTAGCCAGTGCCGCCGGGCACCGAATCGTAGAGCACGATGAAGTGGCGTCGCTCGTCGGTCTCTCCGATCGGCTCGCTCTGATAGGCCACCCGCAGGTGGTCTACCTTGCCGCCGAAACGGCGCTTCAGGCCAAGCTGCAGCGCCGCCACAAAGGAGTTCACCTGCTCCTCGGTGCCGCCGCTGGAAAGCCGGGGCAGCAGGATGCGCAGCGCCTCCGAGGCAAACTGGCGGTAGAGATAGAGGCAGTTCTCGATGCCGCTGTCCTGATGTAAATCGCCCTGCTTGCCACTGGCAAGCGTCTTCGGCCCGCGGGAATAACTGCACGACTTCAGGTGTGCTGGCTCTTCCTTGCCGGCAGCCGCCGCACGGGACTGCACCGAGCCGCACTCGCGGCAGATCGGGAAGCCGGCCCGCTGGATATGCTCACCAGCCACATCGAAGAACATCTCGTCGCCTTCCCGGCGTCCGAAGTTCACCTCAAGGAAACGGGCGCTGCGGATGAACTCGAACCCGAACGGTCGCTCCTTGTCGTCCAGTACCCAGGTGATGGAGATATCGGCGGGATTGAAGTCGATCAACATCTGCTTGTTGAAGAACACCGGCTCGCGGTCATCGGAGCGGTCGTCCAACTGGGCATCCCTGGCGTTGGTAAACGCATACACCTGGGTCATCTTCAACATGCTGGTGCGGGCGCTCTCATCGCCCCATCGATTGGTATGACAGCGCGGGCACGTCTTGTCGCTGAAACCTGCCTTGGGGTCATCGGCCGGCGCCGAATAGTGGCAGCGCGGACAGAAGCGCCACGGCTGAATATTGCGTCCCTTGGCCGTCTCTACCCGGGAGACCTTCACCTTGCGGTTGCCGGCATAGAAGACCGCCTCCGGCGCGAGCTCTGTGAGCGCCGCCTGAGCCGGCCGCTGGTATTCGTACTCTCGCTTGACGAACTCTCGCTCGGCACCATCGCCACCGGCACCCTTCTCTGAGCGAAAGATCACTGAACGCAGGGTCGCGCCCTCCTCCGGAAAGGCGTAGTTGGGCAATAGCCCCTCGTCGGTAAAGAAGTTCAGAGTTTCGCGCTTGTTCAACCGAATGCGCAGGCTGCGGTAGCCGGCCACTTCCCGCTCGAGCTCGACGAGCTCCGCCTGGGTGTATTCATCCTGAGGCCGCTTGCGCATCTTCTCCAGCTGCCTGTCCAGCTCCTTGACGGTGGCGGCCATCCGCTGGCGCTCATCCGCCACCAGTTTCAGCCGCCCCAGCAAATAGAGCTGCAGATGATCGTCCTGATGCTGTGGCCCGCCAAACAGATATTGGCGTAGCAGCTCCAGGTCCTCGCCACGGAGCTCGGTCGCCACATGGTTGGCGAAGCCATCCCAGATCTCCTGCATGCCATGCTTCAGGAAATTCAACAGCGTGTAGGGGAACCGATCCTCCTGGGTCTTCTCCACCGCATCCAGCACCGGCTGCATGGCCTGGGGAATCTGGTTATCGCCCCGGGCCTTGCGGGTCCAGCAGTCCATGGCATAGGCCAGCAGCTGCCGGCGAAGCACATGGCGAGCTTTCAAGAACACCGCCGGCGGCTCCACCGGGGTATCCAGCATACGGCTGGGATCCGCATAGAACACCAGGTCATGGGGCCGGCCGTTGGCCACCGTCAGCACAAAGGAGTTGCCATCCCTACGGCCGCCTCGCCCGACCCGTTGCAGATAGTTGGCCTGGGCCGGCGGAACCGAACACAGCAGCACACTGGAGAGATCCCCAATATCGATACCCATCTCGAGGGTCGGCGTGGCGGAGAGCAGGTTATATTCCCAGGGCTTTTCGCCCTTGATGAAGCTGTTTTCTACCCGGATGCGCTCGCTGGCGGCCAGTAAGCCGGTGTGTTCGTGGGCAATCACCCGATGAATCTCACCGTGGCGGTAAAGGTTGCCATAGAGCGAATCTCGCACCGGCACCACGTTTTCATACACCAGCTCAGGGCGCGCCGCGCTGATCAGCGGGAGCCCCAGCCAAGCTTCGGCGTGGGCGGCTGGCACATGCATGGGTCGATAGCCCTGGCACTCCACCGCCTCCACCACCGTGGTAATCGTCAGGCTTTCCGGGGTGAGCGACCAGAGCCTGACCCCGCGCTCGTTCACCTCCTCGCGCAGCAGGCCGTAGTCACAGAGGGCCGACAATGCCGCCATCAGCACCTGCTCGAGCTGCTTGCGATCGATCAGCGCATCAGGGTTCAGGCAGGCTAGCCAGCGCTCATACCATGATTGTGCGGCACTGGCATGGCTCAGTGGCTCATAGCCCTCCCCCTTGGCCGACGCGGGAAACTTCGGACGCGGCGAGGCGGGCCCGATGGGCGGCGCATAGTTGAGGAAAGTGAGCAGGTAGGTTTTTCCGAACTTCTGGCGGTAGGCGCCAAGATCATCCAGCCCAAACGCCCCGAGGCCGACCAGATGTTGCATCAACCCGAGCATGAGGCCATTGGCCGGTTCGGCATCAATGCGATAGCCCAGGGTGTTATCTACCGTCTTGGCCCAGGCGTTGGCCGCCTGATTGGCCCGCTCCAGGGGCCACCCCACGGCCGCGATACCAAGCCGGTTCAGTGAACGCCCCACCTGGGATCGCCAGCCGAGATCCTCCAGGGCCTGCCACAGCATCCGCTCGCGAATCAGCTTGAGCAGTGGCGCCGGCTCTGCGACCTCGCCGGACTGCTCGAAGAATTCAAAGTCGGCTCGGTAGCGCTTGTCCGGGGGCATGAACTCGCGCAGGTATTGCGGCAGTGTCAGGCGCCCCTGATGGCCTTTCCCTTGCTGCCCACTACCCTGACTCGCCTGATCATTCAGCCACCAGGCCTCGAAGCGCGCAGGCAGCTCGAGCAGGGGCAGCGGCTCCGTGCTGCTCTCCAACAGCTGCGTCAGCGCCATGCGCACATTGTTTTGCCAGGTGCGTGCGGCGAAGAAACCCGCACGGTGGGTGGCATCCTGAACGGAATCGCTGAAGGTGAGCAGCTTGCGGTCGTCGTTATCGCGGCTGCTGAACAGCTGGTGAATAGCCACCGCGCTGAGGCTGGCCGCCCGGGCACCGAACACCACCAGGGCGGAGCGGGCCGAACACCAGGGACAGTCGTGCTCGTGAATCACCTTGTTGACGCTGCCCCGCTTCACCTCCTTGAGCTGATGGGGCTTGCTGACCCGTACCAGCGCATCAGCGCCGGCCTGACAGCCCTTGCACTCCGCACCGCTCTCTACCCCGGCGGTGGTGCCGCACTCGCGACACACCCGGAAGTGCTCCAGCCGCATGCCTGCCGGTGACTGCGCTTCCCCCCGCTGCCAGGGCAGCAGCAGCGTCGTTTCCTGCTGGTGGCCGAAGAAAGCCGAATAGATGGACTGAAGCTCGGTCTCCACCACCTGATCGGTGGGATGACTCATCTCCATGCGCGTTAGCCAGGCCGTGCCGTGACACTCCCGACACTGCACCAGCGGCAAGCGCACCAGGCGCTGATCCCTGGGCGGCTGGTCATCACCAAACGACAGCAGCGGCGGCGGGCGGCTGGTCGAGCCATCCTCTACCAGCGCCTCCGTGGGGTCCACCAGTGGACCAGGCTCGCGCAGGCTGCCCACGATGCGGCGCAGTTCCCGAGACCACAGCTGCAGGCGCAGCTGAACGAAGGGCCTTCCCACCGTATCCCGCGCGTGGGCCATCAGCGAGAGCAGCGCGATCAGCGCGAGCTCGGGCTGACGCTGCAAGCGAGAGGGAATCTGGGCGGCCAGACGCTCGGCCAGATCGCGGAAAGTCGGGGTTCCCGGGCTCAGCTTGAGCTGGCGCAACAGGTTGGCCAGCTGCCCGTGCTGCTTCAGTTCCCGGCCCAGGGCGGTGCGGCCGGAGTCCGTCATCAGGTCGTCACCCGGCGGCTTGCTGAAGTAAAGCTCATAGGCCTTGTGCAGATAGGCCGAGAGGCCATGGCGCAACGCGACCCTGAGGTCTTCTGGCCCGACCTCGGGGTTGGGCGAGAGGAAGGCGATGTTGTCGAGAAACTCGGAATCGGTCTGACGCTGTTCGCTGATTACCGAATCACGCCGGAAGGGGCTAGAGAAGATATCGCCGGCGTAGTGCAGCAGCCCACTGATGCTCTCTTCTCCCCCGAGGGTCGCGGAGGTACCTACACAGATCAGCTGATCCGGCGTCATATCGAAACGCGCGCGCAGGCGGCGAATCAGCAGAGACAGATCGGTGCCCTGGGCGCCATCGAAGGTGTGCAGCTCATCGACCACCAGATAGCGCAGGGTCTGCGGCCCGTTATGGGCCCACAGCGACTGATCCTTGGGGCGCATCAGCAGGTAGTCGAGCATCTTGTAGTTGGTAAGCAGCACATCCGGCGGGCTCTCCCGCAGCACCGCCTTGTCGGTAATCACCTGCCCCGGCCCCATGGTCTGGCTGCCACCGGTATCGCCGCCCACAAACAGCCCCACCCTGAGGCCCTTGAGCGCCGGCTGGCTGTGAATGATCTCGGCGAAACGCTTAGCCTGGTCCGTGGCCAGGGCATTCATGGGGTAGATCACGATCGCCTTGATACCCGGGCCGCTCTCTCGCTGGCAGTGGTCCAGCACCGGATAGAGGAAACATTCCGTCTTGCCCGAACCGGTACCGGTGGACACCAGGGTGTTGGCCGCCACCCCGCTGGAAATCAGCCGCCGCCACGCCTGCTCCTGATGGGCAAAAGGCGGAAATTCCGTCTCGAACCCTGAGAAAAATCCCAAGCCGGTGGTACCCGTCAGAAACGGTAGGCCAACGGAGACATAAGGCCCCTTGAGGAACGCCTCGCCCTCCTGCTGCTCCTCCACCAGGCGGCGGAACTCACCCTTGAATGGCGCGGTTTCGGTTTCATAGCCGGTGACGATGAATTCGCGTAGCGCCGCGGAGACTTCGCTGGCTAGCAGGCCGGGGATCATAGCGGTCCTTGTTGAAATCGGTTTCGAAGGATCAAACGCGGCGAATGGGGCCGGGGTACTGGGCCACCCACTCATCAGACGTCAGTAGCAAAAGCCCCTCAGCCTCTGCCTGGGCGACCAGAATCCTGTCGAAGGGGTCTTTATGAATAGGTGGCAGGTGCGCTATCCCCAGGGTGTGCTGGGCGCTAATGCTCAGCTCGCTGTAACCGTTATCGACCAGGCCGCGCCTCAGCAGGTGGGGATCGACATGGAAGTCTGGCCGCTGCAGGCTGTTCTTGATCACCACCTCCCAGAGGCTGGCAGCGCTGAAATAGAGACGGTTATCGTCATCGGTGATCAACGCCACCGCTTCGGCCGAGAGCTTCTCGGGCTCAGCGGCCGCCCATAGCAGCAGGTGGGTATCCAGCAGCAGGTTCACCTCAAGCTCCGAACATGCTGGCAATTTCGTGCTCGGCCATGCGGTCGAAATCATCCGGCACCCTGAACTGCCCGGCCAGGAACCCCAGGCGCTTCTGATGGCCAGGCTCCGGGCTATCGATGGGAGTGACACGCACCATCGGTTTGCCCGCCTTGGCGATGATGAAGCCTTCACCCTGCTGGGCGCGGGCGATCAGCTGCGAGAGCCGCGTCTTGGCTTCATGGATATTGACGGATTTCACGGCGCACCTTTTATCTAGTTTAACCAACTTAGCTTAGTCAAGATACAAACTAGCCACCAGCCGCTTTTGGGAAGGCCTTACCTCCAGCTGATAGGCGCCGGAACTCGCTCTTGAACGAAGCCAATTCAGCTGCATAGCCGTGACGATGAATTCCCGCAGCGCCGCGGCGACTTTGATGGCTAGCAGGCTGAAGATAATGCCTCCTCATTGAACAATTCTACCCGAGTAGACAGACTATCGGCTTCCTGTGCCTTATTGAGTACTACCATAGACGATGACATAAGCCACTCCCCAAAGTCGATAGACTCATTTATGATAATGGGTCAGGAATAAATTATAGAAAGCACCGACCTTGCCCGGCTCATGGCGACATATGCTTGAGCTTTCGAACCTAAATTATTTATTTCCTGCGGCATTCCAACCAAAATAACTGCTTCATTCTCAAGACCTTTAAAACTATCAATTTTCGACAAGCTGACTCCTTGAGGCGGAAAGGACTGCATGGAAAATTCATCCAGCAGCACTAACTTATTTCTAAGTCTATCGGGCAGCTGCTCAAGAAACGCTTTCTCATCCACCCCATATAAGAGAACTGTCACGTCACTTTCCGGCAACCCACCCTCCTGCACAATCCGATGGATTTCACTCGACAACTTAGCCGCCAAATCTTCGCAATCAGTTGTTTTAAGCTCTACCACCTCCGGCCCCACGCCTGCACCAAATACGCCTGCATCAGCACCTGTAACAGTCTTAACCTTGTCCAGTATTATTTTAGTATTCCTACAGTTCCTCTTCAAAGGGACCCGGAAAGAATTAAGAGAATTGAGGTACTCGACAGCCTCTGGCTCAACTTTTCCAAATAATCCAGACTGGTTATTAACATCGTGAAAGAAACACCACTTACCCTCCTCAAGTCCACCATTAAGAAAAGCATCAAGGTCTGACAGAAGACCCATAGAAAGCAAATCCTGACCCTCATCAATAATCAAGGCATCAAACTTATCCAAACCCGCTCGCCGTGCAGCATTTTTCAAACCTAACACAGTACACACTGTCAGTCCCGGTATTAAAAACTTGTTCTTTAGAAAACTCATAAGCCAGGGAGAGCTGCAAACTAAAGCAATCTGTGATTCATCTGCTGTCCACCGTCTGGCAACCTCAACTGCCAAAAGGGTCTTTCCGGTTCCAGCACCACCACTACAAATAATTCTTGTATTCAATTCGATTGAATCCACAAAGGCCATTTGTGACTCTGTAAGTCGTTTTATCTCACTATAAGCCTCTTCTGTACGACTATGTAATGGGACAACGGCTTCAAACTCAGGCCGCAGAAATTGAGCTAGTTGATTTACTGTTTCCGTAGACGCATGTCTTTCTTTAGAATCCTTAGCTCGCCAATACCGAAAAAGTCTTTTTAACCACCGCTCCAAATCTTTGTGGGCACCGTCATCACAAACCATCTGTGGGTCCCACTCTACACCCGGCGCCGCCAGACGACAGTCTGGAAAAACAACCCCATAACCAATACTAAAACTTTCTGTCACTACATGCGGGAGTTTTTCTCTTAACTTACTTACTAAGCCATGCAAGGCTGACTCAGCTTGTTTAAATGGCCCTTCATATGACATATTCACATCGTTATTCTTGTTGGTATATTGCCACACGCCTCCAGAACAGGAAACCCGTCCACCTTTCACCTCAAGAACATAAATACCCAACGGGCCTACAATCAGGAAATCAATTTCTCCAAACCTTTTCTTCACGTGTCGCGTAAGATTAAGTGAATGATAGGCAATAAATTCACTGTTATGTGGACCGCCGAAAATTCGGCGAAGAACATCAAACACTCTCTTCTCAGCAGTGCTTTCTGTCTTATGCGGAGATGCCGGAATCATTCTCATTGTTTAAGTCCTCAGCATCTTTCTTGCTTCATTCTCGACCCGGGAAGGGATGTCAGTTTCACTACGGAGAAAAGCCATAAATTTCTCTTGATCTACCTCTGCTTGGACCGCCTTAACATCTCCATCCAGTATCAAGCTCGCTCCAGAACCATCAATTAGCATCTTGTACTCTCCCTTACCCAGCTTGATTCGCGTATTTATACAATCCCACTTGCAAGCTCGAGCGACATAAAGCGCCACATTATTTGATTTTTTATTTGATGGTGTTTCACTAAAGTGTTCACGCAGCGACCTCGGACGGTCAGGTAAAGAACCAAACTTAAGGCTTGAGCCTGACAAGCTATGTGATAAAAACGCCATGTAGTCAGGAACAATCAGATGAAGGTCATTACTCTCTCGTAATTTAGTAGGCATCCGCATCCACCCTTCGGTGATACCAAACAGAATTGCCGCCCCACAGAATTCATAGCCATTGATATTAGCATTACTAATTTCCAAGAGATCAAGCGAACTGTCATTCATGAAGAAAATAATCAGTGATCTAGGAAGTGGTTTCTGGTGCACTTTCAGTAGCTCATCGAGGGTTTTTTCAGGAAACTGAACAATGCACCTAAGGTCACCCATCAAACGCTCACCAGCTTGTTTAGCTTTGCCTTCCAAGCCAGCATTCGAAGTTTCAAGAACACCCATTATAATATCTTTAGGTGAGCTATTTCCCGAGACTTCACGCCAGCGAACAAGAGACTCGGAAATATTTCTAAACAAGGCGCCTGAGGCTCCATGCTGCTCAACTGCCATATCTGGTGAATAAAACATGGCATGTGAGCTTAATAACATTGGAAAAGAATGTGTAATTTCATCATCAGGAGTGCCATGAAAAAATGCCCCTGCCAACTGCATGGCTACATCATCTCGGTTAGAAAGACAGCTTAAAAGAGTGACTACACCACCAAAAGCGTCTGGCAGAGTCAGTTCAACATGCCGCTCCTCGGCCCCATTTATCGGCGGGGGCCACGAATCGAGCTTGGTTTTCTTGAAAGGAGTTACCGCTGTCTTTGTCTTAAAGTCTTCCAACGGCACATTAGAAAAATTCTGTGCGTCTTTATCGCAAAATTCTTTATCTACCTTCGACGAGAAGACAACCTCTGAAATCATTGAAATAGGCAATGGAGCAGGAACAAGAATCAAGTCTTCACTTCCATACACCTCGTCCGGAAATTGCGCATCTTCCCAACAGCCTGATCGTAAAACCTTAACTCCTCCCGACACCCTGGAAAGATCCAACTCTGCATAACAAGGACGCAGGAAGTTCTGTTCGGAAACAGACTCAACAATCGCCGACTTCCAAAGGGCTTCAGGAAACAAAGGAACCCACCCAGGCAGCAAAGACAAAGTATCTTGGTAATATTTTTTTCCGAACCCGTTTGGCGGCATGATCATGCCCGCAGAAAGCATGAACATCAAATTTTGATGATTTGTGACTAACCGCCATTTTATTTCATGACCTCTGCCAGACTTGACAAAATCCACATCGCTCTCAAACATATCTTCGCCTGCCATTACTTAATCTCCAGCACTGGGGGATCGTCTTTAGGAATGATCGCATCAACAGGCTTCTCGTCACCCTTCTTCCTAAGAAGAATCACATGCTCAGTCGCTCTTGCAATCATGACATAAAAAAGTTTTTTTATACGTTCAAGACTCTGCGCATCGCATGTGAACTGATCGATATCAGATAAAAACACGATATCAAATTCTAAACCTTTGCAGGCCTGGGAATTGATCACCATAATTCCCCCGTCATCAAAAGGCATTTCGTGTTTATCACCATACTTAAAAGTCATAATCATTGTTTGGCGATACCCACAAGCACTTTTTTTTGTGACCAGAGAACCATAATACTTTTCCCTTACACTGTTACTAGGACACAATATCCCAATGAGTTTTCGTGGATTATTGATCGCCATCGTGAGAATACGATAAATAATATGCTCGAACTGATCGGGACTATAAGTGAAAAGAATCGGTTTCTTAACCTCATACGGCGGAGGGTCCGGAAGTTTAGGTGGCGGACTTGCTGGATCTCCAGTATAGAAGGCTCTTGCAAGTCTTGCTATTGCCAGATTATTTCGGTAATTCTCTGTCAGCTCAATGGTTTCATCAGCGTCAAGCCCAAGCACACTCTCTAAATCCTGACGACTACTGTTTTTTCCATCCGCTATTTGCTGATTCTGGTCAGCAACCACAAACAAATTCTCAAAACCAAGCTTTACCAAAGCCTCATAAAAACCCGGAGGCATGTCTTGGCCTTCGTCTATGATCAGAAATGGTCGCTCACCGTCTTCGTCATTTCCTTGGTACGAATCACATAGGTTTAAGATTTTTTCCCAGTCGAAAGTCTCTAGCCGAGAACCATTTTGAGGTGGTAGGCGTGGTAGACTATGGCACACATCACCAGTAAAAACGGAGATAAACCAACGTTGCCATTGCTGACTTCGAAGCTTGTTACCAAAGAGTTTTTTACTAGACTGCATAAGTAAATGATTAAAAACAAGAAATAGATAATCTAAGTCTTCGTCAGCCAAAGATTTCGCCCGCAATAGCGCCAAGACAGATTTTCCAGTCCCCGGCCCACCAATAATCAGGTGCTGACCCTCAAAGGGCAAGGCGCGAACACGCTCCTGCTCTTTGCTAAGGTCCTGTATTCCCGGAAGCTGAAACCTACGCTTTGCCATCTACGCACTCTCCAGCGAAATCAAGAATCGGTCTCAGGCCATTAGCCCGATCTCCGCGAATAAATATGCGATCCAACAGAACATTGGCATACGCGCAACAAGGTTCAGGGATTAATGCACACGCGTGACAAGCTGCTCTATTCAACAATCCTGGTCCCTGCCCTTGGTGTTCAGCACATACCGGATCTAGAGAACACCACTCAGCGTGGTCAAATACGCGGCTCAGAAGGTTCAACAATCGTTGCGGCTTAGCCTGCTCAGACAACCCACCAAGGGAACCAACAACATCGGGGACAGCCACATAGATCAGAATGCCCGCCATTGGCTGTTCCAGAATTGTGGAACAGTAAATTCTTTCCTTGAGAGATGCTGCTGGATAACCAGCCTGGCTCTCCAGCTCTTTGATAAGCATATGGGCAAGGGTGTGAAGCAATAAGAATCGGGGGGAAACATCCGCTTCCGATTCAAAGCTGAAGTCAGATCCCTTGTAGCGTCTTGCCACTTCCCTTGCGCGTGTTTGGAAGGATGTTTGCGACTCCCATTGGCGCAGAAATAATTCGTTAAGGGTAAAGAATAAGCCTTCCCCATACAACTCCAATGCTGGTAGCCAATCGGTTTTTCCCTCTATGTCCGGTGGCACCAACGCCCCGTCACGACTCAAGCGCTGGAACCCTTTCAAAACCATAATCTCTTTAAGCCGATCAATCGCAACGAGAAGATCAATCAGACCAACAATTTTCATTAACTTAGAATTCGAGTTCTGAGCCCTACCCATTTCTCGCCATTGATCAGTCATATGTCGTGGTACAAAGTCTTCGTCATCCAAAAGATCTGGAATAAAATCGGTTAATGCTTCATATTCACTTTCTAAAAGCAGACCATTTGTAATCTGTTGACCATACAATGGGTAACCCTTATCAATCTCAACCATCGCCGCCTCAATCTCATCCTGTGCGCATTGAAACTCACGAGATATTTGACGAAACTGCTGTCGTTTTTGAAGGTTAGTTTTAGCCTGCTGTATCTTTTTTAGTTTATCTGAGCTTGCATATAACCGGTCGACGACCGTACCTCTTCTTACCCTAGACTCAGGCGGAATAACCAAAGCATTCTGAGTCACGGCCAAGTGTAGCCTAGTATCGTTAAGCGACAAAATTTCGGCTGGTATCTCTGAATATTCTGGTCGGATTCTTAGCCATGGCTGGCGATTACCATCAAATAACAACCGATCCCGGGGATCAAAATTCCTGACGACATTGCATACGCTGCATTGTAGGTCCATTCGTCCATGGCCATTCTGCTTCAATTGCAGATACGGAACATCCCAGGTCCGCCCACAATTCTTCTGTTCGGGTGTCGAAGCGTTGCTATGTGTGATGGCATGCCATGGCACATCCGCAAGGTGTCCTTCTTCGTGAGCCATGACCCATGGCACCTGTTCCAGCCTACCTTTTGCACAAACGCGACAGGTAAACCGATAGTTGTCGTCACCACGCCAAGGTTTGTAGTGCAAGGCACCACAACGAGAATTTAAACAGCGCATCCAGGCAGGAAAAATGTCGGCCGGCACACAGTGCCCTTTAACTCCTTTTGACGTTTCAGAGGCAATAGGCGGCTCACGGAGATCTCGATCAATCTCCATCGCGGATTTAACCTGTTCTACGTAGGGAATAATCCGCCCTACAGTAGCTCCAGCGCGATCAGTCCATTCTCGAGTGTCCCTAACAACTAAGAGGTACTCAGGCCCACGAACTACAGCACCAACAGAGCAGTGACGTAAGAGGTGAGAAAGTCGGACAGGTATCAGGCGTTTATCGCTCATATTGCTTTTAGCAACCCCGTATCCTCGACATTGCGCATTGACTGTAGGGTGGGCCATACACCCCGGATCTTGTCATCGTGATTGAACAGCAACCTTTCGACAGATCGGTCGTCAGCGTGTGCCTGATAAGACAGCTGGCGTCGTTGTTGAGCGCAACTCTTTGCATGATTACTCCACTCACTGGCCAATGATCGGATATGCGCTCGGATCTCTTCTTTGCGTTCCGGGTCAGCCTGAATACAGCGCCTTGTATAAGCTTCAATTACCCGTGCGACTACGGTGTCATCCGGATCAAATTTTCCAGCAGCATCATTTGCTCTCAAAGGCTGAACCACGTGCCTCACTGCAATCACCAATCCGGCATGTAACGCGCGCATCCTGGCCTGATGTGTGAATGGTGTGATGCTGGTAGGCTCTACAAATCGATAGAATGATTCGTGGTAAGGTCTGAAATTCTCATAATGGGATAGGCTCCGCGCCTGATCACGGTAGTAGTTAGCAAAAACGATGCCTGGCACCTCACTACGGCCTACGCGACTGCTTGCTTGAATATACTCCGCCGTAGTCAGTGGCTGACCGTTGATCACCATCAGCGCAAGCCTGCCGACATCAAGCCCCACTGACACCATGTTAGTTGCCAAGACAACATCAATACATTCCAAATCGGTTCGCGGCCGCTCAAGCCGCGCAAAAGTTCGCGCATTTTCTTCAGCGCTGGAAACGCTCGTTAGCTGGACAACACAGGGTTGATCCCTGTTTAGTTCAGGTGCAGGCTCCCCACTTTCTTTCGCTTCCTGTTTCGATTCCTGTTTTAGCCGATCATACCACTCTCGAACACCCATATTGAAAGCATTATGGCTATTGCCAACACCCTTCAAACTTCCGTGGTAAATTACTTGACTCCACCATGCCTCCAATAGCCCTTCCTGCTCCTGAGCCCCCTCTGCAAATAGCTCTTCGGGGGCTACTAGTAGCCCCGCAGCTAATGGAGCCAGATTTTTATCTCGGCTTAGCATCGGCGCAAAATAACCAACATAAAGTCGGCCGGCCCTTATACTAATTGGCACCGTTTTCGAAAAAAATGAGTCATCACAATCAATTCCCTGCGGCGGAAACACCGAGACATCCTTTCCATAAAGCTTACGCACCTGATTTTCAGCCATACGAATAGTCGCTGTTGAAGCGATATACTTGGGATGGATACCCCGCTGTACTAGCACTGTCTCCAACCCAGCTTCGTAAACTCCAGCTACAGAACCCAAGGCGCCAGCGACGAGGTGCAACTCATCCTGGACCACCAATTCCGGTGGCCGATTACTACCAACACCAAAGAAACACCCTGCACGCTCGTCCCAGGCTAGGCGAGCAAACTTATCTATGGTCGCGATCAACAACGTCGGTGGTTCTTTGTACAAAGCCTCATCAACAACGTTACAGGGCAACACACCTTTACCCTCCGTACCGAATGCACAATTACTACTTGTGCAAACAAAGTGGAATTTTGTGCTCCCCACCTGATAATTCGTTGGCGCATGGAATTCATGCTCACACCACGGGCATCGATCAATAACAAGAGCTGAAACAGCCTTTTGACTTCCGTGAGCAGCAGACTCTACAAGTTCCTTGGCTTTATCAAAGGTATTAGGACTGCTCGCGGCCCCCACCCACAACCCAATACTGAAAGGTTCATTGCCGAGTTCGCCATTGCTGCTCCGGCGAATAAGCTCAAGAGCACAGACAATTCGAGAGGCACGCAAATACTGCTGAGTCGTAAGCAACCGCAAAGTATATCGCATGAATGATGTGGTTCCACCACCTGAATGGGGAAATTTGAAGCGACGCCAAAGCATAACGATGGCTATCAACCCCAGGTACGCTTCAGTTTTTCCACCACCTGTAGGAAACCAGATCAAATCAACCGTATCCCGAAAGTCGTCATCCTGATCAATGGAGGATTTCAAAGCAGTCAATATGAATGCCAGCTGAAACGGACGCCAGTTATATTCTCTGGCATCTGCACTCTGACCTTTATTCCGAGTGCTCTGCTGCATCTGATTTAACATCGCTTGATTGGCAAGTGCAAAGGCGCTCGCCACCTTTGCATCCCGTTCGATCAAAGAAATTCCATGTTCCATCCGCTCAAAAGCGATTTTCATACGCTCCACGATGCGCTCTCCGGCCTTACGTTCATCCGCCTGAAGGTTATTCAGATCTTCATCTTGGCCTTTGATCCAATTTTCATAACGCATCACAAACCGACGGAGTGAAGCACAAACCTCGCCACTATTATTTTCGCTCCCAGCCAAATAGGCAAGATTAAGCACTTCATCTCCGCCTGCAACATCCGCAGTTACCTGAGGCACTTCCACCACAGGCATGAATTCACTTCGAATCTCACGCACGCCTTTTTCATCTTCCCGCCATTCAACTGCACATCCATGACCTATTGCATAGATTGTTCGACTTTTATACTGCAGCTCCAACTCCTGCTCTTCAGCATCAAGCAGATTAAACTCTACTTTCGGGTAGCGCCCTACAGCCCCTGATTCAATAAAGCATGCCAGCTCAACTTCAAAAAGTGAGCGTTTTAGTTGCTCTACGGACCATTTCCTAAAATCAAGATCAGCAGCCATCTCTTGATTATTAAAAATCGAAACAGTAACAATCGTTCCCGAGCCATGCTGTCTTGCCTGCACATCCAAACCAGCCCTTTTAATCTCTTCTCCTTCATTTTGGTCTGGAAATACGAAATGCCGTCCCGGGCTATTTATTAGCAGGGCATGCTCATCACCACCTAGCACGGTTCGTTTATAACGCCCGCTAAACTGACCATTATCTTCTCTTATCTCACTGTAAATAGCCGCTGAAAAAATCACTTGAACTGACCAGCTATTGCCGTCCACATAGAATGAATATCCCACAGAAGAAGGCGGAATATAGCGTCGCCGTACTATACCTGAAGCTGTCTTATCAGAATCCATCTCTACAGCTCCGGTGTAGTCCTCTTCTGAAAAATCGTCATCTTCGCTAGCGGGGTCCAGACCTTCACCACTCTCAACTATCGGGTAAAGCACACCTACAGGATAGCGCCGCAGAGGAGATATACCCTGTAATTCTCCTGGCCTTGCAGGCCCTATCAGCTGCTTTTTCAGCCAGTTGATCAGGCGTTTTCGCTCTGCTGCGTAACTCATACTTCACCCCTTAATGTATGCAACAGAATTAACTCGTCTCTTTTATTTTTCTTCAACACCTGAGTCCAGCGCGGTGAACTGGGCGCCCAGTTCCTGCTCGACGTCGTACGCCGACGGCGCCGGCGGACGCTCGGGGCCTTCACGTCGGCGGCGACGCTCCTCATGGTGGGCAAGGCCGGTACCGGCCGGGATCAAACGACCCACCACCACGTTCTCTTTCAGACCGCGCAGGTAATCGCGCTTGCCGGTTACCGCTGCCTCGGTCAGTACCC
>NZ_JBHRSQ010000037.1:0-35123 GCF_042643535.1 Halomonas tibetensis
GTCGAGTGCGTGGCTCGCATCATCATGATGGCGGCTCGGTCTTCAGCAGTGAGATGGCTGTAGCAGTAGGTCATGGCAACACCGTACCTGATGGGTTACGTGTTGCACTTGGTCATTGAGACCGCCGGGCCTGGTCCGAACCATTCCTCGATGAGGTGTCGGACGCGGCCCAAGTGTCAGGCCGGTGTGGGCTGGCGCTGCTGACTGACGTGACCGCTGAAGCGGCGCCAGCGACGCGGAATCGCGTATAGCCGCTGGCCGCGCTGCAGATCCAGGTGCTCGTAGTCGGCGTGACGCACCGTGGCCAGCCAGGGTTCGCCCAGCCAGTCCGCGGCCAGCTCCACGCGCACTTCGGCCCCCACCGGGGAGATGGCGGTAACGGTCACCGGCAGCCGGGCCTCAGGCGTTGGCGTATCCACCAGGTGCACCTCGTGAGGCCGCAGGAGTAGCTCTTCGGGACCGTCCGGCAGCTCCACCGAGAGACGTGCCTCGCCGCAGGTCAGCACGCCGTCGCGTACCTCGCCCTCCAGATGGTTTACATCACCCAGGAACTCGAATACGAAACGGTTGGCCGGCTCGCGGTAGACCGCTTCCGGCGTGTCGATCTGCTCGATGCGCCCGTTACTCATCACCGCCACCCGATCGGAGAGCTCCAGAGCTTCCTCCTGGTCGTGAGTCACAAAGAGGCTGGTGAAGCCCAGCTCGTCATGCAGGTGTCGCAGCCAGCGGCGGAGCTCCTGGCGTACCTTGGCATCCAGGGCACCGAAAGGTTCATCGAGCAGCAGCACGTCGGGACGCAGCGCCAGGGCGCGTGCCAACGACACCCGCTGCTGCTGGCCGCCGGAGAGCTGTGCCGGATAGCGGTTAGCAAGCTGTTCGAGCTGCACCATCTCCAGCAGACGATGAACCCGAACGCGGATCTCGCCCGCCGAAGGTCGGTGCTTGCGCGGCATCACGGTCAGCCCGAAGGCGACATTGTCGAACACCGTCATGTGCCGAAACAACGCATAGTGCTGGAAGACAAAGCCGATGCGTCGGTCGCGCACGTGCAGGTCGGTCACGTCCCGATCGCCGAAGAGTATCCTCGCACCGCTGTCCGGGTCGGCGGTCTCCAGCCCGGCGATGATCCGCAGCAGGGTGGTCTTGCCGGAGCCTGAGGGGCCGAGAAGACCGATCAGCTCGCCGTCGTGGATGTCCAGGTTCACCGGCTCCAGCGCCCGGGTGCGCTGGCGTCCGGTCTCGAAGTGCTTGCCGATGTTGTGCAGGCGAATGCTCATGGATGAGCCTCCTGGCGCGCAGCGCGCCATTCCAGTCCGGCCTTGGCGGCCAGGGTGAGCAGGGCGATCAGGGCCAGCAGAGCGGCGCTGGCGAAGGCCCCCACGGTGTTGTAGTCCTGGTAGAGCTGCTCCAGGTGCAGCGGCAGGGTGTTGGTCTGGCCGCGTATGGCGCCGGAAACGACCGAGACGGCACCGAATTCGCCCACGGCCCGAGCGTTGGTGAGGATCACCCCGTAGAGCAGCGCCCAGCGGATATTGGGCAGGGTCACTCGACGAAAGATCGTCCAGCCCGGGGCGCCGAGGGTCACGGCGGCTTCCTCTTCCCGAGAGCCCTGGGCCTGCATCAGCGGGATCAGCTCCCGGGCGACGAAGGGACAGGTCACGAAGATGGTCACCATCAGGATCCCAGGCCATGCGAACATCAGCTGGATGTCGTGGCCGTCGAGCCAGCCGCCCAGCCAGCCGTTGCGACCATAGAGCAGCAGGTAGATCAGGCCCGCCACCACCGGCGATACCGCGAAGGGAATGTCGATCAGGGTCTGCAAGACGCGACGGCCTGGGAACTGGAAGCGAGTCACCAGCCAGGCCAGGGCCACGCCGAATACCAGGCAGACGGGAATGGTCAGCAAGCTGATAAATAGCGTCAGTCCTATGGCGCGCAAAGTGTAGTGGTCGCTGACATTGGTCCAGAACACCGCCACGCCCTGGGCGAAGGCCTGGGCGAAGATCGCCACCAGTGGCAGCAGCAGAAACAGTGCTGATAGGGCCACGGCGGCCAGGATCAGGCCCCGGCGCACCGCTGGAGCATCACCGATACGTTGCATCAGCCGCCTCCTCCATGAAGGCGCTTGATGAAGCGCCCCTGCCAGATGTTGATGGCCAGCAGCATCGCCAGTGAGACGAACAGCACCACCGAGGCGATGGCCGAGGCGCCGGCATAGTCGTACTCCTGCAGGCGCACGAAGATCATCAGTGCGGTGATCTCGGTCTCATAGGGCATGTTGCCGGCGATGAAGATGATGGCGCCGAACTCGCCCAGCGAGCGCACGAAGGCCAGGCCCGTGCCGGTCACCAGTGCCGGCCAGAGGTGGGGGAGAATCACCCGGCGAAAAGCGGTGCCGTCGTTGGCCCCCAGGGTCAGCGCGGCCTCGTCCACCTCCACCGGCATATCCTCCAGCACTGGCTGCACCGTACGTACCACAAAAGGAATGCTGGTGAAGGCCATGGCCAGGGCGATACCCACCCAGGTGTAGGCCACCTCCAGGCCCAGCGGCTCCAGCAGCCGGCCCATCCAGCCGTTGCTGGAATAGAGGGTGGCGAGCGTAATACCGGCAACCGCCGTGGGCAGGGCGAAAGGCAGATCCATCAAGGCATCGAGCAGGCGCTTGCCGGGAAACTCATAGCGCACCAGCACCCAGGCCAACAGCAGCCCGAAAGCACCGTTGACCAGCGCTGCCACGGCGGCGGCGCCGATGGTGACCGTGTAGCTGGCCACCACCCGGCCGTTGCTGATGATTGCCCAGTACTCGGCCAGGCTTAGCCCGGCCAGCTGGCCGAACAGGCCGGTCATCGGCAGCAGCAGCACCAGGGAGATGAACAGCAGGCTCACCCCCAGGGAGAGGCCGAACCCTGGCAGCACCCGCTTGGGGGCGCGGCCGATGGCGAAGGGGAGGGCTCGGGTGCTCATTGGCGTGTCTCGTCTCCTACCGGCGGGAAGGCTCAGCGGCGCTGCAGCTGGTCGAGCAGGCCGCCGCTGCCGAAGTGGGTCTCCATGGCCTGGTCCCAACCGCCGAAGACGTCCTCGACGCGCAGCAGCTCGGTCGCGGGAAAGAGATCGGCGAACTCCGCGACCACCGCCTCGTGGTGGACGCGGTAGTTGAAGCCGGCCAGCGTCCGCTGGGCTTCTTCGCTGTAGAGATACTCCACGTAGGCCTGGGCCAGGTCCTGGGTGCCGTTGCGCTCGGCGTTGGGCGCTACCACCGCCACCGGGAATTCGGCCAGGATGCTGATCGGCGGCACGATCACCTCATAGTCGTCGCTGCCGTACTCCCCGCGAATGTTGTTGACCTCGGATTCGAAGCTGATCAACACATCGCCCAGGTCGCGCTCGATGAAGCTGGTGGTGGCGCCGCGGCCGCCGGTGTCGAACACCGTCACGTTGCGCAGGAAGGTACGCATGAAGTCCTGGATCTGCTCTTCGTTACCGTCGAAATGCTGGTCGGCGAAGCCCCAGGCGGCCAGGTAGGTGTAGCGGCCGTTGCCGGAAGTCTTGGGGTTGGGGAAGACGATCTCTACTCCTTCGCCGCTTAGGTCATCCCAGCTCTCGATGCCCTTGGGGTTGCCCTTGCGGACCAGAAAGGCGGTGGTGGAGTAATAGGGCGAGGCGTTGTTGGGCAGCTGCTCCTGCCAGTTATCCGCCACCAGGCCGTCGTCGGCCAGCACCTGAACGTCGGTGACCTGGTTGTAGGTCACCACATCGGCGCGCAGCCCCTGCATGATGGCCCGAGCCTGGGCAGAGGAGCCGCCGTGAGATTGCTGAACGGCCACCTCCTCGCCCTGGTTCTCCTGCCAGTGAGCGATGAAATCGGGGTTGATGGCCGAAAACAGCTCGCGGGCAATATCGTAGGAGGAGTTGAGCAGTTCGCGCTCGGCTGCCAGGGCCGGGCCGGCCATACCGGCGCCCAGGGCGATGGCAAGCAGAGAACGCTGGAAGAGAGGACGCAGGGTCATGGGGTTACTCCGACAATCGGTGGGCAATGCCGAGAGGTTAAATGCGACTATTGGTAATTACAAAGGTATTTTTTATTCTATTTTGAACTATGCCTGTGCAAAGGGGCCAGCGCCCGCCGCGCTGCCGTTGTGCGGCGGCTCTGCTAGAATGCGCTCTCTCTGCAAGCGACCGCCTGGACCTTCCCATGACCGATGCGACACGCGACTTCCTGATTGCTCCCTCGATCCTTTCCGCCGATTTCGCGCGCCTGGGCGCCGAGGTGGATGACGTGCTGGCCTCCGGTGCCGATATCGTGCACTTCGACGTGATGGACAATCACTACGTGCCCAACCTGACCATCGGGCCCATGGTCTGCGAGGCGCTGCGCAAGCATGGCGTGACGGCACCCATCGATGTGCACCTGATGGTCAAGCCGGTGGATAGGCTGATCGGTGACTTCATCGATGCCGGGGCCAGCATCATCACCTTCCACCCCGAGGCTTCGGACCACGTCGACCGCTCCCTACAGTTGATCCGCGACGGCGGCTGCCAGTCGGGCCTGGTGTTCAACCCGGCCACGCCGCTGTCGTATCTTGACTACGTGATGGACAAGGTCGACATGGTGTTGCTGATGAGCGTCAACCCCGGCTTCGGTGGCCAGTCTTTCCTGCCGGGCACCCTGGACAAACTGAGCGAGGCGCGTCGACGCATCGACGCCTCCGGCCGCAACATTCGCCTGGAGGTCGATGGCGGGGTGAAGGTCGACAATATCGCAGAGGTGGCCCGCGCCGGCGCCGACACCTTTGTGGCTGGCTCGGCGGTGTTCAAGGGCCGCAACGCCGCCGACCCGCACCGCTACGACAGCGTGATTCGCGACTTTCGCGCCCAGCTGGCCGGGGTACGCTGACGCCGTGAGGGAACCGCGCCCCGAGGTTGCGCTGCCGGTGTGGCACCTCTATCTGTTGGAGACGTCGGGGGGTGCCCTCTATACCGGCATCACCACCGACGTCGAGCGACGCCTGGCCGAGCACGCCGCCGGCCGCGGTGCCAAGGCGCTGCGCGGCAAAGGGCCGCTGAGTCTGCGTCACCGGGAACCGGTGGGCACTCAGGGCGAGGCACTGCGGCTCGAGGCCGAGATCAAGCGGCTGTCGGCGACACGCAAGCGCTCCTGGCTGGCGAGACGCCAGACTGTGCTGGGCGATCAAGAACAGTAAGGAGAGCGCATGCACCCCCTTCTCGTTGACATCGAACTGGTGGCCTTCGACCTGGACGGCACCCTGATCGATTCGGTGCCAGACCTGGCCCTGGCCGTGGACGCCGCCCTGGCCGAGCTGGGCTTTCCGGCCGCCGGCGAGGCCAGGGTGCGCGACTGGGTCGGCAACGGCTCGCTTGTGCTGATGGAGCGAGCGCTGTGTTATTCGATCCTTGCCGGTAGCGGCAAGTCTGATCCGGCAACAGGCCTGCTGGAGCGCGCCCATGCGGCCTTTCTCGCGCTCTACGGACGGGACCCAGGCGCCAATACCCGGCTTTATCCCGGCGCGCGGGAGTGTCTTGATGCCCTGCGCGGCCGCGGCTTTACTCTGGTGCTGGTGACCAACAAGCCCCATGCCTTCATCGCCCCGCTGCTGGAGGGCCTGGGAATTGCCGAGCATTTCTCGCTCTGCCTGGGCGGAGACAGCCTGCCCGAGAAAAAGCCCCATCCGGCGCCGCTGCTGCACGTGGCGGCTCACTTCGAGGTGGCCACCGGGGCCTGCCTGATGGTGGGCGACTCGCGCCACGATATTGCCGCGGGCAAGGCAGCAGGATTTCGTACCCTGGCGGTGCCCTACGGCTACAACCATGGCGAGCCGGTGCGCCAGACCGACCCGGATGGCGTGGTTGAATCGCTCGCGGAACTCGTTTAACGTGATTTTGGGTATTGCTATAAGCGCGGCCTTATCAATATGTTATTGCTATAAGCAGTGGAAGCCTCTCGATGAAAAGCCGCACCCAGCCAGACACCCGCTTTGCCATCGGCGGCCCCTTGGCCGCCGCCGACTCACCGACCCGCTCGCCTCTCCGCGGCGGCTGGCGATGGTGATGTTTTTTCCATCGTGAACCGCGGTGCTTGCCCCCGCTGATCTGCGCCGCCCTGCGCCCATTGCCAACCCGTAACACCGAGGATTCCCGGGCATGATGACTCCCGAACGCTTCCGCGAGCTGGCCGACGCCGGCTACAACCGTATCCCGGTCACCCGCGAGGTGCTGGCCGACCTCGACACGCCGCTTTCTACCTACCTCAAACTGGCCAATGCCCCTTGGACCTTTCTGCTGGAGTCCGTGCAGGGCGGCGAGAAGTGGGGGCGCTACTCGATCATCGGCCTGCCCAGCCGCGAGCGTATCGAGGTGCGCGGCTTTACTGTGCGTCACTACGTGGATGACGATTTGCAGGGCGCTGCCGAGGTGGAAGACCCGCTGGCCTGGATCGAGCAGTTCCAAGCGCGCTTCAAGGTGCCACGCCTGGATGACCAGCCTCGCTTCGACGGCGGCCTGGTGGGCTACTTCGGCTACGAGACTATCCGCTACATCGAGCCGCGCCTGCGTAGCGAGGTGGCTGCGGCCAAGTCCGACCCGCTGGGCGTACCCGATATCCTGCTGATGGTCTGCGACGAGCTGGTGGTCTTCGACAACCTTTCCGGGCGCCTGGCGCTATGGACCCATGCTGACCCCGCCGAGCCCGAGGCCTATTACCGGGCCACTCAACGGCTGGAAGAACTGGAGATTCGTCTGCGCAGCGCCACTCTCAACACCATCAGCCCCGGCACCGGCGGCGCTGCCATAGAGGAGGGTGATTTTACCTCCGGCTTCACCGAGTCGGGCTTCAAGGCCGCGGTAGAGACCATCAAAGAGTACGTGCTGGCCGGCGATGTCATGCAGTGCGTGCCCTCCCAGCGCATGTCGATTCCCTATCGCGCCGCCCCCCTGGACCTCTACCGGGCGCTGCGCAGCCTCAACCCGTCGCCCTATATGTTCTTCCTCGATCTGGGGGACCACCAGGTGGCCGGCTCCTCGCCGGAAATCCTGACTCGCCTTGAGGAGGGCGAAGTGACGGTGCGGCCCATCGCCGGCACCCGCAAACGCGGACGCAATGAGGCGGAGGACCGGGCGCTGGAGGCGGAGCTGCTGGCCGACCCCAAGGAGCGCGCCGAGCATCTGATGCTGATCGACCTCGGTCGCAACGACGTCGGTCGCATCAGCGAGACCGGCTCGGTGAAGGTCACCGAGGAAATGGCGGTGGAGCGCTACTCCCACGTCATGCATATCGTCTCCAACGTCACCGGTCGGCTCAAACCGGGGCTGACCGCCATGGACGCGCTGCGCGCCACCTTTCCGGCGGGCACCGTCTCCGGTGCGCCCAAGATCCGCGCGCTGGAGATCATCGACGAGTTGGAGCCGGTCAAACGCGGCATTTATTCCGGGGCGGTAGGCTACCTCTCCTGGCACGGCAACATGGATACCGCCATCGCTATTCGCACCGCGGTGATCAAGGATGGCCAGCTGCACGTCCAGGCCGGCGCCGGCATCGTCGCCGACTCCGTGCCCGAGATGGAGTGGCAGGAGACCCTCAACAAGGGGCGGGCGCTGTTCCGCGCCGTGGCCATGGCCGAGCGCGGCCTGGACAACCTCGAATAGCCAAGGCGCCGGAGAGACGACCCATGAAAGTCTGCATGATCGACAATTACGATAGCTTCACCTTCAACGTGGTGCAGTACCTTGGCGAGCTGGGCGCGGAGGTGGAGACTCACCGCAACGACGCCATCACCCTCGATCAGATCGAGGCCATGGCGCCGACGCACCTGGTGATCTCACCGGGGCCCTGCACTCCCAACGAGGCGGGTGTTTCCATGGCGGCCATCCGCCACTTCGCCGGGAAGCTACCGATTCTCGGGGTCTGCCTGGGCCACCAGGCCATCGGCCAGGTCTATGGGGGTGAGGTGGTGCGCGCGCCACAGGTCATGCACGGCAAGACCTCGGCCATCCGCCACGCCGGAGTGGGGGTGTTCGAGGGGCTCGATGACCCGCTGGAGGTGACCCGCTACCACTCCCTGGTGGTGGCTCGGGACTCGCTGCCCGCGTGCCTGGAAGTGACCGCCTGGACCGATGACGACGACGTCACCCCGGGGCTGATCATGGGGCTGCGCCACCGCGAACTCGACGTGGAGGGGGTGCAGTTTCACCCCGAGTCGATCCTCACCCGCCAGGGCCATGAGCTGCTGGCCAACTTTTTGAAACGTCATGCGTAGGCGCCGCTGAGCCGAGCCTGCGTCGAGGAGACCGACAATGCAGATGCGAGATGCCCTCGGCGCCCTGATGCGCCGCGAGAACCTGAACTTCGCCGAGAGCCATGAGGTGATGCGCCAGATCATGACCGGGGAGACCAGCGATGCGCTGATTGCCGCCTTCCTGATGGGCATGGCCATGAAGGGCGAGACCGCCGAGGAGATCAGCGCCGCCGCCCAGGTGATGCGCGAGCTGATGAAGCCGGTGCAGCTGCCGGCCGGGCTCGAGAACGTGGTGGATATCGTCGGCACCGGCGGCGATGGCGCCAACCTGTTCAACGTGTCCACCGCGGCGAGCTTCGTGGTGGCCGCCGCCGGCGGCCATGTGGCCAAGCACGGCAACCGCGGGGTGTCCTCGTCGTCGGGCAGCGCCGATCTCTTCGCCGTGGCCGGTATCCACCTCGACCTCGACACCAAGCAGGTGGCGCGCTGCATCACCGAGGTGGGGGTGGGCTTCATGTTCGCGCCCAATCACCACCCCGCCATGCGCTACGCCGTGGGGCCGAGACGCGAGATGGGCGTGCGCACCCTGTTCAATATCCTGGGGCCTTTGACCAACCCCGCCAGCGCTGCCAATCAGGTGCTGGGGGTCTATGACCCGGCGCTGGTGCCGCTGATGGCCGATGTGCTGCGCCGCCTGGGTAGCCGCCACGTGCTGGTGGTGCACGCCGAGGATGGCCTGGACGAGATCTCCCTGGCCCAGCCGACTCTGGTGGCCGAACTCCGGGACGGCGAGGTTCACGAGTACGTCATCACCCCGGAGGAGATGGGTATTGCCCGTCAGTCGCTGGACACGCTGCGTGTGCAGTCCGCCGAAGATAGCCTGCGCCTGGTGGAACAAGCCCTGGTAGGCGAAGGGCCGGCGGCGGATATCGTGTCGCTGAATGCCGGCGCGGCGCTCTACGTGTCAGGTGTGGCCGATAGCCTCAAGGAGGGCGCGGCCCTGGCCCAGGACGCCCAGGCCTCGAAGCTGCCCCTGGAGAAGCTCCGGGAACTGGCCAACTTTACCCGCGTCTTCCTGCAGTGAGCGCCCCCTCTCTCTGCACATACCGTCTCTGGGCATCCCGTCTCTGGGCATCCCGACTCTGGGCATCCTGACTAGGAGTTAACCGATGAGCGCATCACCGGGGGCGACCCCCACCATTCTGACCCGCATCCTCCAGCGCAAGGACGAAGAAGTGGCAGAGCGCTCCCGCGCCGTGTCCGAGGCCGAGCTGCTGCGCCTGGCCGCCGAGCAGAGCGCACCGCGGGGTTTTATTTCGGCCATGAACCGCCTGATCGCTGAGGGTGATCCGGCGGTGATCGCCGAGGTCAAGAAGGCCTCGCCTTCCCGGGGGGTGATCCGCGAGGATTTCCGCCCCGACGAGATTGCCGCCAGCTTCGCCGCCGGCGGCGCGGCTTGCCTCTCGGTGCTCACCGACGCTGACTTCTTTCAGGGCCATGAGGACTATCTGATCGAGGCCCGCGACGCCTGTGACCTGCCGGTAATCCGCAAGGATTTCATCACCCACGGCTATCAGGTCAGCGAGGCGCGCGCCATCGGCGCCGACTGCATCCTGCTGATCGTTGCCGCCCTGGACGACGCCAGGATGGCCGACCTGCACCGCCAGGCCGTGGAGCTGGGCATGGACGTGCTGGTGGAGGTCCACGACGCTCAAGAGCTGGAGCGGGCGCTCACGTTGGATCTCGCCCTGGTGGGCATCAACAACCGCGACCTGCACACCTTCGATACCACCCTGGACACCACGCTGGCTCTGCTGCCGCGCATTCCTGCGGGCGTCACCGTGGTCACCGAATCCGGTATCCATGTCCGCGAGGACGTGCTGCGCATGCGGGAACACGATGTCAATGCCTTCCTGGTGGGCGAGGCCTTCATGCGCGAGGCCGACCCTGGTGAGGCGCTCAGGCGGCTGTTCTTCTAGATGCGGGTTTTTTCACCCCTGGATTCAACGCCAGTGGTGGGTGTTATCCGGTAGACGCAGGGGACTAGCGCCGACTCCCCTGCCAGTCGCCCTTCAGACAACCGGTGATGTGATGTTCCGCTTCTTCGAAACCCTGGTGAATCCCTATCCGTCCGGTGAGCCCGAGACGCCGCCGCGTGGGCTGGGGGCGTTTATCCTGCATTTCTCGAGGCCGGTGCTGCCGCTGCTGATCGTCATGTCGCTGCTCACCGCGCTGGTATCGGCCGTCGAGGTGCTGTTCTTCAGCTATATGGGCGAACTGGTCGACTGGCTGGCGACGGCCGAGCGCGAGGGCTTCTTCGTCGAATACGGCTGGCGCCTGGCCGGCATGGCGGCACTGGTGGTGATCGGCCTGCCGCTGGTGACGCTGCTGCAGTCGCTGATCACTCACCAGAGCATCTTCGGCAACTATCCGATGATCGGACGCTGGCTGGCGCACCGGCACATGCTCGGCCAGAGCATGGCGTTTTACCAGGACGAGTTCGCCGGCCGGGTCTCCCAGAAGGTGATGCAGACGGCGCTGGCGATTCGCGAGACGGTGATGAAGTTGATGGACCTGCTGGTCTATGTGGTCGTCTACTTCATTGGTGCCATGCTGCTGATGGGGAGCGCCGAGCCATGGCTGATGCTGCCGCTGGTGGTCTGGCTGGTGGGCTATATCGCGATCATGAAGGTGTTTGTACCGCGCCTGCGTCAGGTCTCCATGGAACAGGCCGACGCCCGGGCGCGGATGACCGGGCGCATCGTCGACAGCTACAGCAATATCCAGACCATCAAGCTGTTTGCCGATACCGAGCGCGAGCAGCATTACGCCCGCGATGCCATGGAGGGCTTCATGGACACGGTGCACCGCCAGATGCGCCTGGCCACCCAGCTGACGGTGAGCCTGACGCTGCTCAATTCGCTGCTGCTGGCCGGGGTGGCGGCCATCGCCATCGGCGCCTGGTACCTGGAAGCGGTATCACTCGGGGTAATCGCCGTGGCCATCGCCCTGGTGATGCGTATCCGCTTCATGTCCAACTGGATCCTGTGGGAGGTGGCGGGGCTGTTCGAGAACATCGGCACCGTGCAGGACGGCATCAACACCATCGCCCGCGAGCCGGAGGTCAAGGACGCGCCGGATGCCCGAGCGCTGGAGGTATCGCAGGGCGAGATCCGCTTCGACGCCCTGTGCTTCGGCTATGCGCGGCCGGACGGCGAGGCGCCCCCGGTTTTCGGTGGAGAGCCGAGGCGGGTCTTCGACGGCATGAGCCTGACCATCGCGCCGGGGGAGAAGGTCGGGGTGATCGGTCGTTCCGGCGCGGGCAAGTCGACCCTGGCCAACCTGCTGCTGCGTTTCTATGACCTGGAGGGGGGGCGTATCTGGATTGACGGTCAGGATATTGCCCGGGTGACCCAGACCTCGCTGCGCCAGCAGATCGGCATGGTGACCCAGGACACCTCGCTGCTGCATCGTTCGCTGCGCGACAACATCCGCTACGGCAGTCCGCATGCCAGTGAAGCGGCAATATGGGAGGCGGTGCGGCGCGCCCACGCCGATGGCTTCATCGATGACCTGGTCGACGTGCAGGGACGGCGCGGGCTGGATGCCCACGTCGGCGAGCGCGGGGTCAAGCTCTCCGGCGGCCAGCGCCAGCGCATCGCGATTGCTCGGGTGCTGCTCAAGAACGCGCCCATCCTGGTGCTGGACGAGGCCACCTCGGCGCTGGACTCCGAAGTGGAGGCGGCGATCCAGGAGCAGCTCTATACGCTGATGGAGGGTAAGACGGTGATCGCCATCGCCCACCGGTTGTCGACCATCGCCATGCTCGACCGCCTGGTGGTGCTCGACGAGGGCCAGATCGTCGAGAGCGGCACCCACGGGGAACTGCTGGCCAAAGACGGCCTCTATGCCGCCCTGTGGCGGCGCCAGTCGGGAGGCTTTCTGGGCGTGGATCTCAACGGGGCCGCGATGGCTGCTGCTCGCAGCTGAAGCGTCGTTCAACAGGGTCGTTCAATAGATTGTTATTGCTGCTGGGCACGCAGCCAGGCGATCTCCTCGGCCCAGATCTCGGGCGCGATAGTCTCCAATATCATGGGGATTTCGTCTATGCGCGGGTCGCGCATGAGGGTGGTGAAGGCGTCGAGACCGATATTCCCCTGGCCCAGGCTGTGGTGGCGATCGACGCGGCTGGCCAACTCGCTCTTGGCGTCGTTGAGGTGCATGCCGCGCAGGTACATGACGCCCACGACCCTGTCGAATTCATCCAGCGTGGCGCTGCAGGCCTCGGGTGTGCGCAGGTCGTAGCCGGCGGCGAAGGCGTGGCAGGTATCGATGCAGACCCCGACCCGAGACTTGTCGTCGACCTGGTCGATGATCTCGGCCAGGTGCTCGAAGCGCCAGCCGAGGTTGGTGCCCTGGCCAGCGGTGTTCTCGATCACCGCGGTGACACCACGGGTCTCGGCCAGCACCCGATTGATGGAGTCGGCGATCCGGCTCAGGCATTCGCGTTCGCTGATCTTGTTCAGGTGGCTGCCGGGATGGAAGTTGAGCAGACCCAGCCCGAGTTGCTCGCAGCGCTGGAATTCGACCAGAAAGGCGGCGCGGGATTTTTCGAGCCCCTCGGCCTCGGGATGCCCGAGGTTGATCAGGTAGCTGTCGTGGGGAAGGATCTGTTCCGGGCCGAAGCCGTGTTCTCGGCAGGCGCTGCGAAAAGCCTCGATGGCCTCATCGGTGAGCGGTTTCGCCTTCCACTGGCGCTGGTTCTTGGTGAACAGCGCGAAGGCATCGGCGCCGATCTCCACCGCGCGCAGCACGGCTTTATCCGGCCCGCCGGCGGCACTGACGTGGGCACCGAGATATTTCATGCGATCTTCCTTGAGCCAGGGTTTTGAGGAGGGTAAAGCGTACCATCGCAACAGCCGTTACCCGACCCCCCTCAGGTTTCGGATAACGTCTAGAAACTCAGCTCCATCCCGGCATGGAAGGTGCGGCCCGCCGCCGGTTCGAAGTAGCGCCCGCCGTTGGCGTTGATGCGGACGTTGGCGAAGTGGGTCTCGTCGAAGAGGTTGCGCACCCCCAGGTGGGCGCCCAGCCGGGTGTCGCCATCTCCCAGCCGCCAGGCATCGCCCAGGCGCAGGTTGAAGAGCCAATGGTCATCGACCTCCACGCGGTTCTCGTTGTCGGCATGGAACGCGCCGGTATATAGGGCCTCGGCGGTGGCGAAGCGCTCGCCGCTGCCGTACCAGGTCAGGCGGTTGTTCCACTGCCGGCGGGGAAGGCCGGGCAGGCGATTGCCGGCCACGTCGGCCTCGCCATCGCTGAAGCGGTCGAAGCGGTAGTCGGCCAGGGTCAGGGCGCTGGTCCAGCGCCAGGCCAGTGACAGGTTCCAGTCCAGCTCCAGTTCGATGCCGTCTCGCGAGGTGCGGCCGGCGTTCTCGTAGAAGGTGCGTCCGTCGGTGGCCTCGAAGGGCACCAGCTCGTCGTCCACGCGCACCGAGAAGGCCACCAGGTCGTAGCGCAGCCCGTTGGGGAAGCGCCCGCGCAGGCCGACCTCGCGATTGAGCGCCTGCTGGGGCGCCACTTGGGGGTTGAACCCGCCGCCGCCATCGGGGCGAGCGAACTCGGTGAAGGTGGGGGTCTCGAAGGCGGTCCCGACGTTGGCATAGGCCTGGTGCTCGGGGTGGTAGCGATAGCTCAGCCCCAGGCTGCCGGTCCATTCGTGGAAGGTGCGCTCGCCGCTGTCGTCACGGCCGTCGGCGAGGAAGCGGTCATCGATGGTCATGCGCACCCGGTCGTGGCGGACCCCGGCGGAGAGCTCCAGGTCGTCGGTGAGGCCCAGCTCCGCCTGCAGGAAGACGCCGGCGGCGGTGGCATTCTGCTGCTCGTCGGCGGTCTCGGCGGTGACCACGCCCTGGGGTGTCACCGAGCGCCGGCCTCGGTCGTCCTCCTGGCGCCCGAGCTCGACGCCGGTCACATAGCGCAGGGGGCGATTGGCCAGGGTCTCCGTGCGCGTGTAGTCGACGCCGCCGCCGTAGTAGTAGCGCTCGTAGTCCACCAGGCTATTGCCGGGGAAGGGCAGCTGCTGTTCGAAGTCGCGGCGGCTGGCAAAGGCCCGGGCGTTGAGCTCGCCGCCGGCCATATCGCGATCCTCGAAGTGCAGGCCCAGCAGCTGCTGCTCGACGCTCTGGCCGCTGTCCAGGGGGCCGGCGGCCGGCGCTGCCTGTCGGCGATCTGCTGCCACTTCCTCGGCGGTGAGGCCGCCGGGGTCCTGGGCGGTGGGCATATCCAGCAGGTTGACCAGCGCCGAGAGGGTGCGCTCGTCGTCCAGGCGGTAGCTGAGCCGCGCGTTGAGTAGTCGCTTCTCCACGGCGCTCTGTGCCCGATACCCCTCGAAGTCCAGTGCCGACAGGCTGACGCTGTGCACCCAGCGACCGCTTTCGCCGCCCTGGCGCAGCGCCACCTTGCGGTAGTCGTGGCTGCCGCCCTGCACGCGCAGCACCGGCGAGCGGCGCATCTCGCTGCCGTCGCCGGTGGTGATGTCGAGCACGCCGCCGGCGGCGTTGCCGTAGAGCACCGAGGCGGGGCCGCGGATCACCTCGATGCGCTCCGCGCTATCGAGGTCCACGGCATCGATCTGTGCCTGGCCGTCCGGCAGGGTGTAGGGGATGCCATCGACCCGGATATGCAGTCCGCGGATGCCGAAGGGCGCGCGGGCGCCGAAGCCGCGGCTGGCGATGCGCTGGCCCTGGGCGAAGTTGTCGCGGTTCTGCAGGAAGAGCCCGGGCACCAGGGTCAGCGCCTCGTCGAGGCGCACCCGCTGCTGGCCTTGCTGGATGTCGCCCCGGGTCAGGGCGGAGACGGCGGCGGGCGTGTCATACAGGCTGCGCTCCAGTCGCGGCGCGCTGATGGTGATGGTGGGCAGGGTGTTGGCCTCGCCGCCTGAGGTCTCGGGTGTCTGGGCGTTGGATAGGGCGACAGGACCCAGGGTAAGGGTCAGCAACAGGGGGAGGCGGGATCCAGGCATGACGGCTCCGGGATGGCTAGCGGTTGAGCAGCCAGAGTAGCCCCGACAGCACCACGCTGACGATAATCATGGTAGTGACGGGAAAGAAGAACGAGAAATTCTCGCGGCGAACGGCGATGTCGCCGGGTAGCTGACCCAGCGGCAGACGCGAAAGCCAGGGCCAGAGCAGACCCACAGCGATGATGATCAGGCCGATCACAATCAGGGTGCGGTTCATGGCATCGCCTCCTGTTGGAGAGTGCGCTCACCGGAAGTTTCCCCGGTGGGCGCTTGCGTCTTGGGCTCAGCCCGCCCGGCGCAGCACCTCGAGCAGCCCCTGCAGCGGGTGGGGCAGGGCGGTGCCGGAGAGGCGCTTGACCTGGCTGCGGCAGGAGTAACCGGTGGCCAGGAGCTTCCCCGCGTTGGCCTCTCCCTCCACCACGGGCTGCCAGGACTGGGCATAGATGGTCTTAGAGGTATCGAGGTTGCGCGCCTCATGGCCATAGGTGCCGGACATGCCGCAGCAGCCGGTGTTGACCAGCGTAAGCTCCAGGCCGAAGGCGGCGAACACCTGCTGCCACGCCTTGGGGCTGCCCGGGGCGTTGGTGGTCTCGGTGCAGTGGGAGAGCAGCTTGAAGCCGGGGGCATCCAGACTCTGGCCGCTGGGGGCGAGATGACTCGCCAGGGTTTGTGAGCGAGTCACCAGCCACTCTTGCAGCATCAGCACCTCGGGGATGGCCTCCGGGCCGAGCGCCTTCACGTACTCCTGGCGGTAGGTCAGGGTCATGGCCGGGTCGATACCCACCAGCGGCACGCCGAAGTCGGCCAGGGTCCGCAGCCGATTCGCCTGTTGGCTCGCCGTGCGCTCGAAGGCGCCCAGGAAGCCCTGCACGTGCAGCGGTTTGCCGTTGGGCGAGAAGGGCGCCACGAAGACCCGCACATCCAGGCGGCTGAGCAGCTCGACAATATCCATCACCAGCTTGGCCTCGAAGTGGCTGGTGAAGGCGTCCTGCACGATCACCACGCTTCTGGCTTTCTGCGCTTCGGTGAGCAGGCCCAGTGACGTCGGCGTCGCCCGGGCCACGCCCCAGGCATCGAGCTGCTTCGTCAGGCGGGCCCGGGAGAGCCTGGGGCTGTCGACCATGCCGACGGGACCGGCCAGCAGGCGATCCACCAGGCGGTTGCCGATCAAGGCGTTATAGGCCGGCGCGATGCGCGATAGCGCCGGCAACATGAATTCCGTGCCGCCGATCAGATAGTCGCGCAGCGGTCGCAGGTAGCGGCCGTGGTAGACCTCCAGGAACTGCGAGCGCGAGTCGGGCACGTTGACCTTCACGGGGCACTGGCCTGCGCAGGATTTGCAGGCCAGGCAGCCGGCCATGGCGTCGTAGACCTCGTGGGAGAAGTCCGCCTCGCGCCTGCGGCGCAGGGTGTTGAGGGTGCGCCTGGGGAAGCGCTTCGCGAAGCCCCAGGCACCCTCGGCCTTTTTCTTTCTCGATTCCTCGACGAGGTCGATGCCGGCCTCGCCCTGCAGGCGCAGCCACTCGCGGATCAGGCTGGCACGACCCTTGGGGGAGTGGATGCGGTCGCGGGTAGCCTTCCACGACGGGCACATGGCGTCATTGGGATCGTAGTTGTAGCAGGCGCCGTTACCGTTGCAGTAGACGGTGGCGGCATGGGCCTGCCAGACCTTCTCGTCGATGGTGCGGTCGAACTGGCCGCGGGTAGGCACGCCGTCGATGGCCAGCAGGCCCGGGTCGACCCACCTGACCGGTTCTGCCTCGGCAGCGTCACCGGCGTCGGGCGGGGGAGAGCCAGTACCCGCGGCGGCGGGCGGGGTAGAACCAGTACCCGCGGCGTCGGGCGTGATAGAGAACGGAGTCGCGATCTTGCCGGGATTGAGCTGGTTGTGGGGGTCGAAGGCCGCCTTGACCCGCTGCAGACTGGGGTAGAGCTCACCGAAGAACTTCGGAGCGTACTCCGAGCGCACCCCCTTGCCGTGCTCGCCCCACAGCAGGCCGCCGTACTTGTGGGTTAGCTCGGCCACCTCGTCGGAGACCTCGCGGATCAGCCGCTCCTGCTTTGGGTCCTTCATGTCGATGGCTGGGCGCACGTGGAGCACCCCGGCATCCACGTGACCGAACATGCCGTACTCCAGACCCCGGACGTCCAGGGCGGCGCGAAACTCGGCAATGAAGTCGGCCAGATGCTCCGGCGGCACCGCGGTGTCCTCTACAAAGGGAATCGGACGCTTTTCGCCCTTGGCATTGCCCAGTAGCCCCACCGCGCGCTTGCGCATGGCATAGACCCGCTGGATCTGCGGCCGGCCTTTGGCCAATGTGAAGCCCAGTCGCTGAACGCTGGCGTCCGCCTCCAGGTGGCGGCAGAAGGCCGCGACTCGGTCGGCCAACCGCTCGGGGTCGTCGTCGTTGAACTCCACCAGATTGATGCCGCGCACCGGCGTCTCGCCGCCCGATGGAAAGAACTCCGCCACGCTGTCCCAGACGAAGTCGTCCATGGCCAGCATCAGCACGGTGTCGTCCACCGTCTCGATGGAGGTGGGGCGCGCATCACTCGCCATGAGGGCATTGGCATCGCGCAGGGCGTCCATGAAGCCGGCGTAGCGCACGTTGACCAGGGTGGAGTGCTTCGGGATAGGCAGCACGTTGAGCACCGCTTCGTTGAGAAACCCCAGCGACCCCTCTGAGCCACACAGCAGGCTGTTCATGTCGAGACGGCCATGGTCGTCGCGCAGGTGCGCCAGGTCGTAGCCGGTCAGGCAGCGGTTGAGAGGCGGAAAAGTGGCAGCTATCAGCTCCCCCTGGGTGTCGATGATCTCCCGGGCGGTGCGGTAGGCGCGGCCGGTGGCATCGTCCCGTTCACACAGCGTCGCCAGCTCGCCGTGCTCCACGGGGCGGCTCTCGAGCCGCTCGCCGCCCAGCAGCACGGTATCAAGCGCCAGCACGTGGTGGCGGGTCTTGCCGTACTCGCAGCTGCCCTGGCCGCTGGCATCGGTAGAAATCATGCCGCCGATGGTGGCGCGGTTGGAGGTGGAGAGGTCCGGGGCGAAGAAGAGCCCGTGGGGCTTCAGCGCAGCGTTGAGCTGGTCCTTGACCACGCCGGCCTGCACTCGAACCCGACGGTTCTTCACGTCGATGTCGAGAATATGATTCATGTGTCGAGAGACATCCACCACCAGGCCGTCGGTCAGCGACTGGCCGTTGGTGCCGGTGCCACCGCCGCGGGGGGTGAGCACGACTCGGCGGTGCTCGGGCTTGGCGGCCAGCCGGGCCAGGCGCTCGAGATCCTCGGCGTGCTTCGGGTAGAGCACCGCCTGGGGAAGGCGCTGATAAATGGAGTTGTCGGTGGCCTGCACCGTGCGGGCGGCGAAGTCCGGCGCGATCTCACCCTCGAAGCCTGCTTCGCGCAGGGCCTCGAGAAAGCTGAGATAGGGCTTGGAACAGGACGCGGTGAGCCCCGCGGTGGTGACGGCGTCGGCGGTGTCCAGTCTTGCGATCATGGCACTCTGTCGTGGGAAGAAGGGAGTCATGCTACTTTACCGCGTCAGGGCGGTGAGGCGCATCCCGCGGGGACGCTTTGGGGCGGGCTGGAGCGGTCATCGCGGCGGGCGCGTGGCGCCCCTGCGGCCTTTTGCCTACAATGGGCGCCCTGTTTGCCCCACCTTCACCGACTGCAACGGACTGGATGCCATGCTCGATCCCAAACTGCTGCGCAGCGACCTCGATGCGGTCGCCCAACGACTGGCCAAACGAGGTTTTGTCCTCGATACCGACCGTCTCGAGGCGCTGGAGTCCCGGCGCCGCGAGCTGCAGGCCGAGACCGAGTCCCTCCAGAACGAGCGCAATACTCGCTCCAAGACGATCGGCAAGGCCAAGTCGGCGGGGGAGGACATTCAGCCTCTCCTCGATGAGGTGTCCGATCTGGGCGATCGACTCGACGCCGCCAAGACTCGCCTGGCCGAGGTGCAGGCCGAGTGGGATGACGTGGTGAGCGGCCTGCCCAATCTTCCCCACGAGAGCGTGCCCGAGGGCAAGAGCGAGGAGGACAACGTCGAACTGCACCGCTGGGGCACACCCCGTGAGTTCGATTTCGAGGTGCTCGACCATGTTGATCTCGGTGCGGTGAAGGGCGACCTGGACTTCGATCTGGCCGCCAAGCTCACCGGGGCGAGATTCGCGGTGATGCGCGGTCCCATCGCCCGCATGCACCGCGCGCTGACCCAATTCATGCTGGACAAGCAGGCTCTCGAGCACGGCTATGAGGAGTGCTACGTTCCCTACATGGTCAACGAGGCTTCGCTGCGCGGCACCGGCCAGCTCCCCAAGTTCGGCGAGGATCTGTTTCGCCTGGATGACGAGCGCGGCTATCACCTGATCCCCACCGCCGAGGTGCCGCTGACCAACTTCGCTCGCGACGAGATCCTTGACCACAGGTCGCTGCCGGTGAAGCTCACCGCCCATACGCCCTGTTTCCGTTCCGAGGCGGGTTCCCACGGCCGTGACACCCGCGGCATGATTCGCCAGCACCAGTTCGACAAGGTGGAAATGGTGCAGCTTGTCGACCCGGCCACCAGCTACGATGCCCTGGAGGAGATGCGCGGCCATGCCGAAGCGATTCTCCAGGCGCTGGCGCTGCCCTATCGCGTCCTCACCTTGTGTACCGGTGACATGGGCTTCGGCGCCGCCAAGACCTTCGATCTGGAGGTGTGGATCCCCAGTCAGGGCACCTACCGCGAGATTTCCTCTGTCTCCAACTGCGAGGATTTCCAGGCACGTCGCATGCAGGCCCGCTTTCGCCACCCGGAACAGAAAAAGCCGCTGCTGCTTCACACGCTGAACGGCTCCGGCCTGGCCGTGGGGCGTTGCCTGGTGGCGGTGCTGGAGAACTACCAGAACGCCGATGGCTCCATTAGCGTGCCTGCGGCGCTGCAGTCCTATATGGGCGGCGTCGAGGTGATCAACCTCTAAACGCCGGCACTGCAAGTCCTGCAGGCGCCATTCGTGACCTCGCGCTACTCGATGTCCCAGCTGACACTGACCCCGGCCTCGATATCGATGGTGCCGGGGCGGTACTCGGCCTGGGGGGCGCTTTCCCGGGCGTCTGCGGCCATGGCCAGCATGCGCGGCTGGAACACCGGCATGCGGGTCTCGCTGACGCTGGCGACAGCACCCAAGGAGATGCCCAGAGTGTCTGCCATCAGTGCGCCCTTGTGACGGGCCTTTTCCAGCGCCTTGACCAGCGCTTCGTCGGTGGCGGCATCTCGGTCGGCGAGATCATAGGCGACGCCATCGAGAGCGTTGACACCGGCTTCGGTCAGGGCGTCGAGCAGGTCCGGCAGTTGTGCCAGATCGTCGACCTGGACGCGCAAAGGGCGCTCAAGGCGCGTGCGCACGAGGATCTCGCGCTCGCCATTTTCCAGTCGGCTGCCGGCGAGGCGCTCCGGTTGCACGGCCAGGGAGCCGGCGCTGATGGCGTCGCGCTCGAGACCGGCGGCCTCGAGGGTGCGAATCAGCTCGCTGGCGCGGGTTTCGAGTCGTTCGCGGGCCTCACGCAGCGCCTCGGGGTCGCCGCCGCTCTCTTCTTCCTGAGACAAAGCGGGCGTGCGCTCCCAGAGCCTAGCGCTGAGCGTGGCCAGGTTCGGGACTACCGATAGCGTGGCTTCGGCCTGCACGTGAAGCTGGCGCGGAGGCTCGGCCTCGGCCAGCGCCTGGTTCGCCAGCAGGGGAGTGGCCAGGAGCAGGCTGCCAAGCAGCAGTCTGGCGGGGCGAAACAGTATCATGGTGGCCTCCTTGCGGTAATGACGTGGCGGTATGCCACGCAGCTTCGAGGCAGGCCCGTTGCAAAGGTTCCCGGTGCCGCGTCGCGCTATGTTTTCAAGAGCGTTTTTGAGCATGGCCTCGTGATTTTTCAAAATTGTTGCTGGCAATGCGCAAGAGCATGATGAAGGCTTGCCAGGTAACACAGGAATTTACTATGTCTCAGCATGAACCGGATACCTCGAGCATCATCCCGCTCAATCTCACTCTCGGCCTGGCCGCGCTGGTGGTGATTGTGGCCGGCATGAAGGCCGGCGCCAGCCTGCTGGTGCCGCTGATGCTGGCGATCTTCATCGCCCTGGTCTGTACCCCTCCGGTGCAGTGGCTGAACCGTCTGGGGCTGAGCCTTCGTCTGGCCGTCTGGCTCACCCTGGTAGTGATTGGCGGACTGCTGTCGCTGCTGGGCCTGCTGCTGGTGAACAGCTTCGGAACCTTTACGGAGGCACTGCCGGGGATCGAGGAGAAGCTCTACGACTATTATCTCGGGCTGTTCGATGGCCTGGCGAAGATGGGGTTGGCTATCGATCCCGACCGTCTCGTCGAACTCCTCGATGTGGAACAGTTGGGCGCTGAGGTGCCGGGACTGCTGGGTGAACTGGGCAATCTGCTGATGCAGAGCGTGATGGTCACCCTGCTGGTGGTCTTCATGCTTTTTGAGACGCTCAACCTGCGCGACAAGATTTCTCGCGCGCTGAGAAATCCGGCGCCGAGCCTCGAGCGCTTCAACGAGTTCAGCCGCACGCTCAAGCGCTACCTGGCGGTGAAGACTCTGATCAGCCTGGTGACCGGAGTGCTGGTGTGGATAGCCTGCCTGCTGGTGGGAGTCGACTTCCCGCTGCTGTGGGCCGTGCTGGCCTTCGCCCTGAATTATATTCCCAATATCGGCTCCGCCATTGCCGCCATTCCGCCGGTGCTGCTGCTGCTGGTGTCGCCCGGGGGAGGGCTGGTCGAGGCTTTGCTGCTGTCAGGCGCCTACCTGGGAATCAACTTTGTGCTCGGCAACATTGTCGAGCCGCGCTGGATGGGCCGGGCCCTGGGGCTTTCGACCTTTATCGCCTTCCTGTCGCTGGTGGTGTGGGGCTGGATCTTTGGTGCCGCGGGGATGTTGCTCTCGGTGCTGCTGACCATGACGCTGAAGATCGCCCTGGATAGCCACCCCCAGACGCGTTGGATCGCGCACCTGTTGGGCCCGGGTGACGACCAGCCGTTGGAGGAAGCAGACCGCCCCATTTCGGAGCGGAATAGCGAAGAAAACGAGGCTGGCTCAGCCAGGAAGTGAACCCAAAACGCAATCGCCCCGGACTTTGCCGGGGCGATTTTCAAACTGACGTGCCTGGCGATCAGGCGTTCTGGTCGATGAACTGCGTCAGCTGTGACTTGGATTGGGCACCTACCAGGGAGGCGACCTTGGAGCCAGACTTGAACAGCATGACGGTGGGCACACCTCGCACACCCTGCTCGGCGGCAATCTCCGGGGCATCGTCCACGTTGACGCTGACGACCTTGAGGTTGCCGTTGCGCTCCTCGGCGACCTCGTCGACCACCGGTGCCATCACCTTGCAGGGACCGCACCAGGGAGCCCAGAATTTGAGCAGAACCGGGGTATCGGCCTTGAGGACTTCCTGCTCGAAGTTGGCGTTGGTGACATCGACGTTATTGTCCATGGGATTCTCCAGTTTCGTTGCGCTGCATCGAGCGTATTCACGGCACGCCGAGGCGTGCCTGGCCGGATGATGTTAGCGGCCGGCTGCGACGCTGGCAAATGGCGTCATGATTCATCTAGGCGAGACGCCGTCTTGTTAGATATACCTCAAAGTGATTATAATTATTTCTTTTATCACTATTTGGTATTTTCAGCCCCCGTAATGGGGTGGCTGTCAGGGAGTTTGCCACCATGAAGCTGCAGCAGCTGCGCTATATCTGGGAAGTCACCCGCCACAACCTCAACGTGTCGGCCACCGCCCAGAGTTTGTTTACCTCTCAGCCGGGGATCTCGAAGCAGATTCGCCTGCTGGAGGATGAGCTAGGAGTGGAGATCTTTGCTCGCAGCGGCAAGCACCTGACCCGAGTCACCCCGGCCGGCCAGGCCATCGTCGAATTGGCCGGCGAGGTATTGCGATTGACTGAGAATATCAAGGAAGTGGCTCAGGAGTTTAGCGACGAGCGTCGCGGTAGCCTGTCCATCGCCACCACCCATACCCAGGCGCGCTATGCCCTGCCGCCGGTCATTCGCGACTTCACTCGCAAGTATCCCGAAGTGGCCCTGCACATGCAGCAGGGCACCCCCAAGCAGATCGCTCAGATGGTCAGCGACGGCCAGGCGGATTTCGCCATTGCCACCGAATCACTGGAGCTGTTCAACGACCTGGTGCTGCTACCCTGCTATCGCTGGAACCGCTGCATTCTGGTGCCCCGGGGGCATCCCCTGGCCGACGAACCCGAGCTCACCCTGGAGGCCTTGGCCCGCTATCCGCTGGTCACCTATGTTTTCGGTTTCACCGGTCGTTCCCAGCTTGACGATGCCTTCCGCGCGCGAGGGCTTACGCCCAACGTGGTGCTCACCGCTGCCGATGCCGATGTGATCAAGACCTACGTGCGCCTGGGAATGGGAGTCGGCATCGTCGCGCACATGGCGGTGGACCTCGAACACGATACCGATCTGCTGGCGCTGGATGCGGGCCACCTGTTTGCGAGTTCCACGACCAAGATCGGCATCCGCCGGGGCACCTTCATGCGCGGCTACATGTATGACTTCCTGCAGGGATTCGCCTCGCATCTGGATCGCGACCTGGTGGACGCCGCCCTGGCGGCGGGTCCGCGACACGAGTTTCCGCTCTTCGAAGGGATTGAGCTGCCGGTGCGCTAGCCTGGCGCGTCCGGAGTGATGGCGTGCAGGTTGGTGGAGTGCAGACCGCATTCCTTGCCTTCCTGATTCTCCCACCACCAGCGTCCTTCGCGTTCATGCTGGCCAGGTAGGGTGGGGCGGGTGCAGGGCTCGCAGCCGATGCTGACGAAGCCGCGTTCATGGAGCGGGTTGTAGGGCACATCAAACATGCGGATGTAGGTCCAGGCCTCCTCGCTGCTCCAGTGAGTCAGCGGATTGACCTTGATAAGGGGGCTGGCGTCGCTGCCGAAGCCATGGTCATGCTCGGCGATCTGCAGGCTGGAGCGAGTGCCAGGGCTCTGGTCGCGCCGCTGGCCGGTGACCCACATCGGCAGGCCGGCCAGGCGGCGGCGCAGCGGCGCCACCTTGCGGATGCCGCAGCACTCCTGATGGCCGTCGTGAAAGAAGCTGAAGAGCCCCTTGTCGCGAACCAGAGCCTGAACGGCCTCGGAGTCGGGGAAGCGCACGTCGATCGCGATGTCGTAATGCGCTCGAATCCGTTCGATGAACGCATAGGTCTCAGGGTGCAATCTTCCAGTGTCCAGGGCGAAAACGTGGACGTCTTCCTTCGGCGCCACCTTGAGGGCCAAGTCGATCAGCACCACGTCTTCGGCGCCGGAGAAGGAGAGGGTCAGTTCGCCGAAGGCCTGGTAGGCAGCCCGCAGTATTTCCTTGGGGGTATCCTGGTCGTGCTCCAGGACGAAACGGTTGGGATCGAAGCTTGCCATGCTGGCCTCTCGTCGATGCGTAGAGGGTTACCCTAGCAAGCCGTTGGTGCCAGGCCCCAATACCGATTTCTTGGGTATCTATGCCTTAGATAATTTATAAGGCTACTTCTTATTCGTTTTCTATTGGGTTACCGGCGTTCCGGGTCAGGGCATCCATCAGGTGTCGGATCTTGTCCAGAGTCTCCTGATACTCCGCTTCACCCTCCGAGTCGGCCACCAGGCCACCGCCTCCCCATAGATGCAGTCGGCCCCTATCCGCCACGGCGGTGCGAATGGCGATGGAGGTGTCCATCCGCCCTCGCACGTCCACGTAGCCCAAGCTGCCGCAATAGGCGCTGCGCCGGCTGGGTTCCAGTTCCTCGATGATCTGCATGGCGCGTACCTTGGGGGCGCCTGTGATGGAGCCGCCGGGGAAGGCGGCCGCGAGCAGTTCCAGAGGTCGCCGGTTCGCGTTCAGTTCGCCGGTCACCACGCTGACCAAGTGGTGAACGTTGGCATAGCTTTCCAGGCTGCAGAGTTGAGGCACCCTGACCGTGCCTGGGCGGCAGACGCGTCCGAGATCGTTGCGCAGCAGGTCGACGATCATCACGTTCTCGGCGCGGTCCTTGAGGCTGGCGGTGAGCTCATTGGCCAGGTCGCGGTCCGCCTCTGGAGTTTCGCCCCGGGGGCGTGTTCCCTTGATGGGGCGTGTCTCCACCTGGCCATCTCGGCATTCCAGAAAACGCTCGGGGGAAAGAGAGAGAATCGCCTGTTCGCCCTGGGGCGTGGTCCAGGCCATAAAGCCGGCGTAGGGCGTCGGAGTGGCCTTTCGCAGGCGGCAGTAGGCGCTCCAGAGGTCGCCAGCATAGGGAGCGCTGAAGCGCTGGGCCAGATTGATCTGATAGCAGTCGCCCGAGAGGATATAACGCTGCACCACGGCGAAACGCTCCAGGTAGTCGGCACGGGAGAGTTCGCCGGCGAAGGGAGCGGTCAGTCGAAAGTTGCCACTGGCTGCCGACGGCTGCGCCAGCCAGTCAAGCACCTGCCGTCGCCGCTCGGCGCTGGCGACCAGCCAGCTTTCGCGGCGTTCGTGGTCCTGGATCAGAGCCCAGTCATAAAGGCCGACTCGGCTTGCCGGTAGCGCTACTGTCGGTTGGGTCTGCTCGCCCACCGGCTCGATCAGGCGTCCCAGGTCGTAGCTCCAGTAGCCGATCAGGCCACCGAGAAAGGGTAGCTCGCTGTCGGGCGTCTCTGTCCCGAGGCGGTCCAGCAGCGCCTGCTGGGCAGCGAAGGGAGAGAGCCCCGCGAGCTCGGGCATGCCAGAGAGGTGACCCCGGTCGTCGATCTCGAGCATCGCCAGGGGGTCGCTGGAGAGGATATCGAAGCGCCCGGCGGGGGAGGCCGGGCGCCCACAGTCAAGCAGCACGGCACCCGGTCTCCCGCGTAGACGGGCGAAGTACTCGAGCGGTTGCTCATGATAGGTGCAGGGGGTGATCTGGAGTCTTACACTCATTGCCGTACCTTGCTGTTACAGGCGGCCCATTCTAGGCATCTCGCCGACACTTGTCCCTGCCCGATCCGGCAGCCTGGCCGGAAAAATGCCTCGACATTGTCGACAGTTCCTCTGATTCCTGTCGTGTTGTCTACAACCAAAGATGAAGCTTCGCGGCGTTTCTGGATATTGACCCCATTCTACGGAGTGGCTACTCTTTGTTCATCCAATAATTGTCGACAATCATCATGACCCCAGCCCAAATCGAAACGTCGATCCCGGAAGTTCGCACCCTGGCGGAGCGTGTCTTTCAACAGCTTCAGGATGCCATCGTGCGCGGCGAACTGCCCCCGGGCAGCAAGATCACCGAGCCGGGTCTGTCCAAGGCCTTCGGAATCTCCCGAGGGCCGCTGCGAGAAGCCATGCGTCGCCTCGAGGCGCATCGGTTGATCGAGAGAGTGCCCCACGTGGGTGCGCGAGTCATCAAGCTCTCCATGGAGGAGCTACTCGAGCTGTTCGATGTGCGCGAGGCACTGGAGAGCATGGCCGCGAGGTTGGCCGCCGAGCATATGACCGCCGCGGAGATCGCCGGGCTGCGCGAACTGTTGGCGATGCACGAGCGTCAGACCGACCTCAAGAAGGGGGAGGCCTATTTCCAGCGTGAGGGTGATCTGGACTTTCACTATCGTATCGTCCAGGGCAGCCACAACCGCATGCTGGTGACTATGCTCTGCGATGACCTCTATTACCTGGTGCGGCTCTACCGTACTCAGTTCAGCGCGACCGGTTCACGTCCTCAGCGCGCGTTTGTCGAGCATCACCGCATCGTCGATGCCATCGAGGCCGGTGACGCCGAACTATCCGAGCTGCTGATGCGTCGTCATGTCAGCGCCTCAAGGGCCAACGTTGTAGACCGCTATGCCGCCACCCTGCGACAGACCTCTGCGGCGACCTGACCCGACCCCGGAGCCACACGGCTCGAACACCACAGGAGAGACATCATGACCCAGCAGACCCCCGGCGCCCGTTTCCGTGCCGCTCTCGAGGCCAATCACCCGCTGCCCATCGTCGGCACCATCAATGCCTACACCGCAATGATGGCCCAGCGCGTCGGCCACCAGGCTATTTATCTCTCGGGGGGGGGCGTGGCCAATGCTTCCTTCGGTCTGCCTGATCTGGGCATGACGACCATGAACGATGTGGTCGAGGATTCTCACCGCATCTGTGGTGCCACCGACCTGCCGCTGCTGGTGGATATCGACACCGGTTGGGGCGGGGCCTTCAATATCGCCCGCACCGTCAAGGAGATGCAGCGCGCCGGTGTGGCTGCCGTGCACATCGAGGACCAGGTCGCCCAGAAGCGCTGTGGTCACCGTCCCAACAAGGCCATCGTTTCCCAGCAGGAAATGGCAGATCGCGTCAAGGCCGCCGCCGATGCGCGCATCGACCCGGATTTCTATTTGATCGCCCGCACCGACGCCTTCCAGAAAGATGGCCTGGATGCCGCCATCGAGCGTGCCCAGGCCTGCATCGAGGCCGGCGCTGACGCCATCTTCGCCGAGGCGGTGCACACTCTGGATGACTACCGGGCCTTCTGCGAGCGCGTCGATGCACCGATCCTCGCCAACATCACCGAGTTCGGTGCCACGCCGCTGTTCAGTCAGCAGGAACTGGGTGAGGTGGGCTGCCGCATGGTGCTCTACCCGCTGTCGGCTTTCCGCGCCATGAACGCCGCGGCCCTCAAGGTCTACCAGAGCATCCACGACACCGGCCATCAGCGCGATGTGGTTGAACTCATGCAGACCCGTGATGAGCTTTACGATTTCCTGAACTACCACAGCTTTGAGCAGAAGCTTGATGCGCTGTTTGCCGAAAGCCAGGGTGCCGAGAAGGGTCACGACGCCTGAGTCCGGCACCGACATTGTTGAAAAGAACACGACCGACCCGCTATACGAGGAGATATGACATGGCAGAGAAGAACCTGAGTGGCGCCGGCCTGCGTGGCCAGAGTGCGGGAACGACCGCCCTGTGCACCGTTGGCAAGACCGGCTCCGGCCTGACCTACCGCGGCTTTGACATCAAGGAACTGGCCGAGAAGGCGAAGTTCGAGGAAGTCGCCTACCTGCTGCTGAAGGGCAAGCTACCGAATCAGGCTGAACTTGACGCCTACATCACCAAGCTCAAAGGCCTGCGCGGCCTGCCCGAGGCACTCAAGACCGTGCTCGAGCAGATCCCTGCCGACGCCCATCCCATGGACGTGATGCGCACCGGCGCTTCCATGCTGGGTAACCTGGAGACCGAGCAGAGCTTTGACGAGCAGCAGGACGCTGCCGATCGCCTGCTGGCCGTGCTGCCCTCGATCATCTGCTACTGGTATCGCTTCAGCCACGACGGCGCGCGTATCGAGACCGAGACCGATGACGAGTCCGTGGGAGGCCATTTCCTGCACATGCTGCGCGGTGAGCCCGCCTCCGAGTTGCACGCTCGCGTCATGAACGTCTCGCTGATTCTCTACGCCGAGCACGAGTTCAACGCCTCGACCTTCACCGCACGCGTCTGCGCCTCCACGCTGTCCGACATGCATTCTTGCGTAACCGGCGCTATCGGCTCCCTGCGGGGCCCGCTGCACGGCGGCGCCAACGAAGCGGCCATGGCGATGATCGAGAACTGGACCTCCGCGGAGGAAGCCGAGCGCGAGACCATGGCCATGCTCGAGCGTAAGGACAAGATCATGGGTTTCGGCCACGCGGTGTATCGCGAGTCCGATCCGCGCAACGCCATCATCAAGGAGTGGTCGAAGAAGCTGTCCGATGACGTGGGCGACACGGTTCTCTATGCGGTCTCCGAGCGCGTCGAGGCAGTGATGTGGCGTGAGAAGAAGCTGTTCTGCAACGCTGACTTCTTCCATGCCAGCGCCTATCACTTCATGGATATCCCCACCAAGCTGTTCACGCCGATTTTCGTTTGCTCGCGCCTGACTGGCTGGGCAGCCCATGTCTTTGAGCAGCGTGACAACAATCGCATCATTCGCCCGAGTGCCGACTACATTGGCCCAGAGCACAGCGAGTGGGTGCCCATCGAACAGCGGGATTGAGCCATGAACACCGATTACCGTAAGCCGCTTCCCGGCACCGACCTGGACTACTTTGACGTGCGCTCGGCCGTTGAAGATATCCAGCCCGGCGCCTATGACACGCTTCCCTACACCTCCCGAGTGCTCGCCGAGCAGCTGGTGCGTCGCTGTGAGCCGGGGATGCTCACCGACGCGCTCAAGCAGCTGATCGAGCGCCGCCGCGACCTGGACTTTCCCTGGTACCCCGCGCGGGTGGTGTGCCACGACATCCTCGGTCAGACGGCGCTGGTGGATCTGGCCGGTCTGCGCGACGCCATCGCCGACCAGGGTGGTGACCCGTCCAAGGTCAACCCGGTGGTACCGACCCAGTTGATCGTCGATCACTCCCTGGCCGTGGAGCACGCAGGCTTCGATCCGGACGCCTTTGATAAGAACCGCGCCATTGAGGATCGCCGTAACGAGGATCGGTTCCACTTCATCGAATGGACCAAGACCGCCTTCGAGAACGTTGACGTGATTCCCGCCGGCAACGGCATCATGCACCAGATCAATCTGGAGAAGATGTCGCCGGTGGTGCAGGCCCGCGACGGCGTGGCCTATCCCGATACCTGCGTGGGCACCGACAGCCATACCCCGCATATCGACTGCCTGGGCGTGATCGCCATTGGTGTTGGTGGCCTCGAGGCCGAGACCGTGATGCTGGGTCGTCCCTCCATGATGCGTCTGCCCGATATCGTCGGCGTGGATCTGACCGGCAAGCCCAAACCGGGCATCACCGCCACCGATATCGTGCTGGCGATCACCGAGTTCTTGCGCAAGGAGCGGGTAGTCGGGGCCTATCTCGAGTTCTTCGGCGAGGGTTCCAAGAGTCTGACCATCGGCGACCGCGCCACCATTTCCAATATGACACCGGAATATGGTGCCTCCGCGGCGATGTTCTACATCGATGAACAGACCCTCGACTATCTCACGCTGACCGGGCGCGAGCCGGAGCAGGTCGCGCTGGTAGAGACCTACGCCAAGCAGACCGGCCTGTGGGCCGACAGCCTGGTCGATGCCCAGTACGAGCGCGTATTGACCTTCGATCTGTCAAGCGTGGAGCGCAATCTGGCCGGTCCTTCCAACCCGCATCGCCGTCTGCCCACCAGTGCCCTGCATGAGCGCGGGGTCGCCGTGAACTACGATATGGCCCAGGCGGAAGAAAAGGCGGGAAAGATGCCCGATGGCGCGGTGATTATCGCCGCTATCACCAGTTGCACTAACACCTCCAACCCGCGCAACGTGGTGGGCGCCGCCCTGCTGGCCAAGAAGGCCAACGAACTCGGCATGATCCGCAAGCCCTGGGTGAAGTCGTCTTTCGCACCGGGCTCGAAGGTCGCACGCCTCTATCTGGAAGAGGCCGGCCTGCTGTCCGAGCTGGAGAAGCTTGGCTTCGGCATCGTCGCCTATGCCTGCACCACCTGTAACGGCATGTCCGGTGCACTGGACCCGCAGATCCAGCAGGAGATCATCGACCGCGACTTGTATGCAACGGCGGTGCTTTCCGGCAACCGCAACTTCGATGGCCGTATCCACCCCTATGCCAAGCAGGCCTTCCTGGCCTCGCCGGCACTGGTGGTCGCCTACGCCATCGCCGGAACCGTGCGCTTCGACATCGAAAAGGACGTGCTGGGCACCGACCAGAACGGCAACCCGGTGACCCTCAAGGACCTCTGGCCCTCCGACGAGGAGATCGATGCCATCGTCGCCGAGTTCGTCAGGCCGGACCAGTTCAAGCAGGTCTACATCCCGATGTTCGATCTGGACGCGTTTGAGCCGGCCGAGAGCCCGCTCTACGACTGGCGCCCGCAGAGCACCTACATCCGTCGCCCGCCCTACTGGGAAGGCAACATGGCGGAAGTGCGTGCGCTGAAGGGAATGCGGCCGCTGGCGATCCTGCCGGACAACATCACCACCGACCACCTGTCGCCGTCCAACGCCATCATGATGGACAGCGCGGCGGGGGAGTACCTGCACAAGATGGGCCTGCCGGAGGAGGACTTCAATTCCTATGCCACCCACCGCGGCGACCATCTCACCGCGCTGCGGGCCACCCTGGCCAACCCCAAGCTCTTCAACGAGATGGTCCGCGACGAGAACGGCGAGGTGAAGCAGGGCTCGCTGGCGCGCATCGAGCCGGAGGGCGAGGTGACTCGCATGTGGGAGGCGATCGAGACCTACATGGAACGCGATCAGCCGCTGATCGTTATCGCCGGCGCCGACTATGGTCAGGGCTCGTCTCGCGACTGGGCAGCCAAGGGCGTGGCGCTTGCCGGCGTCGAGGCGATCGTCGCCGAGGGCTTCGAACGCATTCATCGCACTAATCTGATTGGCATGGGGGTGATGCCGCTACAGTTCCAGGAGGGCACTACGCGCCATACCCTGCAACTCGATGGCACAGAGACCTATGACGTGGAGGGTGCTTCGGCGCCCGGCGCGACGCTCGAACTGGTTATTCATCGCAAGACCGGCGAGATCGACCGCGTGCCCGTGATCTGTCGCCTGGATACCGCCGAGGAGGTGACCGTCTACTCCGCCGGCGGTGTTCTACAGCGCTTCGCCAAGGACTTCCTGGAGTCCACGGGCGAGGCTGTCAGCTGAGCCGGGCGATAGCCTCACGACGTTGAAACCCCATCGACCCGGTGCCGCAAGGCCCGGGTCGATCCTTTTTCCCGTTTCATGAACCAAGGTAGCGACCTCCATGGCACACATTCCTCAGATTCGTATTCCCGCCACCTATATGCGCGGCGGCACCAGCAAGGGTGTCTTCTTCACTCTCACTGACCTGCCGGAGGCAGCGCAGGTCCCAGGCAAGGCCCGCGACCGTCTGCTGATGCGGGTGATCGGCAGCCCTGACCCCTATCAGAAGCAGATTGACGGTATGGGCGGGGCTACCTCCAGTACCAGCAAGACGGTGATCCTGTCGAAGAGCGAGCAGCCAGACCACGACGTCGACTACCTGTTCGGCCAGGTCTCCATCGACAAGGCCTTCGTCGACTGGAGCGGCAATTGCGGCAACCTCTCCGCAGCGGTGGGGCCCTTCGCCATCACCAGTGGCCTGGTGGACCCGACGCGCATTCCCGAGAACGGCGTGGTGGATGTACGGATCTGGCAGGCGAATATTCAAAAGACCATCATCTGCCAGGTGCCGATCACCGACGGTATGGTGCAGGAGACGGGTGACTTCGAACTGGACGGCGTGACTTTCCCCGCCGCCGAGGTGCCGGTGGCCTTCAAGGACCCGGCCGATGGCGAGGGCGCTATCTTCCCGACCGGCAACCTGGTGGACGATCTTGAGGTGCCGACCGATGTCGTAGCGGGAGGGACGATCAAGGCGACCATGATCAACGCGGGAATTCCCACCATCTTCGTCAATGCCGCCGATCTCGGCTACACCGGCACCGAGCTTCAGGAGGCTATCAACGGCGACCCGTTGGCGCTGGCACGCTTCGAGACGCTTCGCGCCCACGGAGCATTGAAGATGGGGCTGATCCAGTCCCTGGAAGAGGCCGCCAGCCGTCAACACACGCCCAAGGTGGCCTTCGTGGCGCCGCCCAGCGGCTATAGTGCTTCCAGCGGCAAGGAGGTCGAGGCCGACAAGATCGACCTGCTGGTGCGGGCGCTCTCCATGGGCAAGCTGCACCACGCCATGATGGGCACCGCCGCGGTAGCCATCGCCTCCGCCGCGTCTATCGAGGGGACCGTGGTTAACCTGGCCGCCGGCGGAGGCAAGCGTAACGCCGTGACCTTCGGCCACCCCTCCGGCTCCTTGCGAGTAGGTGCCGAGGCAAGCCTGGTGGAGGGGCGCTGGGTGATCGATCAGGCGGTGATGAGTCGTAGCGCCCGGGTGCTGATGGAAGGCTGGATTCGTGTCCCCGGCGACAGTTTCTAACGCCTCATTTGCCCATGGTTTTTGTTGATGGAAAGAGGTGCCCCGGATCACTGCTTAGTCGCAGGACTCGGGGCGTTTCCTATAGTGACAGGGTGTGATGTCAAGCGATGGCAGGAGACAAGCATGAGCACCGTGGAAGCCAACGTTCGGCCGGATTACGATGCCGAGCTGCAGAAGATCACCGATTACGTTCTGGACACTCGCATTGACAGTGCCGAAGCGTGGGATACCGCAAGACTCTGCCTGATGGATACCCTCGGCTGCGGCCTGCTGGCGCTGCGCTTTCCGGAGTGCACCAAGCACCTCGGGCCGCTGGTGGAGGGGACGGTGGTGCCTCACGGCGCCAGAGTGCCCGGCACCACCTTCCGCCTGGACCCGGTGAAGGCCGCCTGGGACATAGGCTGCATCGTCCGCTGGCTGGACTTCAACGACACCTGGCTGGCGGCGGAGTGGGGCCACCCTTCCGACAATCTAGGGGCCATCCTGGCAGTCGCCGACCACCTTTCGCAGAAGCGAATCGCTGAGGGCGAGGCGCCGCTAACAATGCGGGACGTTCTCGAGGCGATGATCATGGCCCACGAGATCCAGGGGGTCCTGGCGCTGGACAACGCATTCAATCGGGTGGGTCTCGATCACGTAGTGCTGGTCAAGGTGGCCTCCACGGCAGTCGCCGCCAGGCTGATGGGTGCCAGTCGTGATCAGCTGCTCTCGGCACTCTCCCATGCCTGGGTCGACGGCCAGAGTCTGCGCACCTATCGCCATGCCCCCAATGCCGGCTCGCGGAAGAGCTGGGCGGCGGGGGATGCCACCTCGCGGGCGGTCCGCCTGGCCGATATTGCCCTGCGCGACGAGATGGGTATTCCCGGGGCGCTCAGCGCACCGCAATGGGGCTTTTACGATGTGCTGTTCAGTCACACCAACCGTGACCTGGCTACCAAGCCGGAGGCTCAGCGCCGCTTCTCCTTTCAGCGTGAGTTTGGCAGCTATGTGATGGAGAACATTCTCTTCAAGCTTTCCTTCCCGGCGGAATTCCACGCCCAGACCGCCTGCGAGGCAGCGGTGACGCTGCATCCGCAGGTCAAGGATCGCCTTGACGAGATCGAGCGTGTCGTTATCACCACTCACGAGTCTGCGATTCGCATCATCTCCAAGGAAGGGGGATTGGCCAATCCGGCAGACCGCGATCACTGCCTGCAGTACATGACGGCGGTGCCGCTGATCTTCGGCGAGCTGAACGCCGAACACTACGAGGATGAGTTCCACGCCGGCCATCCAGAGATCGACGCCCTGCGTGCCAGGGTGGAAGTGGTGGAGGAGCCCCGCTATACCCGCGATTACCTGGATGTGGACAAGCGGTCCATCGCCAATGCTATTCAGGTCTTCTTTCGGGATGGCTCGTCGACCGATCAGGTGGAAGTGGAATATCCCATAGGCCACCGCCGACGCCGCCAGGAGGGCGTTCCGGTGCTCGAGGAGAAGTTTCGCCGCCACCTGGTCACTCGTTTTCCACCACGGCGCTGCGAGAGGATCCTCGCACTGTGCCGTAACCAGGCCCTGCTGGAATCCACGCCGGTCAACCGCTTCGTCGACCTCTTCGTAATCTGACCCGATTCTGGGCGGGATGGCTGCCGGTAATAAAGTGTATTGGTCTGTGGCGGAGCGGCTGTAACTGGACTACAGTTTTTTGATGCGGGAGGGTTGCGTTCCTCAAGTGGAAGCCTTAAAGTACGCATCCGCTGCGGGCAACGAGCAACGTTACCGGCGGTGGCAAGTTGAGGAAGTGATTGTTCTACTTGAGGTTTTTCGGCATGGCCGACAGCCTTCTCGCTTGACACTCACGGCGGATTCGGTAGAATGCGCCCTCACACGATTCGCGGTCATCGCTGCCCTGGCAGGATGCGGCGGCAAGCAGGACAGCCGGCAGGTCATCGCCCACTCCCCGCTTGA
>NZ_JBHRSQ010000038.1:0-55437 GCF_042643535.1 Halomonas tibetensis
AACACGCGGCCGCGCAAGACATTGGACTGGCGCACGCCGCTGGAAGTTTACGCCGAGGTGCTCAAGAAATCGGTTAGTGGCCCGAGCACCCTTCAATAGTGTTGCGCTTGGAACTTGAGACCGCCCTGATAGCAGGAAGTTTATCGGCGTTGGGCCTGAGTATAAATCATTACTCTTGGCAGCCCTTCTTTTTCAGCCGGAACACAACTCTGCAAGAAAGTACATTATTGAAAAACTTGGAGTCAAATCGACCTCCGAGTCTGTGACATTAAATATAAAAAAGCCACAATTTGCGGAATCCAGACTAAAAGAACTGGGCTATAGTGCAATTGAAGATTTTGACTCGAGAACTCATTACTGGGGAACTGATGGCATTGCGAGAGACTTCTTAGAGAGAGTTTCTGGCTGCGTAAAAGGCTCTTTTCACCATGGAGATATCTATCGGAAAGATATTGACCAATACTCAATTAAAATTGACATTAATTTATTTCGAAAAGAGTTTTCAGGCACTGATGCCTGCGAGCAATTCAGGCTTATTGACAATTTAAAAACACTAGGGATGCTAGAAAGCATAGATTTTAGACTTTTGCTTCAAAATCAAGAAGAAACTTCGCTTAATAATTTAAGTGATGGCCAGATTCAGTCTGTTTATATTTTTTCAATTGCAGAGCTCTTTAAGGATAGACATTGCGTAACTTTACTTGATGAGCCAGATTCATTTCTCCATCCGGAGTGGCAGTTTGGTTTCTTGGAGCAAGTTTTTGATATTGCTGACGAGACTGCAAAATTAAACCACATAATTATGAGCAGTCACAGCGCGTCTACAATTTCGAGTGCCAAAGAAAAAACAATAAGGCTTTTCGACTTCTTTGATTCCAAGGTCGTGGCAGTTAATGCTAAGAAGTCGGATGTTATAAAATCCCTTTCGTCCGGATTGATATCTTTTACGGAGGGCGAAGCAAGGCTTAACATTAACAACTCAATAAAGGGATCAACAAAGCCAGTATTGTTTACCGAAGGAATTACTGACGAAGTTATTCTAGGTACTGCATGGGAAAAACTATATAGTGGAAGAGAAATGCCCTTCTTGATACAGAATGCCTTTGATAGGATGTTTTTGAAAAATTTATTTTCTCGAGATGAATTAAAGACAAACTTTCCGGACAGGATAATGTTTGCTTTATTTGATTTCGACGAAGCATACGATGATTGGAACGGCCTAAAACCATCCAACACATCTAATGAAGAGAACGATCCATTTAAGGGGCTTGCGAAGCGGCTTGTATTCCAAAACCATTATGCATTGCTCCTTCCTGTTCCTAAAAATAATGATATCCGAAGTCAAGTTTTAGATGGAACAGGCAAGCCTTGGGGAAGCGGAAATAATTCTCATCTCGCCATAGAGCTCATGTTCTATAACGAGGACTACATTGGGGAGTGGTTTGAAAAACGGGAGGCTCCGGGAGGAGGCCAGCTTATCGAATTTAAAGGAAAAAAATCTAAATTCGCCAATAGCTTTGTTCCAAAATTAAATCCAGATCAATTTGAATGCTTTCGGCCACTTTTTCAATTTATTGAAAGGAAGTGCGAATCAAATTAAATTGCTAAAATAAGTTTTCCCATCCGGGTTTTTATGAAATTACCACCGGTAGTATCACAGGGAGACGACATGGCCATTGAGCAAGGAATCTGGAAGCTGACAGGTAGTACCGGCGAACCACCGGGCAAGCTGCGCGCCGCGGGGCTGGCCGACGAGGGGCTGCTGGAAGAGCAGATCATGCAGGATGTCTCGATCCTCAACCGGGACTGGCTGTTGATCGGCCGCCAGGTGCGCACCGCCTTCGACAAGCTGGTCGATCTGCTGGCGCTCGATGCCAACGGCAACGTCATCATCATCGAGCTCAAGCGAGACAAGACGCCGCGAGACGTGGTGGCCCAGGCCATCGACTACGCCTCCTGGGTGGTCACCCTGGCCGACTTCCAGCTGATCGACATCTACCAGGCGTTCGCCGAGCGCTACGGCAGGCCTCACGCCACCCTGGACGAGGCCTTCGAGGCCAAGTTCGGCATCCCGCTGGATAGCGTGACGCTCAACGAGAGCCACCAGTTGGTAGTGGTGGCCACCCGGCTCGACGCCAGCAGCGAGCGCATCATCACCTACCTCAACGAGCACGCCCAGCTGTCGATCAACGCCATGTTCTTCGCCGCCTTCGAGGACGACGGCAACCGCTACCTCAGCCGCACCTGGATGATCGACCCGGACGAGCCCACCCAGCCCATTGCCCGCAAGGCGAAGAAGGAGCCCTGGAACGGCGAGTTCTATGCTTCTTTCGGCCCCGACTACCCGTGGGAGGATGCCCGCCGCCTCGGTTTCATCTGCGGCGGCGGCGCGGCCTGGTACTCCAAGACCCTCGCCATGCTCTCGGAGGGCGATCGCGTCTGGGTCTATATCCCCAAGACCGGCTACGTCGGCGTCGGCGAGGTAATCGGCGAGCGTTGCCGCGCCGACGAATACCGTTTCGACACCCCGGCAGGGCCCAGAACCCTCCCGGAGATGACGCTGATCGAAGGTTACCCGCAGATCGACCCGGCCAAGGATGACGACGAGGCCGAGTATCTGGTCCCGGTGCGCTGGATTTACACCATCAGCCGTGAGGTCGCCTTCAGCGAGGTCGGCCTGTTCGGCAATCAGAATACCGTCTGCAAGCCCACTACGCCCAAGTGGTCCCATACCGTGGAGCGGTTAAAGCAGGTGTGGCGCATCAGTGACGAGCGCACATAAGAACCCCCGCGTAAGCTCGTGAGAGCCAAGAGGCGGGGGCCGTGTTAAAGCATGTGGGTGGCGCTCAGCCCATCTGGTTCAGGCCTGCATCCGGAACACATTGGCCGGCATCGCCGGTCGGTCATCCAGCCGGATCCGGGTCAGCACATAGACCAATGGGCGCTCGGGGCTGCCGTTGATGCGAAATACCTCGCCGTCGAGGGCAGCACCCTGGTCCAGCATGCGGTGCAGCATATCCAGATGTCCTCGTGGAACGTAACCCAGCTTTTGTCCGGCGCTCTCCATCCTGATGGCTTGCCCCTCGACCGGGTTTTCAGGCTCTGGCACCAACTGCACTGGGTCGCCCTTGTTCAGCTCCGAGGCGTCTAGCTCGGCCTCATGGCGGAACCCTGCCACTTCTAACAGCACCTCGAAGGCTCCTGGCGGGTCATCGAAGGGATGAACCAGCTCGAAACCATCGTTGGGTAACTTGGCACCGCTGTAGCCCAGCAGGGCGAAATCGCTGATCTCTGCATCGGCGGTAATGGCGCGCAGTTCCAGGTAGCGGCTGAAATCCCCTCGGCTTCGCGGCGGCAGGCGCCGCTTGAAAGCCTCCATCACTTGGTGGCTGTGCTCCAACTGCTTCAGCGGGAAGGCGGGATAGCCTTCGAAGCCCATTTGCTTCGCCTCTGCTATCTCGGGGCCATGGTCATATTGGAGCACCACCTGACCGCCCTTCAGCACCAGCTGGCCCACGCGATAGCGAGAGCGATTCTTGCTCTTACTAGCCTGCCAGTAGAGCAGCAGCCGCTGTGGTTCCACTAGATGTTCGATAAAGCGGGTCATGGTTCTTGCTCGACTCCCTCACGATCGATCATGGCGAAGTCCCTGCCAGCCCGGAATCAAAAAACCCCTCAGCAGCGTCACCGCAAAGCGGGTCCGCCGATCGGGGCCGTGTTAACACCTACTATAGAGAGCACGGCGGGCTCTAGCAAAGAGAGATGTAGCTCTTGATAATCAGGAAACGACTATGGCCATCGAACAGGGAATCTGGACGCTCGCCAACAGTTCGGGCGAATCGACGACGATCAGCAATAAGCCCCCGCGTAGGCTCGCAAGAGCCAAGAGGCAGGGGCCGTGTTGGACATGGTCGATGTCACCGATTAGCAGTTACGGCTCATCGGATCGTCGGGCCAGGCTGTCGCGAATCTCGCGTAGCAGCAAAATATCCTCGGGTGGGGCGGTGGGCGCAGTCGGTGCCTCGGCCTGCTGGCGGCGCAGGCGGTTCACGACCTTCACCAGCAAGAACACCGCGAAGGCCACGATCAGGAAGCTGATCACGTTGTTGACGAACACCCCCACGTTCATGGTCACCGCCCCTGCTGCTGTGGCATCGGCCAGGGTGGCGTAGGGCCCTTCACCCTTGAGCACCAGGAAGATATCGGAGAAATCGACGCCGCCCATCAGCAGCCCGATGGGCGGCATCAGCACGTCATTAACCAGGCTCGAGACAATGGTACCGAACGCTCCGCCGATGATGATGCCTACCGCCATATCCACCACGTTGCCGCGTACCGCAAATTCCTTGAATTCCCTGAACACCGTTCTCTCCTCGAAGCCAAGACTCGGCCGTCACTCTTCGACGACCCGGCGAGAATGCCGGCCAGGCCGGCCGAAGAAAAGTGGTTTCCGGATTCGATCTGAAGGAATGCCGACGCCGAAGTGGCCTCAGGCCATCCACCGCCTCGGGAAAACATACCTCACCCTGACGGAGCCGCCTTGGCCTCGGCATCCCGCCGCCGGGCGGTCTGGTCCACCGCGCGCAGCCAGATCAGCAGCAGTGCGCCCAGGGCCACGAAGCCACCGGCCAGCCAAAAAAACCCCCGCAGCAGCGGGGGTAAGGGACGCGGTCTGGCCGGACATGTCGAGGGAAGAGGGACACTGGCCAGCCGCGCAAGGGAACACCATGAAGAAGACTGGGCGATTGCCCTACTCGTTGATCTGCGACTCCTCGCTGTCGGGCAGCTCCCCCTCGCCCTGATTATCGGGCTGGGACACACCCTCACCGGTTGGCATCGGGTCGGTGCCGCTGCCAAAACCAGGCTCATCGGCAGGCGTGCCCGGCTCGGCCGGAGCGCCCGGATCCGCCATTGGATCGGCGGCGGGGTCCGCGGGCATGGCCGCCGGGTCTGCCGGTTGGGTGGTCATGGGGTCGCCGGCCTCGTGCTCATCGGCCGCGGGGTCATGCATGTCGGCGAAGGCCAGCGGGCTGGCCAGCAGGCCTAGTGAGACACCCAGTACGCCCGCTTTCTTGAAGAATCGCTTGGACATCATGCTTAACTCCTTGAACTGCTTCTATTGCTCCTTGTGGCCAACCAGGCTCACGACTCGACCATCTCCTGAACACGCTGCATCAGTTCAGGGTCCTGCTGAACGGCCTGGCCGATGGCGTTGAAGGTATCCACATCGAGGCCGCTGTCCTCAACCACCTCGATCATCTTGTCGTTGGCTTCCATCTGCACTTGCTGCATGGAGGCTTCATCCTCGGCGGCCTGCAGGCGCTCGGTGTATTCTTGAGAGATCACGACAATCTCTTCGGAAGCATCCGCGAACTGCTGAAGCTGCTGATCGGAAATGTCCGTCATCGGGGCAGCGGCTTGGGGCTGCTCGGTGGGGGCCGCCGGATCCTGCTGGGCGTGGGCGGTGGCCGACATCAGGCCGGCGCTGAGCAGGGCGGCAGAGATCAGGGCCGTCATCGGTTTCATTGATACCTCCAGAGAATCACCCCTCAACAAGGGGCCTTATGTGTATGTGCCCCCTGTGACGATAGTCAGCGGCTCGCGTTCAAAATTTTCGGGTAAAAGTTGGTAACAGCGCGATTCACCCGGTATCAGGCCACGCGCAGCCGCTTGCCGAACAGCAGCCCGCCCCACTCCAGCCGGTTGGCAACCAGATTCCAGACAATGGAACCGGCCATGCCCACAAACGCCAGGGCCAGCACATAGAGCAGAAGTGGCAGGCGCTGGCCGGGGTCCAGAACGTCCACCAGGTTGAAAAACATTGGGTGGGCCAGATAGATGCCGAAGGAGAACTCGTTGAGGCGCCGCACCAGCGGCGGCGCCGGGCGACCGCGCAGCCGCCCCATCACCCACAGAGTGAAGAGCAGGAACAGCGGCACTACCCACACCTCCTTGGAGGAGAACTCCAACCAGCCGGGCAGCGAGAGCAGCGCCACCAGGCCAACCAGAGCGACAAGCCAGCGCGGACGAACCAGTTCCACCAGCCAGGCCGGGCGTGCCTCGTGGCGGTCGTTATGGTGGCGTACCAGCACCAAGGCCAGAAAGAAGAGATAGAGCCAACCAAGCGGGGCGATCCAGTGCAGGTAGCCCGGCGGCAAATTGCTACTCCACTGCCAGTAGCCCCACCAGGCCATGCTGATCAGGCTGCCGATCACAAGCCACGGCGTGGAAGGCAGCCAGCGTTCAAGGTGCAGGCAGCAATATAGCCAGTAGAAGGCGTAGAACTGGGCGGCGATGATCAGGAAGTAGCCATGCCAGCCGGCATAGAGCAGGTACTCGCGCAGAGTCTCCACCAAGCTGGCATCCACACCGGCCGCCCGCAGGCGCAGAAACTCTGCCATCGAATAAGCCAGACCGTAAATCAGGTAGGGGATCATCACGTACTTCACTCGGCTGCCCAGGAAGCCTTGGGGAATGGTGCGCCCGTAGCGCATCGAGAACAGGAAGACCGAAATAAAGATGTCGTACCGCTCTATCTGAGCGCCGGCAACCGCGATGTCTTCGATGCCGTGGGTCATGCCCGTCGCCTACAGGCGGCACTGGCGCCACACCAACCGGGTCAGGTGCCGCTGGAGGTGTTGTCCGGCGGCCATACCTGGCGAGTGTGGCGGGCCAGCATCGGTCCGGCGCTGGCTTTCATGTTTCGTTATCTGCAGCCCCCGCTGATGGAATCCCAGAGCAGCCGGTGACGCGACATCAGCCTCCCGACCCCTTGGCCTCGGCATCCAACCGCCGGGCGGTCTGGTCCACCGCGCGCAGCCAGATCAACAGCAGCGCGCCCAGGGCCACGAAGCCACCGGCCAGCCACAGGCCGATGTCGTAGTGGCCGGTGGCCTCGGCGAGCATGCCGGTCAGCGCCGGAGCGATAATCTGCGCTGCGCCGTAGGCCAGGGTCATGCGCCCCATCATCCTCGCGGGGCTCTGGGGGTAGAGCCGGCCGGCCATGGTCAGCACCAGGCTCACGCAGCCCAGAAAGGTGCCGCCGTAGAGCACGGCGCTGATCAGCACGCCGGCCAGATTGTCGGTAAGCGCCGGCAGCACGATCCCCACTACCTGCAGGGCCATGGCACTGATCAGCGCGGCGAGGTAACCAAAGCGCCGGGCGATCAGGTCCCACACGATCACAGCCGGCGCGGCGGCCAGCCCCACCAGGGCGAAGGTCCAGTTGCCGGCGCCCGCCAGCAGCGGCTCCCGCTCCACGATGGCAACGATAAAGGTGGCGCTGATCACATAGCCGTAGCCGGCACAGAAGTAGGCGGCCAGCATCAGCCGCATAAAAGTGCGCGACGGCGGATTCACCGGCGGACGACTGCCGCCGCTGCTACTCGCCAGCGGCTTGGCGGGGCGAGGCAGCCAGCCCCAGGCGGGCACCAGCAGCCCCGCGGCCAGCACGGTAAAGCCCCACCACTGGGCCTGCCAGCCGAAGGAGAGATGCAGCATCAGCTCAACCGCCAGGGCGGCCACCAAAATGCCCACCCCCAAGCCGGCGAAGTGGATGCCCAGCTCGCCGCGCTGTCCGTGGCTGATCAGCCAGTGCAGGATCAGCCCCGAGGCCAGCAGCATGGCGCCACTGCTGGAGAAGCCGGCCACGAAGCGCATGCCCGCCCATAGCCAGAAGCTGTCGGCCAGGGCCATGCCTGCGGTGGAAACCACTGCCAGCACCAGGGTGAGACGATAGAGGGTGTCCTTGAGCCGGATACTGTGGAGGGAAGCCGCCACCAGCGCGCCCAGCATGTAGCCCGCGTAGTTGAGGGCGGCCAACCAGCCGCCCTGGGCGTCGCTGAGCCAGGTCTGCTGCTGCATCACCGGCAGCAGCGGCGTATAGGCGAAGCGCGCCACGCCGATGCAGAGGATCTGGCTGAACACGCCGGCCAGCAGCACGCGGTAGCGGGGGGAGAGAAATCCCGGAGAAGGTGTCCCGATAGGGGATGAAGAGGGCATGGCCATGCCTGGCGCTCCTGGAATCGTATTGTTGTCACCGGGCTGCACTGCCCGGTCGGTCGCGCGACTGCCGCGGCGTCGGCATCACGCGGCACAGGATACCCGCCGCGCGATGGCCGTGTCCGACAAGCGGCTGTTATTCTTTGTTGACACCACCTTATGAAATCGAGGCATTCTTCATGTGGGACGAACGCTACAGCACGGACGACTACGTCTACGGCACCGAACCCAACGACTTCCTGCGCGAGCATGCCGGCCTGATCGGTGAGGCACCCAAGCGGGTGCTGTGCCTGGCGGATGGCGAGGGGCGCAACGGGGTCTACCTGGCAGGGCTGGGCCACTGGGTCACCTCGGTCGATGCTTCTTCCGTAGGCCTGCGCAAGGCGGCGCGGCTGGCCGAGCACCAGGGGGTGGCGCTGACGACCCTGAATGCCGATCTCACCGAGCATGAGTTCCTGCCGGAGACCTTCGATGCGGTGGTGTCGATCTTCTGCCACGTGCCGGCGGCGGGTCGCCCCCACCTTTACCGCCAGGTGATCCACGCCCTGAAGCCCGGCGGCGTGCTGATCCTCGAGGCCTACACCCCGGATCAGGTACCCCGCAGCACCGGCGGCCCGGACACCCCGGACCGCACCCCCACCGCCGCCGAGCTGAACGAGGCCCTCGCCGAGCTCGACATCGAGCTCAGCCGCGAGTGCGAGCGCGAGGTGATGGAGGGCCGCGGCCACACCGGCCTGGGTGCCGTGGTGCAGTTCATCGCCCACAAGCGCTAGCAGGGAGCTCCCATGACAACATTCTTTTCCCGTCTCCAGGCCGTTGCGTCGCCCGCCATCGGCCTGGGCTGCATGAACCTCTCCCATGGCTACGGCCAGCAGGTACCCGAGGCCGAGGCGCTGCGCGCCCTGGATGCCGCCTTCGACATGGGCTATCGCCATTTCGATACCGCCACCCTCTACGGCGCCACCGCCAACGAGCAGCTGGTAGGCAAGGCGATGGCGGCCAAGCGCGGTGAGATCCTGCTGGCCAGCAAGTGCGGCATGGCCATGGACCCGGCACTCGGCAAGAAGGTGATCGACGGCCGCCCGGCCACCCTGCGCCGACAGTGCGAGGAAAGCCTGGCGCGCCTGGGCACCGACCATCTGGATCTCTACTACCTGCACCGATGGGACAAGAACGTGGCCATCGAGGAGAGCGTGGGCGAACTGGGCCGGCTGGTGGCGGAAGGCAAGATCGGCGCCGTGGGGCTTTCCGAGGTCTCTGCCGCCACGCTACGCCGAGCCCATGCCGAGCATCCCATCGCCGCGGTGCAGTCGGAATATTCGCTGTGGACCCGCAACCCGGAGATTGCGGTGATCGAGGCGTGCCGCGAGGCCGGGGCCGCCCTGGTGGCCTTCAGCCCGCTGGGCCGGGGCTTCCTGGCCGGGGCCGTCACCGACCCCACCCGGTTGGCGGAGGGTGACATGCGCCGCAACATGCCGCGTTTCAGCGCCGAGTCGCTGCCGCGCAACCTGACGCTGCTGGCCGAGCTCGAGGCGGTGGCAATGACGCTCGAGGTGAGTACCGGCCAGTTGGCCCTGGCCTGGCTGCGGGCCAAGGGCGATGACATCCTGCCGATTCCCGGCACCCGCTCCATCGCGCACATGCGCGAGAACCTGGCGGCCAGCGAGCTGCGTCTGAAGGCCACCACCGTGGCGCAGCTGGATGCGCTGCTGACCCCGGAGCAGGTGATCGGCGAACGCTACGCCGAGGCGCAGCAGGCCGAGGTAGATACCGAGGAGTTCGATCAGCTCTGAGGCACGGCCTAGTCGTCGCGACGCGGGGTTCGACGCGCACGGCGACGCTGGCCCAGACGGGTGATGCCGCGGCGCACCGGGCGCCATAGCCGAGTGAGCAGCCACAGCGCGGGAATGCCCAGCACCAGCCAGGGGGTGAGGAAAACCACCACCAGGATCACCTGGCCCACCGATTCGAAGAACAGGCTGACGCTGCGGTCCAGAGCGCGCCACAGGGGCGCCAGGGGGCCGTACTGGTGGGGCTCCACCCAGCGCTGCTGCTGGAAACTGGCGGTGACCGAGACGCTGTCGGTGACCCGGGAGAGATGGCGCTGGCGGCCCTGCATCGATTCGATCTCGCCCTGTACCCGGGCCAGTTCGCGCTCTACCTGCAGCAGGTCCTGGATGCGGCGTTCGCTGAAGCCGCGGCCCTCCTGGGCCAGTTCGGCGAGCCGCTCGCGCAGCACGATCTGCTGGGCCAGGCGCGCCTCGATGTCGATGATCTGCTGGGTGCGGTCCTGGCGGGTGATCTCCACGCCGCTCAGCCCCGAGGATTCGCTGATGCGCCGCACCGGCTCGGCCTGATCGACCTGTGCCCGGTCGATGCGCATCACCAGGGTACCGCTGGTCAGGCCCTGGCGCGGGGTGCTGAGTCGACCCTGCTCCACCTGGCAGCCGCTCATGCCCAGACAGGCCTCATGGGCTTCGTGAAAGACGGCGATCAGCGGTTCGGCGGTATCGAACTGCAGCTGGTAGTGGCGTCGCTCCTCGACGCGCGACTCAACCCCCTCGGCGCCGGCCTCCGGAGTCCGGGCGGAACCGGCGATGTCGGCCTGGCGCACCATGGCCTCGCCGGCGACGTCCTTTGCGGAAACGTCCTGGCTGGGAAAGCCCTCTCCCTGGCGCGTCATGCCGGCATCGCCGCCGTCGAAGGCATCGCAGCCGGAAAGCCCCAGCGCCACCAGCAGGCCAAGACCCAGCAAGCGCGCACGGAAGGAGAAGGAAGGACAAAGGGGCATGCCGGGGTCGTCCATGACAGGGAAGATACCTGAAGCGTAGCATCTCGCCGCCGAGCCTAGGGGAGCTGCATCTCACGGGAGTGCGCGAGCAGCTGCTTGAGCAGAGGCGATTCGAAGCGGCGCCGAATCGTAATCGCATAGAACTCCTCGAATACCCCCGGCAGGACGCCAAAGTCCATCAGCGTGCCGGCTCGCAGTTCATCGCGCACCACCACGGGCGGCATTACCGCGAGATGAAGAGTGTCACGCGCCAGGAGACGCATCATGGCCATGTCGTCTACCTCGGCGATGATCGTGGGCGTCAGGTGGTGGTAGTCGCACAGCTGTTCGAAGGCTTGGCGCACGCTGCTGTCGGGCCCGGGCACGATCAGGCCGCGGCCGCGCAGTCCCTCGGGAAACGCCGGCAGCGGCGCCAGGCCTGGCACGCCGATGATGCTGACGGGTTGGCGCGCCAATCGCTGCGAGCGCCAGGGGTGCTGATCGTCGCCATGCAGGGCGTGATTGGCGAGCACGACATCCAGGCGATGAGCAGAGAGACGGCGCAGTAGGTCATCCAGGCCACCGCTCTGCAGGCTCAACGCCATGTCATCACGATCGAGCAGCGGACGCAGGAACTCCTCCTGGAAATTGCGCGAGAGCGTCGCCACCGCGCCTACCCGGATGCTCTCGCGATGGGCATGGCCGCCCTCGGTGAACAGCGCGCTCAGCTCCTCTCCCTGGCGAAAGATGGTGTCGGCATAGTCGAACGCCAGCCTTCCCGACTCGGAGAGGCGCAGCTTGCGCCCCTCGCGCAGGAACAGCCGCTGTCCCAGGCGCTCCTCAAGCTGGCGGATCTGGTGGGAGAGCGAGGACTGCGAGACGTGGAGTGCCTCGGCGGTTTGCGTCAGATGGCCCGACCTGGCCACCTGCCAGAAATAGTAGAGATGATGATAATTGAGCTTCATTGTCGTTCTCTGCGTCGCGGCGTTCCCCTGCCCGCCACCACGCATGTCCTGGCGGCCACCCACTGCACGTTGACTGATCGTGTCACCCTCATGGATACCCACGCAGTGCCCGCTCGACTCAGCCCCCTGCTGGAACGCTTCGAACAGACACTCGAGCAGGCAGGTCGTGCGACACGTGCGGAACGCGCTATCGCGCTGGGAGTCAATGCCAGCAGTGATGAACGCCGTTTTGAAGCGCTGCAGCAGCGCGGCAGTGACTGGTCGCAGCCGCGCACCGAGTGGGGGCTGGCCAATAATGCCGCCCTGCTATTGGCCCCGCGCTCGATCAGCCGTGGCCTTCCGCTGGAGGGGAGAGTCTTCCTGCACGAGTATGACCCGCACCGCGACCCTGACGGCCAGACCCTGGAGGCACTCATGACCGCCCCCATGCTGGTGGCCAGTTGGATCAACCTGCAGTACTACGCCTCCGTGGCGGTGCCCTCGCTCTACGGCGCCGGCAACAAGCTGCTGCACTCGGTGGTAGGGGGGCATATCGGCGTCATCGAAGGCAATTCGCCCCAGTTGCGCATCGGCCTGCCGCATCAGTCGCTGCACGATGGCACGACGTGGGGCCATGAACCGCTGCGCCTGACGGTGGTGATCGATGCGCCGCGGGAGCGGATAGAAGGAGTACTGACGCGGCAGCCAGCCGTCGCGCAGCTGGTACACAATAGATGGCTGTGGCTGTGTCGGCACACAGCAGACGGCCTGGAGCACTATCACGCAGGTGGTTGGCTGCCGAGTTGACCCGCCGGCTCATGCCATCCGGCCATCAGGCGGTATGCTGTTCTGCAGGCATCACGTCAAGGAGACAAATGAATGGATGACGCAATGGATGACGCAATGGATGACACGCTCGACGCGATCATCGTCGGCGGAGGCATGGTCGGTGCCGCCGTGGCGGCGGCTCTCGGCCAGGCCGGCATGGCGGTGGCGCTGGTGGAGGGCGACGGGCCGCCCGAAGCGATTGCCGACGACGCCCCCTTCGATCTGCGCATCTCGTCGCTGAACCTGGCCTCGCAGCAGTTGCTGGAAGAGGTCGGCGCCTGGCCCTTTATTCCGGAAGCGCGGCGCTGCCCGTTTCGGCACATCGAGGCCAGCGACGAGACCGAGCGGCGCCATGTGCACTTCGGCGCCGCCGACCTGGAGCTGCCCGATTTCGGCCACTTCGTCGAAAACCGGGTGATCCGCCGCGCCCTGTGGCAGCGGCTCGCCGAGCTGCCCAACGTGACAACCCACTGCCACACCGGGCCGGTAGCCTGGCTGCCCGGCAGCCATCGCACGCTGCTGGAGCTCGACAACGGCCGGCTGCTGGCCGCCCGGCTGGTGGTGGGCGCCGACGGGGCCGGCTCGCGAATCCGCGAGCTGGCCGGCATCGCCACCCGCGATGAGGACTATGGCCTGCGGGCGCTGATCATCAACGTGCGCACCTGCCTGCCCCAGCAGGATGTCAGCTGGCAGCGTTTCACCCCGGATGGGCCCCAGGCCATGCTGCCACTGCCCGGCCAGCATGCCTCGCTGGTGTGGTACGGCAGCCCGGAGGACACCGCCGAACGCGAGGCGCTGGACCACGAGGCGCTACGTCAGGCTATCGAACAGGCGTTCCCCCAGCGGCTGGGCGGCCTCGAAGCGGTGCTGGGGCGCGCCAGCTTCGCCATTCGGGGACGCCACGCCGAACGCTACGTGCGCCCGCGCCTGGCGCTGGTGGGCGATGCCGCCCACGTCATCAACCCGCTGGCCGGCCAGGGCTTGAACCTGGGGCTGCAGGATGCCGCGGACCTCACCGAGCGCGTGACCGCGGCCTTCTGGGAGAGCCAGGACATCGGTGGGCAGAGTCTGCTGGCCGGTTATGCCCGCGCTCGACGTCCGCAGACCCTGGCGATGATCGCCGCCATGTCGACCCTGCACCATGTTTTCACCGGGGCGGCGCCGCTGCGCCAGGCAGGGGCTGCCGGGCTGGCGGTGGCCGATCGCCTGGACGCGGCAAAACGCCAGGTGATGCGCCGCGCGCTGGGGCTGTAGGCCGTCACGCGGGCTGCGGCGAGGCCTCTACCAGGGACTCGTCGAGAAAGGCCAGCAGTTCGGGAAGTTCCGCCTCGATATGCTGGCTGAGGTCGTGATCGCCGGGCAGCAGGCGCAGCACGGCCGGCGTGGCGCCGCGACTGACGTGGAGCCGTTCGGCATCGCTCGGCGGAATGACGCGGTCGTCCCGACCGTGGACCAGCAGCACCGGGCAGCGCACCCTCGGCAGGGTATTCACCGGGGCGATGGCGTCGAAGCGGTGGCCGATCACCCACTCCACGTAGCGCAGCACATACCAGCCCAGGGGAAAGAACGGCAGCCGTTTTTCGGCCAGCCAGCGACGCATCATGCCGTCCGGGTGGGCGAAGGCCGATAGGCTCACCACGGCGCGGATGTCGTCGCGCCGCGAGGCAGCGAGCAGCACCGCCGCGGCGCCCACCGAATGCCCCAGCAGCGCCACCGGGGCATCCCTCATGCCGGGGCGGGCACGCAGCCACTCGAGGGCGGCCTCGATGTCCTCGGCGAAGCGCGGCATGGAAGAGAAGGAATCGGCGTCGCTGTCGCCGTGGTTGCGCATATCGAACAGCAGCACGTTCCAGCCCGCCGCCTGCAATGGCCGCGCCATCGGCAGCATCAGCTCACGATTGGCGCCCCAGCCATGGGCGACCACCACCGTGCCACGCCCCTCGCCGGGCAGCCACCAGCCGACCAGCCGCCTGCCTCGCCGGGTAGCGAAGCTCACGGTTTCGCCCACCGCACCATGGTCGGCCAGCCCGTTCGCCACCGGCACCCGAGGTGCCGCCAGGCTGACCCTCAGCCGCCGATGGAACAGATGCAGCAGCGCACCCGCTGCCACCATCCCCACCAGCACCAACCCCCATCCCGACATCGCCCAGGCTCCCGGCTTGCTCCGTATCGCGCCATTCTACGCGAGTCTGGCGAGACGGTGGCCAGGGTCGCTATTGTTATGTTATAACCTGCGATATTCTGATGGAGGCTTCCCATGGCACACCGCGCACATCGGCACCGCCCGGAAGGGCCCTGCCACTTCTCGTTGATGTCGCTCTCGGCGACGCACCGCCTGCTGCTGGCGGCAGCACTGCCTCTGGCTGGCCTGTGGCTGGCGGTCTCCTGGGCCGCCGGATGGTGGTCCTGATGTCGCGCCTGCAGCTTGAGGACCTTCAACTCGCCCGGGGCGGACGCACCGTGCTGGAGCATCTCGACGGCCGCTTCCAGGATGGCGCCATTACCGCGCTGATCGGCGCCAACGGTGCCGGCAAGAGCACTCTGATCAGCGCCATCATGGGCATGCTGCGCCCGGTGGCGGGCAGAGTGTGCTGCCAGGTGCCCAGAGAGCGCTGCGCCTGGCTGCCCCAGCAGCTGGCCCTGGACCTCAGCTTTCCGATGAGCGTGGAAGAGCTGATCATGACCGGCAGTTGGCCCAGCCACGGGGCGCTGAAGGGGTATTGTGCCACCCACTACCGCCGCGGCCGCGAGATCATGGCCCGCCTGGGCATCTCTCACCTGGCCCACCGACAGCTCGGCGAGCTCTCCGGAGGCCAGCGCCAGCGCGCCCTGCTCGGCCGCACCCTGATGCAGGAAGCCGAGCTGCTGCTCCTCGACGAGCCCTTCGCCAATGTTGATATCGAGACCGTGGACGTGCTGATGGACGTGCTGCGCGACATGGCAAAGGAAGGCGCCACCATCATCGTGGTGCTCCACGACATGGAGCAGCTCTCGCGCCTGGCCGACGATGTGCTCTTCCTCGCCGGCGGCCACGGCCGCTGGGTCAGCACCGACTCGCTGCTCGACCGCTATGCCGGTCAACCGCCTCGCGCACCGCGCCTGCCCATCACCTTCCCGGATACCCTGCATGCTGGAACTGTTTGACGCCTGGCTGCTTGCCCCCTTCGACTACGGCTTCATGAGACGCGCTCTGGTGGCGGGCCTGGCGCTGTCGCTGGCCGCGCCGCCGCTGGGGGTCTTCCTGATGCTGCGCGGCATGAGCCTGATCGGTGACGCCATGGCCCATGCCATCCTGCCCGGCGTCGCGCTGGGGTTCCTGTTCGCCGGCTTCTCGCTGCCGATCATGAGCCTGGGCGGCGTGCTCTCTGGCCTGCTGGTGGCGGTGCTGGCCGGCAGCGTGTCGCAGATGACCGGCCACCGCGAAGACTCCGCCATGGCCAGCTTCTTCCTGATCTCGCTGGCCGCCGGGGTGATGCTGGTGTCGCTGGGTGGCAGCAGCGTGGACCTGACCCACGTGCTGTTCGGCTCGATCCTGGCCGTGAATACCACTGCCCTGATGCTGATCGCCGCTATCAGCAGCCTGATCGTGGTCACCCTGGCGGTAATCTTCCGCGCCCTGGTAGTGGAGTGCCTGGACCCGCTGTTCCTGCGCGGCCAGGGGATTCACAGCGGATTGATTCAAGGCGTCTTCCTGGGCCTGGTGGTGCTCAACCTCACCGCCGGCTTTCAGACCCTGGGCACCCTGATGGCGGTGGGTCTGATGATGCTGCCAGCCACCACGGCACGCTTCTGGAGCAAGCGCCTGGAGGGGCTGATCGGCATCGCCGTGGGCATCGCCCTGGTCGCCAGCACCGGCGGGCTGCTGCTCTCCTACCACCTGAGCCTGCCCTCCGGCCCATCGATCATCCTGCTGGCCGGTACCGCTTACCTGTTCTCGGCCCTGCTGGGCCGCCACGACAGCCTGCGCGAGCGCTTGCAGCGCCGTGCCTCGCCCCTGGGCGCCCCAGAATCCCACTGATATGCGACCTCCACGACACGCGACGCTCACTCACAAGACAGAGGAACTCCGCCCCATGCGCATCATGAATGCCTCCGCCGCCCTGCTCGGCGTCTCCGCCCTGCTGGCCCTGCCCGCCGCCTTCGCCGCCGAGCGCGTGCAGGTGGTCACCAGCTTCAGCATCCTCGCCGACATGATCGAAAATGTCGGTGGCGAGCATGTCAACGTTACCTCGCTGGTTGGCGCCGATAGCGACGCTCATGTCTACTCTCCGCGTCCCACCGACGCCCGCGCCCTGGCCAACGCCGATCTGGTGGTGTTCAACGGCCTGCAGTTCGAGGGCTGGATGGATCGCCTGATCGACGCCAGCGACTACGCCGGCCCGCTGGTCATCACCACCGACGGCATCGAGCGAGTGGCGATGGCCCATGACGATCATGGCCAGGACGAGCACGACGATCATGACGAGCACGGCCATGACGACCACGGCCATGACGACCACGGCCATGACGAGCACGGCCATGATGACCACGGCGACGATGACCATGACGACCATGATGACCATGACCACGGCGACGATGACCCCCACGGCTGGCAGGACCTGGCCGTGGGCAAGGTGTATGTCACCAATATCCGTGACGGCCTGATCGAAGCCGACCCTGAGAACGCCGAGGCCTACAGCGCCAACGCCGAACGCTACATCAACGAGATCGACGCCGCCGATGCTGACATTCGGGCGCTGCTCACCGAGATCCCCGCCTCCACCAGCGTGATTACCGGCCACGACTCCTTCGGCTACTTCGCCAGCGCCTACGGTCTGCGCTTTCTCTCTCCGGTGGGGCTCTCCACCGAGGCGGAACCCAGCGCCGCCAACATGGCCCAGCTGATCGACGTGATTCGCAGCGAAAACGTCCAGGCGCTGTTCCACGAGAACATGACCAGCCCGGCGATCATCAACCAGCTCGCCGAGGAGACCGGCCTGCCCATCGCCGGCACCCTCTTCGCCGACGCCCTGGCCGCCGAAGGCGATGCCAGCACATGGCTCGGCATGATGCGCCACAACGCGCAGACCCTGCATGACGCCCTGGCCCAGCCGGGCCATGACGATCATGCGCATGACAACGATGACGACGACGATCATGGCCACGCCCACTGAGCGACAAGCTCTGCCAATGCACACAGGGGCGCCTTCGGGCGCTCCTTTACGTTAACGGCACCTTTGAGCAGCCTCCTTGGCCGAATATGTCCACAGGCTAGCCTCCTCTTGTGTCTTCTCGGCATAAATGCCAGCAAGATTGGCACGAAATGCAAAAACTCTGGCTCGAAAGGTCAATTAACACTCTGCCTTTGCTCCTACCATAAAGCTAGTCTCTTTCAGACGTTGCATCGTCATGAGACTCACAACAACAACGCCACAACGCAAAGGCCTCTCCATGATCAAGACACGCCAGTTCGCCCTGGGCACGCTCGCTGCCTCTATACTCCTCGCCGCATCGGCTGGCGCGGCCGAGATTACCGACAATGAAATCCGTATCGGCTACCTGGCTGACATGTCAGGCGTTTATCGTGACCCCATCGGGCCGCTAGGGCTGGATGCCATTCAAATGGCCGTCGATGACATGGGCGGCAGCGTGGCTGGCGCCGACGTGGTGCTGTTCAGTGCCGATGACCGCAACAGTGCCGACGTTGGCTCCAGCGTGGTTCGCGGCTGGATCGATCAGCAGAACGTCGACATGGTCACCGGGCTGGTCGCGTCTTCGGTGACCCTGGCTGCCGTGCGCCTCTTGGAAGAGGAAAACCGCCTGGGCCTGGTCAACGGCGCCGTCTCCTCCGGCGTCACCAACGAGAGCTGCTCGCCCAACCATATCCACTGGGTCTACGACACCTGGGCCATGTCCAACGGCACCGCCAGCGCCATCACCCGGGAAGGCAACCTGAACTGGTACCTGCTCAGCGCCGACTACTCCTTCGGCCATGCCCTGGAAGCCGATGTGGAGCGCGTTGTCGTCGAGAACGGCGGCACCATCGTGGGCAGTGCCCGCCACCCGTTCCCCAGCAACGACTTCTCCTCGTTTATGCTCCAGGCCCAGGCCTCGGGGGCCGATGTCATCGCACTCAACAATGCCGGCTCCGACACCATCAACGCCATCACCACCGCCAGTGAGTTCGGCGTCACCCAGGCGGGTCAGATTCTCGCCGGCATGGTGCTGTTCAGTACCGATGTCCGCAGCATAGGCCTGGAAGCCGCCCAGGGCCTGCAGTTCACTACCGCCTGGTTTTATGATCGCGACGAGGAGGCCCGCGCCTGGGCTGAACGCTTCCGCGAGCGCACCGGCAGCATGCCGACTCAGGTCCACGCTGGCCTCTACTCCAGCACCCTGCACTACCTGCAGGCGGTCGACGCCATCGGCACCGATGAGTCTCAGGCAGTGCGCGAAAAAATGGCGGCGACACCGATCAACGACATCTTCACCACGGGTGGCTATATCCGCGAGGACGGCCGCATGGTGCACGACATGTACCTGGTGGAAGTGAAGTCGCCGGAAGAATCAGCCGACGAGGACGACCTGTTCCGGCTGGTGCGCACCATTCCCGCCGAGGAAGCCTTTCGCCCGCTCTCCGACAGCAAGTGCCATCTGGTGACTAACGGCGCTTGATTGGACGAGGAGACGAGACAGATGGAAACGACAACCACAACATCGCGCATCCAGCAGAACACCATCGGTGCCGCGCTCAATCGCAGCGCCCGCAAGCACGTTGGCAAACTGGCGTTGGCCTTCAACGACCGTCGGTGGACCTACGCCGAACTGAACCAGGCGGTGAACCGGGCCGCCAACGGCCTGCTCACCGCCGGCCTGAAGCCCGGTGAACGCTTGGCGGTCTACGGTAAGAACTCCGACGCCTACGTGATCGCCTGGCTGGCCGCGACCCGCGCCGGCTTGGTGCACGTGCCGGTCAACTACGCGCTGAATGCCGACGAGCTGCGCTACATCCTGGAGCAGTCCGGTGCCACAGGGCTGCTCAGCGATCTCAGCCTGGCCGATAACGTGGACGCCGCCACCGCAGGCATGGCGCTCACGATGTCGGGCACTCTCCACGCAGAAAGCCGCAAAGGCTTTGATGTGCTGGCCTCCGCCACCGGCCAGGGCGCCGCCCATGAGCCGGAGGTGGCTGTAGAGGGGGCACACCTCGCCCAGTTGCTCTATACCTCCGGCACCACCGCCGCGCCCAAGGCGGCGATGATGACCCATCAGGCGCTGCTCGCCGAATACATGGCCTGCATGGTGGAGCTGGACATCAAGGGTGACGAGCCGATGCTGGCCGCCCTGCCCCTCTACCACTCGGCGCAAATGCACGTCTTTCTGATGCCGGCGCTGCTGCTGGGGGCGCCGGTCCACCTGCGCGAGGCGCCTCTGCCGGACGACTGCCTGGCCCAGATCAGCTATCAGGGCATCGCTTCCTTCTTTGCCCCGCCCACGGTGTGGATCAGCCTGCTTCGCCATCCCGACTTCGAGCGCTCCGACCTGAGCCAGCTCAAAAAGGCCTACTACGGTGCCTCCATCATGCCGGTGCCGGTGCTGGAGGAGCTACGCCAGCGCATTCCCGGCGTGGGTCTCTACAACTGCTACGGCCAGAGCGAGATCGCGCCACTGGCCACGGTGCTGCGCCCGGAGGAACACGACGCAAGACCAGCTTCGGCAGGCCGCCCCATCCTGACCGTGGAGACGCGCATCGTCGACGCCGAGATGAATGAGGTCCCTCCGGGGGAGCATGGCGAGATCGTCCATCGCTCACCCCAGTTGCTCACCGGCTATTGGAACAAGCCGGAGATGACCGAGGAGGCCTTTCTTGGCGGCTGGTTCCACTCCGGTGACGTCGGCTACATCGACGAGGAGGGCTATCTCTACATCGTCGATCGCATCAAGGACGTCATCAATACCGGCGGCGTGGTGGTCGCCAGCCGCGAGGTGGAAGAGGGGTTGTTCCAGCACCCTGCCGTATCGGAAGTGGCGGTGATCGGCCTGCCCGATGAGAAGTGGATCGAAGCGATCACCGCCGTGGTAGTGCTCAAGGAAGGTCAGGTCGTCAGCGAGGAAGCGCTGATCGCCCATGCCAGGGAGATCATGGCCCCTTACAAGGTGCCCAAGCGCGTGCTTTTCGTCGATGCCCTGCCCAAGAGTACCGCCGGCAAGATTCTCAAGCGGCACCTGCGCAAGGAGCTACCGGCGTGACTCTAGGCACATCCGAGGACGAACTGACCCCGCTGTTCCACGACATGATCTGCCGCTTCCTGGAGCAGGAGGTGGCACCCTACTACGAATCCTGGGAAGAGGCGGGCGAGGTGCCCCGCGCCCTGTGGAGACGCCTGGGCGAGGCAGGCCTACTGGGCATCGACATGCCCGAGCCGCTGGGAGGTGCCGGCGCGGACTTCGCCATCACCCAGCTGGTTATCGAGGAGATCTCACGGCGCGGCTTCGGCGGCCTGGCCAGCGCCTATAACATCCACGCCAATATCGTGATGCCCTACCTTCTGCATATCGCCACGCCAGCGCAGCAGCAGCGCTGGCTGCCGGCCATGGCCAGCGGTGAAGTCATCAGCGCCATCGCCATGACCGAGCCGGGCGCCGGCAGCGACCTGGCCGCCATGAAGACACGCGCACGGCGAACCGGCCATGGCTGGCGGCTGGACGGCGGCAAGATCTTCATCACCAACGGCCAGGTGGCAGACCTGGTGATCGTCTGCGCCAAGACAGACCCGGAGGCCGGCGCCAAGGGGGTCTCCTTGTTCCTGGTGGACGCCACCCTGCCCGGCTTCTCCCGGGGCAAGCCAATCAAGAAGATCGGACAGCACGCAAGTGACACAGCCGAACTTTTCTTCGATGGCATTGAGCTAACCGAGGATGCCCTGCTCGGAGAGGAGGGTGCCGGCTTCGCCTATCTGATGCAGGAGCTTCCCCGGGAGCGCCTCGGCGTAGGGGCCCAGGCACTGGGCGCGATGGAGGGGGCACTGGCGTTGACCCTGGACTATGTGAAAGAGCGTCGCGCCTTCGGCCGGCGAGTGGGCGACTTCCAGAACACTCGTTTCACCCTCGCTGAGGTCCAGGCCGACATCGAAATGGGCCGCGCCTATCTCGAGAAGTGCATGGCGCTTTATCGCCAAGGCACCATGGGGCCCACCGAAGCGGCGATCCTCAAGCTGCGTCTCACCGAGATGCAGTGCGCCACCGCCGATACCTGCCTGCAGCTATTCGGCGGCTACGGCTATACCCGCGAATATCCTATCTCACGCTTCTATCTGGATGCCCGAGTGCAGACCATCTATGCCGGCACGTCAGAAATCATGAAGGAAGTGGTCGCCCGCTCGCTGTTGGGCAAGGCCTGACACTGGAGAATCCCATGCATCTTGATTCCGTTGTTATCCTGGGCAGCGCCCGCACTGCCATTGGCGGCTTCGGCGGCAGCCTGGCCGGGCTCACTCCCCAGGAGCTTGGCACCCTCACCGCCAGGGAGGCCCTCAACCGCGCCGGCGTCGAGGCGGAGGCCATCGACCATGCCGTCTACGGCCACATCATCACCACCGCTCCTCAAGACGCTTACCTGGCGCGGCATATTGCCCGGGAAGCAGGCGTCCCAGACGCTGCTGGCGCCTTCAACGTCAACCGCCTGTGCGGCTCCGGGGTGCAGGCGCTGCTCAGTGCCGCTCAGCAGATCACCCTGGGGGACAGCCGCCTGGCCCTGGCCGGCGGCGCCGAGTCCATGAGCCGCGGCGCCTACTTGCTGCCGCCCCAGGCGCGCACCGGCCTGCGTATGGGCCACGCCACGATCACCGATTTAACGCTGGGCATCCTCAGCGACCCCTTCGGCAGCGGCCATATGGGTTGCACCGCAGAAAACATCGCGAACCGCTGCGGTTTCAACCGCGAGGCGGTGGATCGCTTCGCCATTGAGAGCCACCACAAGGCAGCGCGGGCCATCGCCGAGGGGCGTTTTGCCGAGCAGATCGTCCCGGTGACGGTGCGCGAAGGCAAGCGCGAGCGTATTTTCGACCAGGACGAACACGTGCGCGGGAGTGTGACCCCGGAGGACCTGGCAAGGCTCAAGCCCGCCTTCCAGAGGGAAGGCGTGGTGACCGCAGGCAATGCCTCGGGCCTCAACGACGGCGCGGCCAGCCTGGTGCTGGCCCATGTTGACGAAGCCGAGCGCCGCGGCCTCACACCTCGTGCACGGTTCCTGGTGGGCACCACCGCCGGGGTCGAGCCGCATCTGATGGGGCTGGGTCCGATTCCCGCCGTACGTGAATGCCTGAAGCAGGCCGGTCTCTCCATCGGCGATATCGACGTTATCGAGTCCAACGAAGCCTTTGCCGCCCAGGCCATGGCGGTAGCCGACGAGCTGAATTTCCCCGCAGAGAGACTCAACCCCAACGGCGGCGCCGTAGGGCTGGGGCACCCGGTGGGCGCCACCGGCGCTATCCTCACGATCAAGGCGCTGGCCGAACTGGAGCGCACCGGCGGCCGCTACGGGCTGATCACTCTGTGCATCGGCGGCGGCCAGGGCATCGCCCTGCTGATCGAACGCCTGTGAAGATAGGAGAGAAAACCATGACCACCGTCAATCCCAGGATCCTGCCGCCCACGCCGTCGGCCACCAATCCGCCGCTGCTGATCGGCGAGCTGCTCGAGACCGGCGTGCGCATGGCCGGCGACAACCAGATCGTCTACCGCGACCTGAGCCGCCACGATTACCGCCGTTTCCGCGAGCGGGTGCACCAGCTGGCCCACCTGCTCTCCGCCCGGGGCGTGGGTGCCGGCAATGTAGTGGCGGTGCTCGACTGGGACAGCCACCGCTACCTGGAGGCCTTCTTCGCTGTGCCCATGATCGGGGCCATCCTGCACACCGTGAACGTGCGCCTCTCCCCCGAGCAGATCCACTACACCATGGAGCACGCCGAGGATACCTTCGTGCTGGTACATCAGGACTTTGTCCCCCTGCTGGCCTCGATGCATGAACGGCTGCCGCTTGTTCATGGCTACCTTTTGTGCCAGGACGAAGCCGGCAAGGTGGATACTCCCTTGCCGTTGGTGGGCGAGTACGAGGCGCTGCTGGCCGGACAACCGGGCCATTACGACTTCCCCACCTTCGACGAAAACGCGGTGGCCACGCTCTTCTACACCACGGGCACCACCGGCAATCCCAAGGGCGTGTTCTTCACCCACCGTCAGTTGGTGCTGCACACCCTCGGCGAAGCCAGCACTTTCCAGGCACCGGGATTCGAGCTGCTCGACCGGAACAAGGTCTACATGCCGATCACCCCCATGTTTCACGTGCATGCCTGGGGTGTGCCCTATACGGCCACCCTGCTCGGTGCTACCCAGGTCTATCCGGGGCGCTACGAGCCGGAGATGCTGGTCAAGCTGCTGGTCAGCGAGAAGGTCGACTTCTCGCATTGCGTGCCAACCCTGCTGGGTATGGTGGTCGGCGCCGAGGCGATCACCTCCGGCCGAGTCGACCTCTCCGGCTGGAAGGTGCTGGTGGGAGGTAGCCCTCTGACCGAGTCGCTGGCCCGCAAAGCCTGGGAGCTGGGCATCGATACCCGCAGCGCCTATGGCATGTCCGAGACCTGCCCGCTGCTCACCGCCGCTATTCTGCCCTGCGATATCGCCGAGGCGGATTTCGAGACCCAGCTGCCGTGGCGCTGCAAGGCCGGCGTGGCGGTACCGCTGGTGCACCTGCAGGTGGTGGACGAGAGCGGAACGCCGCTGCCCCAGGATGGCGAAAGTGTGGGTGAGGTCCGGGTGCGCGCGCCCTGGCTCACCCAGGCTTATTACAAGGAGACGACCCGTAGCGAAGAACTCTGGCGCGATGGCTGGCTGCATACCGGTGACGTGGCCACCCTCGACGAGCGCGGCTTCCTCGAGATCCGCGATCGTATCAAGGACGTGATCAAGACCGGCGGCGAGTGGGTCTCCTCCCTGGAGCTGGAGAACCTGATTTCCCAGTGCCCCGGCGTGGCCGAGGTCGCGGTAATAGGTGTCGCCGACGAGCAGTGGGGCGAGCGGCCAGCCGCCCTGGTAGTGCCCACGGATCTCAACAATCCGCCCAGCAGCGAGGCGATCCAGGCCTTTCTCAAGCGCTTCGTCGACGAGGGGCACATCAACCGCTGGGCGCTACCGTCCACTATCCGCTGCGTCGACGAGATCCCCAAGACCAGTGTCGGCAAGCTCGACAAGAAGCGCATCCGCCAGGAGGTCTGAATCTCTCTTTACCGCCTAGCGGGGTGCGGCCAGCGCCCGCCGGTAGGCGGCGGGCGTGTCACCGGTCCAGGCTCGAAAGGCCCGGCTGAAGCAGGCCAGGTCCTGGAAGCCGAGGGACTCGGAGATGCCAGGCAGCGGCTGGTCGCTGCGGGTCAGGGCCTGGACGGCGAAGTCGCGGCGGCATTCGTCCTTGACCGCCTGAAAGTGCGTGCCCTCCCCCGCTAGGCGGCGAGACAGGCTGCGCACGGACATATGCAGTGCTTCTGCCACCTCCGCCACGCTGGCTGAATAGGCGCGCTGCCGGCTCAGATGCTCACGCACCCGGTGGGAGAGCAACCGCTCCTCGAAGGAGACGTAGAACCAGTCCACTGGCGCCCGCTGCAGAAAGGTCCCCAGGTGCTTTTTGGTCTGGCGGATCGGCTCATCAAGAATCGATTTGTCGAAGTAGATCGCGGTCTGCGACTGATCGAAGGCCAGCCATCCCGGATAGAAATAGCGGTAGTCAGCGCTGTGTTCGGGTTCAGGGTAGGCGCACTCCATTCTGATCGGCGGAATCTTGCGGGCAATCATCCAGGAGGCGATGCCGTGCAACAGCTTGAGCATCAGCTCGTGGACCAGAATGCGACTGCCGGCGGGAGGCAGGATCTCCACCAGCCCGATTCGCACCAGGTCGTCGCCGTGGCTGACCGCATAGCCGAAGTCGTCCAGCAGGATGCGGAAAAATAGCTGGTAGCGATGCAGTGCCACCTTGAGAGTCGGCGCCTCCAGCAGACTCAGGCACAGCAGTTTGAGGGTGCCGCCACGCAAGGGGCGAGCGAAGAATCCCGGCGTTTCGTCGTCACACTCATTCACCAGCAGGCGATAGAGGGTGGCGAACTGGTCGACGGTGACCCGCCCATGGGGTGACTCCAGGAGCCGCGGCGAAATACCGGCGCGGCGCAGCAGTGCAGCCCGCTCGGCCGACAGTTGCGGCACCCCCCGGAACAGCTCGCTGACAAAGTGTCTCGATACGGTAACCGTCACGCTTGTTGTCCCCTTGGCCTTGCGGCCGCATCGATCTGAGCGTTCGGTTATACCCGATCGCCGCGCGAGCTTCATTATTGCTCCGTGTGTCGTCTGTGGTGGGTAACGATCTATGTCACCATGCGGGAGTGAATGCCACAGGAACTCGCCATGCTGGAATTTCGCCAGGTCCAAAAGGCCTATGCCACGCCCCTGGGGCCGCTGACGGTGCTTGCCGGGGTCGATCTGACGCTGGCCCCCGGCGAGAGCCTGGCGCTGATGGGCGAGTCGGGCAGCGGCAAGTCAACCCTGCTCCACCTGGCTGCGGGGCTCGACCTGCCCGATGCCGGCGAAGTGCGCCTGGCCGGGCGGGTGATATCGTCGCTGCGCGAACCCGAGCGAGCCCGGCTGCGCCGAGAGGCCGTGGGGCTGGTGTTCCAGCAGTTCCACCTCGTGCCGAGCCTCTCGGTGCTCGATAACCTGCGCCTGCAGGCAAGGCTGGCTGGCGCAGAGGACCCCGACTGGTCGGCGGAGCTGATCCGCCGGCTGGGCCTGGCAGGGATGGAGCGACGCTACCCGGAGCAGCTCTCCGGCGGTCAGCAGCAGCGTCTGGCCATCGGCCGCGCCTTGGCGCCACGACCGGCGTTGCTGCTGGCCGATGAGCCCACCGGCAATCTGGACGAAGCCACTGCCGGCGAGGTACTCGAGTTGCTGCTCGGCCTGGTGCGCCAGGCCGGTTGCACGCTGCTGATGGTGACCCACAGCCCCCAGGTGGCCGCCCCCCTGGACCGCTGCCTGGTGCTCTCCCGGGGCCGTCTTGGGCCGCGCGGCACCGCGGAGGCAACTGCCTGATGCGCGTGGTACTGATCACCCTGCTCTCCCACTACCGACGCCACCCCGGTCAGCTGGTGATGCTGCTGCTGGGCCTGTGGGTGGCCAGCGCCCTGTGGAGCGGGGTCCAGGCGATCAACACCTCGGCCCGGGACAGCTACGCCCGGGCCGAGTCGCTCTTCTCCACCGGCCTGGACCGCCTGGAGCGCCGGGACGGCGAGCCGCTGACACGCGACGATTTCCTGGCCCTGCGCCTGGCGGGGGTGCCGGTCTCGCCGCTGCTGGAGGGCAGCCTGGAGGCGCCGGACGGCACCCGGCTGATCGTGATCGGCATCGACCCGCTCACTCTGCCCGGCGACAGCGGCTTTGCCACGGCGGGAAGCTCTTCCTCCTCAAACTCCGGCGACCTCACCGGCTTTCTCTCGCCCCCCTGGCAGACCCAGCTGCCGCCGGATCTCCTGGACACCTTCGGCCTGAGCAGGACCGACGCCGAGGGGGCCACTCCGCGGCTGGCCGACGGGCGGCGGCTTCCGCCGCTGACGATGGCCCCGTCGCTACCGCCGGATACCCTGGTAATGGATATCGCCGCCGCGGCCGAACTGCTGGACAGCGGCGAGGGAATCTCGCGACTGGTCGCCCGCCCCGGGGCCCTTGACGAGGCGCCACCGGGGTTGATCCTAACCCGCGCCGACGTGCTGGTGTCGCCGGGCCAACTGACCGAGAGCTTCCATCTCAACCTCACCGCCCTGGCCCTGCTGGCGCTGGTGGTGGGTCTGTTTATCGTCCAGGCGGCGCTGGGCCTGGCCCTGGAACAGCGCCTGGGAATGCTGCGCACCCTGCGCGCCCTGGGGGTCTCCGGCCGCGCTCTGGTGGCGGCGCTGGCGCTGGAACTGCTGCTGCTCGGGGTGCTCGGCGCGGTGGCCGGCATCGCCGGCGGGGTGTGGCTGGCTCGGGCGCTGCTGCCCGATGTGGCCGCCACTCTGGGCAGCCTCTACGGCGCCGGGGTGGGCGCCGAGCTGAGTCTGCCCTGGCACTACTGGGCCGGCGGCGTGGCGGTCACGCTGGGCGGCCTGATGCTGGCCGGCAGCGGCGTGCTGTGGCGGGCGGCTCGACTCAGCGTGCTGGGGCTAGGGCAGGCCCAGGCCTGGCGCGCCGGTTTCCGGCGCCAACTGGGATTGATGGCGGCCGCGGGAGGCGTGGCGGCCCTTGTGGGCTTGGTGTTGGCGGCCTGGCTGTCCCGCCTGCCGCCGGGCGAAGGTCTGGTGGCCGGCTTCGGTCTGGTAGCGGCTCTGCTGCTGGCCAGCGCCCTGTGGCTGCCGCCGCTGCTGGGTGTCACTCTGGCCGGCCTGACCCACCTGGCAAGGCGTCGTCCCCTGGCCCAGTGGGCCCTGGCCGACCTGCAGCTGCAGCTCCCACGGCTGTCTCTGGCCATGATGGCGCTGCTGGTCGCACTCTCCGCCAACCTGGGGGTGAGCAGCATGGTGGGTGGCTTCCGCCTGACCTTCCTGGAATGGCTCGATCAGCGCCTGGTGGCCGACCTCTACCTGCGCCCGCCGGCAGAGCAGTTCGCGGTGATCGACGACTGGCTGACCGAGCGCCCCGAGGTAGCCGAGCGCCTCGCCACCCGACGCAGCGAGACCCGCCTGCTGGCCATCGAACCCGACGGCACCGGGCTGGGCGACGCAGTGGCGGACCACACCGGAGAGCGCCAGCCGCCGGTGGGGCTCTACGGCATTACCCCCGGCGAGACGCTGACCTCGCGCTGGCCGCTTGCCGACACCCAGGACGGGCGCGAGGCGGCCTGGGTGGCGTTTCGCAACGGCGCTGCCTTCGTCAACGAGCAGTTGGCGGTGGCCGAGGGCATTACCCCGGGGGACTGGCTGCGCCTGGAAGCTCCGAGCGGCGAAGCCCGGCTGCGCGTGGCGGCGATCTACCCGGACTACGGCAACCCCCGCGGTGAGGTGCTGCTGACCGCACCGCACCTGGCCGACCGCTTCGGGGCGCCGCCCGGCTCACTGGGCGTCGTGCTGACCGAAGGCGCGGACGGTGCGGCCCTGGCCGTTGAACTGGCCGCCGCCTTCGGCTTGGGCCAGGACAGCGTGCAGGACCAGCGTGGAGTGAAGCGCATCGCCACCGACATCTTCGAGCGGACGTTCACCATCACCCGCGCGCTCAACGCCCTGACCCTGGGCGTGGCGGCCCTGGCGCTGCTGGCCAGCCTGCTCGCCCAGGCTGGAGAGCGTCGCCGCCGGCTGGCACCGCTGTGGGCGCTGGGCGTGCCTCGCGCGCGGCTGGGCCAGCTGCAGCTCGCCCAGCTGGGCGGCGTGGCGCTGGCCACCGGCCTGCTGGCGATCCCGCTGGGCATCGCCATCGCCTGGGGGCTGGTGGCAATAATCAACGTCGCGGCCTTCGGCTGGCGCCTACCGCTGCATCTCTTTCCCGGCGAGATCGCCCTGACCCTGGCCACCGCCGTGGGCGTGGCGCTTGCCGCCGCGGCCCTGCCGGTGGTGCGCCTGTGGCGTACGCCGCCCCGGGCCCTGCTGGCCGAGGAGGCTTCCTGATGCGCCGCGATCCCCTTCATTCCCGTCTCATCACCGCCCTGCTGGCTCCCGTCCTGCTCCTGACGCTGGCCGGCTGTGAGGATACGCCGCCTGAAGGCTCGGGGGCAGGCTTCGCTGGCCTGGGAGATAGCGCCGAGGGCTACGCACAGGCGCGCCCAGGCACAACGCTGCGCTTTCCGGAAGATCACGGCGCCCATCCGGACTACCGCATCGAGTGGTGGTACCTCACCGCCAACCTGGAGGACGACACCGGCGAGCCGATGGGCCTGCAGTGGACCCTGTTCCGCCAGGCGCTCTCTCCTCCCAACGAGACACCTTCGAACGAGACACCGCCGACCGATCCCCAGGCGCCGGGCGCGTGGGAGGCCGACCAGCTGTGGATGGCGCACATGGCAGTGTCACGCGGCGAGCAGCACGCGGTGGCCGAGCGATTCGCCCGCAGCCACTCGGCGGACCCGACCCGTGACAGAACCGGCCAGGCCGGCGCCGTGGCCCAGCCTTTCCGCGCCTGGCTCGACGACTGGACCCTGGCCACGCGGGTGGAGGACCCGAACGCCGACACCTTCGAGCGGCTGACCCTCACCGCCTTCGACGGCGAGGGCGAGTCGCGGATCGGCTATCGCCTCGAGCTCACCGCCGAGGGCCCCCTGGTGCTGCACGGCGACGCCGGCTTCAGCCAGAAGTCCGCCGACGGCCAGGGCTCGATCTACGTCAGTCAGCCGTTCTGGCGAGTGGAGGGAGAGGTGATGCTGGCCGGCGAGTCGCATCGGGTCAGCGGGCAGGGTTGGCTTGATCGGGAGTGGAGCAGCCAGCTGCTGGGCCCCGAGCAGGCGGGCTGGGACTGGTTCTCGCTGCATCTGGACGACGGTCACCGGCTGATGGCCTTTCAACTGCGCGGCGGCGGCGAGGCCGGCGGCGACTACCGCTCCGGCACCTGGATCACCCCCGCGGGAGATCCCCGGGCGCTGGCACCGGAGGCACTCACCCTCACGCCATTGGCCAGCGCCACGGTTGCCGGCCGCGAGGTACCCACCCGATGGCGGCTGGAGGTGCCCTCAGCAGCGCTCGACCTGATCGTCGAGGCGCCCTATGCCCAGCGCTGGATGGACACCTCGGTGCCTTACTGGGAAGGTGAAGTGATCGCCCGCGATCGAGAGAGCGACGAGCGCCTGGGTACCGGCTACCTGGAAATGACGGGGTACTGACGGCCTTGCGGAAAAAAACAGGCCACTATTTCAGCGGCATCAGCAAACTGCAGCGAATGCCCGCCGGCAATGTCAGATCTTCATTATCGAGGGCAAGGCGTATGCCAAAGGTCCCGCTCGCCGCATCGAAGACTCGGTCGACGATCACAACCTCGGCGTCATGGGCGCCAGCGAAGGGAGGCGGTGTTTCCACGGTCAGCACCATGCCCGGCTCGACCTCGGGGAAGCGGTCAATCGGCAAAAATGCCTCCACGTGCAGGGGGTGCAGGGCCACCACTTGCATCAATGACGACTGTTCATTGACGTACTCGCCCGGATGCATATTACGAATTAATACCATGCCATCGACCGGACTCTTGATCTCCCGATAGGCGAGCAATATCTGTGAACGCTCAGCCTCAAGCAGGGCCAGCTGGTGCTCCAGTTCGGCAATCTCGAACTCTGAACGCGCCAGCACCTCTTCGGTACGCGTGCGTTCCAGGTCTTCAGCCGCAACGAGCTCACGCTCCCTGAGCTGGGCCGAGCGACGATGCTGGGCACCAAAATATTCCACCCGCTGGCGTCCGGATTCAATAGAGGTGCGGTTGGCGGCGCGCGTCTCGGCGATACGCAGCGTAATGGCTTCCAGATCTGCCGTCAGGCGAGCCAACGGCTGGCCATGCTTGACGACATCGCCGCGCTCCACCAGCACCGCCTCGAGCAATCCTTCGCTTGGGGCCCCGATCGCCACACTGGCGCTGGGTTCGATCAAACATTCTCTGATACGCAATTCGTCAGCCTGGGCATAGGGGGCAGTTGCCAGTCCCATGAGGAGGCTATACATCCCGAGGGCGGCTGGGCGACGAGGATGGGTCCGCATGGTGTGGAGCTCCCTTCAAGGTGGTAGTTGACCGCAAGAGCACCGTCCCGTCAGTCCTTGGCGAAATGCAGCATCTTCTTGAGCCCCTGATCGCGCAGGATAAGACGCCGTTTGGCAGTGATTCTCCGACTGACCAGCCGGCGCGACTGCCAGCGCCGAGGCATCAGGCGTCGCCACCCGTTAGCCAGCAGACCCTGCCCGGCCAACGATGAGGGAAAGATCGCCAGGCTGCAGCTCTCTAGCGCCGGCCAGCGTTCACTGATCACTGTCAGCCACTCTTCGATAGATTGGTCGCTGGTCAAGACCACCGCCATATGCGTCACCTGGTGTTCAGGCGGTTCGCCGTAGCGCCAGCTGTGCATTGTGTCACGCAGGGTCAGGCTTCTGCCGACCCTCGGCTCTGGGGACGCCTCGGACTGCGTTACGCAAGTCACGACTTCCTCGGCAGCCAGCAGCAGCCTACCGTCATCGCCTGCTGAGCTGTCTAGCCATTGTCCAGCCCACGCTCGGGTCTCCTCGAGGCTCGCCAGGCGCAGGGGCCGTAGCTGCCGGGTCGCACGAGACTGGCTGGCAAATCGCCACACCGGCCGATGATGCAGCCAGTCCAATTCGCGTGCCAGGGAAGGAAGCCAACGTCCCAATCCGCCCATTCGCGGCAACCCCGTCAGCAAGGCGTGAACCCTCGCCTGACTGATCAGCGCCTGGTGCTGGCTCTCGTCGCCGGCGTGCACTTCCAGCAGGGTCTTGATGCTCGGAACGATGTCTGGGCTGGCAATCAGCCGTTGCAGCCGCTCATCAAGAATATCGACACCGCCCGGACCGGCCTGGTAGTGCTCACCCGAGCGCCAACAGGCACTCACCATTAGTGCGGCCCGAACGGCGCGTTGGCTGAGCTCGAGATTGGCCAGCAGGCCGCCACGCGAGCGGCACAGCCCAGCAAGCATCCTTTCTCCTTTCTCGGTCAAAGTGGGAAGCTCGAAATCGGCTGTCACGTCGTAATGGTTTGACCTTTGCAGCAGCTTGGCCAGCGCGAGAGCCTGTTCGGCCAGAACACGCTGACTGGCAAAGGGCGTTGAGGCATGCAGCGCCACGCTATCCAGACCGCGTTCAGCAAACAGCTCAGCGGCGTCTTGAAGCAACACCAGGGTATGGGAGCCGGAAAGCAGCTCGGCTGGCGCTGCCTCACCACTTCCCAAACGCGCGATTCGGCCCCGAAGCCCCGCTGCCGCCTGGCGGGATTCACGGCTAGCATGCAGCAGGTCCATGGCAAGCACACCCAGCGGCACACAGACCAATCGCTGGGCATAGAGTGGACGACGGTCTTCGCGACGTCCGCCTTCGGGTATCGAGACGACTGGCCATTGCGGGTGAACGAGGGCCACCAGCCGCTCCTGCAAGGCTGTTGCCTCGTCGCTATCGGGTGTGACCAGCAACACTCGCCAACCTGCCGTGGCAGCGCAGAGGACCGCCAGGGGAAGGGCCGGATGATGAGTGACTGGCACCGCATCCAATACCATGTCACCGCACATCAGCCGCCAGGCCTGCTCCAGCAGAGACACCGCCGACATCCTATCCGGGCTTAGCGAACCGACAAGCCCTGAAGACCGCAGCAACTGCGCCATTCCAAGCGCCGCTTGGTATGAGAGATAGCGCTCGTGTAGCGCCTTGAGAAGGTGGCGCTGCAGTTCGACGGGAGACAAGCGTTGCGGCTCCCATTCCCGACCGGCCTGCTGCCAGGCCTCGACAAGGAGCGCCTTCTGGCGGAAAGACACCAAGGGCAGCTGTCGCACCAGCCGGTTCCAGGCCACCAGCCAGCGCCCCGGCAGCTCGCCGGTCCTAATGGCAGAAGGAGGAGAGCCTCGGGAACGCCAGTGGGAATCCGCCTTGAGCGCAAGCACATCAGACATTCAGGCGCTCCAGGAACACCTGACGCAAGGCCCGGTAGAGCTGCTGTCCCAGCGGCGCATTGCCATGATCGAATCGCAACTGCAGACGCCCTCCAACGCTACCGTTGCCGATCAACCCCGGGGCATTGGCCTCGAGCATGAAATAGGGCTCCATGGCACTGGGACGCTGGCCATTGGTCGGATCCAGCGCCACCTTGCCGCCCCCTTCACTGGTCAGCGCCAAACTAGGCAGTTCAGTCGATGCCAGCGGCGACAGCCGAAGGTCGGTGAGTTCCAGTACGAGGCCCGGATCAGCAGCAGGCCGCGCCAGAACCCTCCGAGTCTGCGACATCACCAGGTCGATGCGTTCCTGGGAAATCAAGCTGCGTACCACTGGCCGCTGCGGATCGACAATCAGTGCCACCGGTTCGCCACGGATCAGATACCGACCTATCAAATGCTGAGCTGCCGGCAGTGCCAGGATGCCATCCACCGGACTGGTGACGATCAGATCAGTGCGTCGTCTTTCGGCATCCGAGAGACGCGCCTGCATGAGCGCCAGCTCCTCGCCCGCGATGCGTTCTTGAACCCGGTCGTTGACCGCCGCCAGGGCACGGCGAACCTCAAGCTCACGCACCTGTGCCTGCATGACGCGTATCTCCGCGTCCAGCAGCGGGGCATCAAGAGCGATCAGAGGATCACCCTGCTGCACATGCTTGCCCGGCTCGGCCATCACCGAGGCCACGAAGCCGCTGGCGGAAGCATGTACCTCTGCCCGGTCCGGTACCCAGACAATACCCTCCCCCATGGTGGCATATGGCACAGGTGCCAGAGTCAGCGGCCCCACCAGCGCGATGATAAAAAGTCCGGTCGCCATCCAGGCGCGTCCTCGATGACGCTCCAGGCGAGGACTGGTGAACAGGAAGTTCAACCCCTTGAGCAACGGCCACACCAGCATCTGGATAATCGACCAGATAGCCAGCAGGATCCCCAAGGTGAAGAACAGCGACGCCACGAACATCACAATGATGGTCATCAGGAACATGCGATAGCAGAAGGAAGCAATAGCGTAGAAGAACAGCCAGCCTGACTCGCCCCGAGCGGTCGCAGGGGAGCGAACCTCGCGCATGCCAAACAGGTAGCGCTGCACCAGATAGAAGAAGTAGCGATTGGCACGGGTGAACAGGTTGGGTATCTCGAGCAGATCAGCGAAGACGTAGTAGCCATCAAAGCGCAGCAGCGGATTGCCGTTGAACAACAGGGTCGACACCCCTCCCACCACCATGACGTTGAAGGCAATGGCTTTCACCAGGCCGCTCTCGGCTTCCAGCCAGACGAACATGGCCAAGGCCGCCAGCATCAGCTCGACGATGATACCGGCGGAACCGACTAGCGCGCGCTGCCACTTGCTGGGGTAGGCGGTTGCCGCGGAGGCATCCACATAGGGCACGGGCATGAACACCAGCAGCATGATGCCAAGCTCATGCACCTCGCCTCCCCAGCGCTTGACTATCAGCCCATGGCCCAGCTCATGGACCGACTTGACCAGAATGAAGACTCCCACCAGCAGCGGCAGGTTATTGAGCGACATCAGCTGGCTAGAGAGGTCTGCCGCCAGACCTTCCCAGTTCATTACCGCCAGAACCGCGGCCGAAATGATCAGTACCAGCCAGAGCAGCAGTCCGAACATGCTGAGCAGCGGACGCGCCAGGGGGTAGAGCCAATCCAACAACCTGTCCGGGTCGAACAACGGGATCCGGACCGCCAGCGGGCTGCGCACCCGCTGCAGCCACTGGCGTCGGCGATGCCGATCACGACGCTCAAACAGGGCGTCCAGGTGAAGGGCACCTTCGTGGCTCAAGGCATCGGCACCGTGGAGAGTGCCCAGCAGCTGGATGGTCTCGTCCTGGGACGGTGCGTCGCCGCCCAGTGCGGCCACCACATCCTGCCAGACCTCATCGAGGCTTCGCTCACCATCGAGTTGGGAGATCAGTCGATAAGCCCCCGGCCCAAAACGGTGAAAGCGCCCGGAGATGGGGTCTTGAAGCACATACCAGGGCTGGTCTCGGTAGAGGTGTCGGTGCAACTGAACATGGCCGCGCAGCTGCGGACGGGAGTCGGCAACGGCTCCCCACCAGGGGCTGTAGAGACTGACATCGAGTGCCATCAGGGCCACCAACGCCAGAGCTTCAAACGGAACCAGTCGATGATCTTATAGCTCCAGATCCAGGCTCGGCGCCGCTCATCCACACTGACTTTGGCAACCCCTTCCATGCCGGGACGGAGCCGCAATAGCGCGTCAGGATCCTGCAGCACACCTTCCACTCGGAAGCGGTTGTTACCCTCGCCAGGCTCGGAAACGGGAGTGATTCGCTCGACCTGAAATTCCAGCACCTGTTCGGGCAGGGCGGAGAGCACCAGTTGTCCCTGCTGCTGTTCGGCGAGATAGCCGATATCTCGCTCGTCGACCTGAACCACTACGCGGTAGGCATCCAACGGCGCCAGCTCCAGCATCGGTTCTCCGCCAGACAGAGCCCCACCAATCGAGCGCGTCAGGTCGCCGCTCAGGACATACGCATCGAAGGGGGCGACCAGCTGACTACGACGAATCTGCTCCCGAGCGAGGTCGGCCTGAGCACTGGCCTGGTCAATCTGGGCAGCGGCCACTGCCACGGCAGAACGATCACCTTCGGCCAGGGCCCGTTCGTATTCGAGCTGGCGCTGGCGCTCCATACTCAGCCACTGCAGCAATTCCAGCTGGCGGTCTGTCGCGTCCAGCTCTGCCAACACCTGGCCAGCGAAGACAATATCACCGGGCCTGACCGATGCCTGGGAGACATAGCCATCAAAGGGAGCCGCCAGGGTTCGTTGCACGCTACCCTCGATCAGGGCATCGCTGGTAATGCGAAACGGTCCGGTAGCCACCGACAGGTAAGCCACCAGGCCTGCCAGCATGACGGCCACCAGTTTCATGCCCAGGTGGCGAGGCCCGAACAGTGCACCGGCACCCTCTACCAGGCTGTCCCAGCCGCGGCCGAGCAGCCAGCGGTCACTGCGCCGGCGAGCATCCAGCACCGGCGCAACGGAGGATGCTACGGTCTCCAGGGTGTCCAGCAAATGATCGTCCACCGGGGCAAGTTCGGAAAACTCCACCAGAATCACACCAACACGCTGGTCCCCCCAGGCCAGGGGTACCGAGACCACCGCTCCGCATCCGGATTGCTCCAGCAACCGAGCATGGGCCAGGGTCGAGAACATCTGCCCGGTTGGGGCCGGATGCATCAGCGTGGCGTCCTGATCCAGCGCCTCATGCATGGCCGCGGCCAGCAGGCGCATGGCCTGCATGCGATTGTCGGCGACAGCCGTATGGGATAGCGACACAATCTTCAGACGGCCACGGCGGTTGAGGCCCACGGCCACTCTCTCGGCATTAAGCCGTGCTGCCAACTCACTTGCCAGGCTGTCACAGGCATCGCGCAGGTGACGGGCATCCAACACCGGAGCCAGCAGATCAAATGCCGCCTCGACTCGCTCTCTCTGCTGAGCTTCGTTTTCGGCGCGGCGTCGCCATAACAGGGTCTCAAGCCAGGCGACGCCCCACTGCAGGCGGCGCATCAATTCGGGCAGCCCCTCCTTTTCTGCGCCCGCCACCTCCAGGGCGACAACGGCTTCCAATCTGGCGTTAAACAAGACAGGCAGAGCAAGGGCAAAACGCCCCTCACTGCCATCCTCCATGGCAATGCGCCTTGCCGCGCCGGAGGCGGTTGCCACGGCGGCATCAACCGCCTCGGAAAGACTTTCGGTGGTAGGGCTGGCATCTGGCCAGGCGGCCACGGGCACCAGCAAAGCGTCCTCAACCTCGTGAAACAGCACAACCATGGAGCGGCAGCCGGGGATCATACTGCTCTGGAGACTCAGCCACGCTTGCAGATAGGTGGATTCATCATCGGCATCGGCCAGGCGCTTCCATAGCGCCTGGTCGAGGAAGGCAATGCGATCATGTCCTGAGGCATCTTGGTGACGACGTGCAGCTGCGCCTTCCATCACGATGTGTACTCCCGACGGCACCGCTCCCTGATCATGCCCTTAGTGTCGATCAGCCGGCCTACTGGCCACCGGGACGACTGTCCCTGGGATCTGCAATATCCAGCTTGCCGTAGCGCTTCTCGTATTCGCCGACTACCGCACTCAGCAGAGTCAGCAGCCGTTTGGCGGCAAAAGGACTGACAATAATGCGGTCGTGCAGCTTGACCTTGAACTCCGATTCCCGAGCATTCCACGTCTGGTTGGTGCCGAAGAACAGAGTCACTTCCTCGCGTGTGCTCGTTACATTCACCACATTCGCATACGACATGTTCATCCCTGAGTCATCCCACACCACCTTCGGTGCGGAAGACTTGGCATCGGCACCGTTCGGCGCAGCCTTCGCCTCGTTCGGGGTATCGGTCATGGTGTTCTCCATTGCGTGTCACTCCGAGGTGGGGCCGGTGGCATCTCGACACCGACCGCCTTTACGTTCCCATACCGACAGTGACGGACCGTTACCGTCGGCTCACATTCATCTTAGTCGAGAACTGAACTTCCCTATCAGCGACAGCGGCTTCGACAGCACCGCCGAATTCAACGAACCGAAGTCAAATCCCTCCATGTCGTCATCCTCCCCCAGAGGATTTTCGTCAATGGGTGGAACCGGAATGACCTCTCCGGCGTGGTCTGGCAGCTCGCTGGCACGGTCAGCCGAGACCGCTACCGACGGGCTCTGATGCGACCCACCCGCACTCATCACCCCTCTGATGACACCGTCTCGAAGGTCGAACAGCAGCAGCTCATGCCCTAGTGCCAGGCCACTGCTCTTCTCGCTGCGTTTCTCGCCCCCCTGCCCGGGGAACGGCTCTGCCGATGCATGGCCGTGTTCGTCATGATCTGACGCCACCGGCAGCAGCCGCACGCCCGGCTCAAGGGTCTCGGCCATCAGCTCGCCATCGTCGTCGGCATGATGCAGGCCCGCCAAGTGGCCTAGCTCATGCATCAGCACGGTGAGCAGATCGATACGGCCGTGGGCATCGCTGCCCTCTCCGGCACGCAGGGTCCCTTCAGATTCGAGGGTGAACTCGCCGTCGGCATCCGGAGTGGCATCGATAAACCAGCCATGGCCTGCTGCCTGGGCATCGATCAGAATGCGCTCCTGCACCACCTGAGCCAGGCGCAGTCCGCCGAGGTCGACCACTTCGAGGTCGATGTCAGGCATTGCGTCTGGCAGGTGATCTCCATGGGCGGCTTTCAGCCGCTTCCAGGCCTCGGCCATCAGCACGTCGAGGTCATACTCGGTCGGCACCGCAGCGCTCACGATATTCCCCAGGGCAGGGCGCGCCGCCGTCAGGGCCTCATCGGATTGCAGGTAGGCAACATCGTTGGTGCGGGCCATGAAGTGCGCGAATTCACCACCGGAGTTGGCATCAACCATCAGACCCCAGCCACCGGCATTGAGCTGGCTGTAGTAGACGTGGGCCAGCTGCATCGTCGGTTCGCCCTCGGCGCCGGCCACTTTCAAGGTTGCCAGAACCTGGCCACCGGTGAGCGTCAGCTTGAGGTCGTAGGCTTCGCCTCCGGCCAGGGTCACGTCCAGGGTGGCGCTGATTTGCGCTGCTTTACCAGCCACATAGCCCATCAGCAGTTGGCCGGCCTCAACATCAAGCAGAGCAAACTTGTAGTCGTCGGCGTCGTGGTAGTCATAGACGAAACCCGAACGCCCCTCGGCGATCAGCCGGGCCTCGAGTTCCAGAGCAGCGTAAGGGGCGACGCCCAGCGGCAGGGAGCCGAACAGCATGGCCGGCTCAGCGGTCGCTGATCCCCTCAGCCACCCCTCTTCCAGGAGCCATGCTCCGACAGTCTCCTCGAGGCCATGGGTCGCGCCATCAAACCCCCAGGTTGCCTCATAGGTAGTCAACGGAGGGAGGCTCTGCACCTGATAGTTGGCAAACTGACTGGCCGAATTGTCAGAGCCCAAGGCAAGATAGCCATCGCTGAGCAGGTCCGTACCGAAGGCGTGACCGATCTCGTGTCGGCCATCGACGATGAGGGTCGCCAGGTTGCCATTGAGGATCAGCCCGAGCTCATAGATCTGGCCACCACGCATCTGCAGGTTGGTATCGGAAAGGACACGCCACTCATCTGCGATCCGCTGGCCGATCACCAGCTTGTTGGTGCTGATGTCGATACCGGCGAACTTGAAGTCGTCGCTGTCCTGATAGTCGAAGAGGATATAGGCGTTGGCCTTGACGCCACCTCTGGGCCGATCGGCGCTGACATCGACCAGAATCTCGAGATAGTTGGGCAGCTGGTCCTGCAGGTGCAGGATGCTCACCGCCCCCACAGTGGCTTCGGCAGCGACCGAATAGAGCCCTCCGCCCATGGTCCAGTCACCTGACTGCACGGAGAAGGCGCTGCTCTCCAGGGCATCAATATCATCTCCCTGGAAGAGCTCACGGCGCATGACATCTCGCTTGCCCTGGAAGTTGCCGGGCTGCGGGTCGTCCGGGGCGCCGGTCTGTTCCTGCCAATCGGCGTCCTTCTGCAGCACCAGGCCAAGCTCGCCATAGGGCTCATAGTTGCGGGCCCCATCCAGGTCGGCGATGCGCCGATCGTTGCCCTGGTCTTCCGCATGGCGTTCATGATCCGGCGCCCACTGGTCCGCTCCGTCACTCTCGGATAGCGCGTAGAGAAACTCCTGGAGCTGCGGCTGCAGCGACCGGCTGATTTGGAAGGCACCGAAGGGGCTGAAGGGCACCACATAGCTGTTGAACTCACCCACCCAGTCGATGGCCCGGTCCGCCCCGGTATTGAGAATCAGACGGTCGCGCCCGGCGCCGCCGTAGACGATATCGGCGTAGGACTGGTAAGAGTCCGGCAAGTTATTGCCCAGGGGATTGTCGCCGTCAAATTTGGGATGGCTATTCTTGCCCGACACATCGCCGAAGTTGGAACCGTGATCGTCGTCCATGTTGAGCATGTCGTCGCCTCGGCCGCCATACATATGGTCACGGCCGGTTCCACCAACCAGCCAATCGTTGCCCAGGTCGCCGAAGATGCGGTCGTCGCCGTCTGTGGCCGTGGCCCGGTCACCGTCAAAGCGGGTATCGATCGGGCCCTCGGTGGGGTCGAAGTTCAGCAGGAAGTCAAACAGCGCCACCTGATCGCCATCATCATTGAGGCCGACCAGATACTCGGTCTTACCATCGACCAATCGCGTAATCAGCAGGTCGAGATAGGTCTTGGCCTCACCGGAGATACCATCGGCTTCAAACCAACCAGCATTCTTCACCCACTCGCCGTCGCTGCCCAGCATGGTGCGGCGCCAGGGGTCGTGCTCGTCGTAGAGTGAGAACTCACCGGTGCCGGGTCGGCGACCCTCGTACTGCAGGATATCGCCGGTATTGATCGGCGCGCGATCGGCGTACCAGAGCACCAGGGCGGGATCCAACGTGTTCCCCCCTTCATCTTCCCAGAGCTCCTGCTGGGCAATCAACAACCAGTTGAGGCGGCCATCGTAGTAGCCGGGCAGCGCCTCGGCGCCGGAGATGGCGTCGTCGCCGGCTCCACCGTGTAGCCAGTCATTGCCCAGGCCACCGAAGATAATGTCGTTGCCCTCGGTCGCAAGCTCGCCACCACCCTCGCCGGGGAAGGCAAACAGGCGTACGGCCAGCTTCAGCTCGTGACTCTGGTTGATCACTGCCAACTGGATATTGCCGGGCGTGCTGATCACCTTATTGAGCTCGTCCTCATCAATAGCGTCGACGCCGAAGAGCCGTTCTTCCTGACCGTTGCGGCTGGGCAGGATCAGCCCGTCGTCACCGAGGATGCCATCGTCGCCTGTACCGCCGCTGATCCAGTCATTGCCGGTACCGCCGGTGATCTGGTCGTCTTCGCTACCGCCAAAGATGGCGTCGTGGCCGGCCATGCCGTGGATCAGGTCATCGCCGGACTCACCATGGATCAGGTCATCGCCGCTGTTACTGCCAAACCCTTCACCCTCGTAGGTATCTCCATACCCAGCCTTGTAGTCGAGCAATTCGAAGGCGCGTGGCTGGATCAGGATCCACGCCTGGTCATACCAGGCAGCGGCGATATCGGCCGGATCGGTGTCATGCGCAAACTGGCGGGCCTCGAAGAACTCGCCGGCACTCAGGTGGCGGGAGGTATCGAAGTTGAAGCTTAGCGGCAGGCCACCGGCGCCGACCAGGCGATAGATGTTGGCGTTATCGCCCATGATCACATCGGCATCGCGGCCATGGCGGTCCTGCCAGGCCAGACCGTCATCCCCGAAGTTCTCATTGTGGGAAATGTACTCGTTGCGTTGCAGCCGCTCGCCGGCACCGCCGTAGAGCTCGTCGCCGGTGTCGGGTCGCTGCTCGGCAGTATCCAGGCCGAACAGGGAGGAACTGCCGCCGATGATGTCGTCCTGACCCAGGCCGCCGTAGATCAGGTCACTGCCGCCGTTGCCCTCGATATAGTCGTCGCCATCAGTGGCACGTTCGATAACGTTGAAGCGCAGAGAGAGGATGGGATTGTCACCAGCGGTGACTTGGTCATCGTTAACATAAAGATCGATGGAGTGAGGGCCGGGCTCGCCGCTATCGAGCAAGGGGGTGATATCGTCTCCTTCCAGGCCAGTGACAAGGCTGCCCAATCTGATATCAGTATCCGCTTGCCAGCCAGTCAGGAGAATATTCCACTGGGCCAGCAAGGTGCCAAGCTCGAAGTCACCCAGGATCTCGATGCTGCCATCGCCCTGGATCACATCGTCGCCCAGGCCGCCGAACAGCATGTCGCCGTCCGTGCCACCGGCCATCAGATCGTCGCCGTAGGGGCGGTTCGCGCCGATCGCATCCTGGGTGTCATGGTCATGATCGATCAGGCTGATGGTCCGTCCAAAGGACCAGTTGGGGTCCGTGCCCTGGCCACCTTCGGTAGCCAGATTGAGTGACGGATAGCCGCTGTCGGTATCAGGCTCGGTTCCGGCGGTGGTAGGCATGGCGTACATCTCGCCGCCAACAAGCTGAAAGTGCCGCTGACTCGTTTTGTCGTCGGTGCGCCAGATGGTGCCGTTGTCGCCCAACATCACATCGCTGCCGCTACCGCCGTCCATGAGGTCGTTGAAGGAGTCATTACGCACCTTGGCATCCGTGCCAAGATCCCCCACGAGCATCTCGAAGGCTGCTGTATCGCCCGCCAGCTCATCGATTCCACCCTCGACGTTGTGGCCACCGATCATGTCATCGTCGCCGGCTCCGCCGTACATCACATCGTTGCCCTGCTGACCGAGCATGATGTCGTCGCCGTCACCGCCGAACATCAGATCGCCGGCACCGCCATCATCAGCACCGGTATCGATGGCGAAGAAGTTTTCGGCTTGGCCACCCTCGTAGGTATTCTGCTGGGGTAGCAGCTCTCCATGGTCGCCGAACATCAGGTCACTGCCGGCGCCGCCGAACAGCAGGTCGCTGTCGGTTCCGCCGAAAATCACATCTTCATCGGCTCCACCATCAATCAGGTCGCGGCCGCCCAAGGTCGGGTTGGCAGTAGTAACCAGGTCGAGAATGCGATAACCGGCATCGCCTTCCTTCTCGTTCCACTCAAGGCGGCCCTGGTCACCAAGAAGGATGTCGTTGCCCTCCTCGCCGAACAGCAGGTCGCCGAGCACACCACCCAGGATGATATCGTTGCCGAAACCACCCAAAATTAAATCCTGGCCGCCTTCATCATCGTGGTCGTCGGTGGTCTGCAGAACCCTTAGGACACCACCCAGCGTCATAACATCGCCAGCTGGGGACTTGCCAGACTCGAAGTCCAGCTGACCGTTATCACCCAGAAGAATATCGTTGCCCATCTGGCCATGGATCTCGTCGCTATCCTCGCCGCCGAGGACAATATCGTCGCCGTCGCCCGCGTAGATCAGGTCAGCACCGCCGACAAAGTTACTGTCGTCAACCGGCTTATCTAGCAGCACACCGTTAAAGTCCGTGCCCCCGAGCCAGCTCTGGACAAATTCGAGATACACATGCTCAAGGTCGCTGTTATTGAACCGGAGTTCTCCATTGTCACCCAGGATCAGGTTGTTGCCGACGACCTGGCCGTTGATTAAAGGAGCATCCAGGTCTCCGTAGAGGGTATCGCCCTCGGCGCCGCCGAGAAGGATATCGCTGTCCTCGCCACCGAAGATATCGTCTGCGCCTCCGCTAGCGTTCTCGGTATCGGTGGTGACGATGCGTGAGACGGTACCGCCCAGATAAGGCAGCACCCCAGGACCTGAAACAACGTTCGCAGCGGAGACCAGCTCTATCCGGCCATTGTCACCAAGGAGAATATCGCTGCCCTTCTGGCCATAGAGCGTATCGCCGGCAATGCCGCCGATAACGATATCCGCGCCGTCCCCGGCTTCAACGGTATCCACACCACCAACGTACTCGCTAGGAGCGGCGACGCCGTCGCCACCCAGCAAGCTGCGGACCATTGAGAGGTAGACCCAGTCGGGATTGCTCGTATCAAAGACCAACTCACCGTTATCACCGAGAATCAGGTTGTCGCCGACGACCTGGCCATCCGTCAACGGGATATCCAGATTGCCGTAGAGGAAGTCGCCCTGGGCACCGCCGAGGAGGATATCGTTGCCCTCACCGCCCTTGATGGTATCCACGCCGCCGCTGGCATTCTCGGTATCGGTGGTGACGATGCGCTCGACCACGCCGGAAAGGAAGAGCCTGGCGCCGGGGGCATCTGTATTCACATCCCAGGACGAGATCAGTTTGACCAGGCCGTTATCGCCCAGCAGGATATCGTCGCCTTCATGGCCGTCAATAATGTCGCCAGCTATGCCGCCCAGGACGATCTCGGAGCCAGTGAAACCGAGGATGTGATCGACGCCGCCGACAAAGCCATCGGTATCATCATCTTCGGTCACCACGCTCTCGACTCGATCAAGGAAGACGAAAGACTTGCCGTCCACTGACTGGCTGCCGAAGGTAACGACGCCGTTATCACCCAGAATGATGTCGTCGCCATTGGCGCCATAGATGAAGTCGCCCTCGGCGCCGCCGATCAGGATATTGCTGCCCAGGTCGCCGTAGAGGGTATCGATTCCACCGGTCGCATTTCTCGTGTCGGTCGTCTCGACTTGGGTCAGGTAGCCGCCGAAAGTCACAAGGGCAGCGCCATTTGCGTGGAGACCCACGGCCGGGGCGAAGGTCAGCAGGGCGTTATCGCCAACCAGAATATCGTCGCCGGTAGCAGGTTCGGTGATGGGCTCGCCGTATGTGAGAGATTCCGGATCATTATCGAAGGCGGTTACGACCTGCACGATATTCGCCGTGAAGGTATTGCCAGTGAGCGTACCGCCGTTGACCCCGTGGATCGTATCCCCACCGGAACCACCGATCAGCACGTCGTTACCGCCGTTGCCGTAGAGCGTGTCAGCGCCGCCCTCGCCGTCACCGGCAAACAGGCTCTGAATAGCAGTGATGCGTCGGCTGTTGAAATCCAGCCTGGCCCAATCGCCCACGACGATATCGCTACCCTGAGGTGCGGTGGCTGGCAAGTTGCCAGGGTCGACCTCCCAGTCACCATAAAGATGGTCATCGCCACCGCCGCCGATGATGATATCGTCGCCGGCACCACCGACGATGGTGTCATCGCCGTTGATGTCATTAGGCAGGGCAAGGATCAGATCGACCGTCGCGGGATTGAGATCGAACGTATTGTTTTCACTGTCATTAAAGATGGTCTTGATATCGTAAGGAAGCTCATCGTCACCGATCAGACGGTGCACGGTCTCCCCGCCAAAGTTGCGGTAGGCGACCAGCCCCGTATCACCGAAGATCACATCGGGGCCATCACCACCATCGATATTGTCATTACCAGCGCCGCCGAAAACGAGGTCTGGACCACCGCCACCCTGGATGGTATCCACGCCGGCGCCGCCAAAGATGATGTTACCGCCCTCACCCCCACCGATAAGGGTATTGGTGCCGCTGACAGGATCGGTATCTGACTCGTCGACAAGGGATTCGATACTGATAGCAATTCCGTCAGCGGTGTATGTGACTTTTCCACCATCCCCGAAGATTGTGTCGCTACCCTTGCCGCCATCGATGATGCTGTCGCCGAAGCCGCCGAAGATCAGGTCGTCTTCGGTGCCGCCATAGAGGGTGTTGTCACCATGAGAGGTGCCAGCGAAGGTCCACTGGATGACTTCAAGAAAATCGTCATCACCATCAAGCGGGGTTTCGTTATCATTGAAGGTGAAGTCCGGATCAGCCGACAAGGAATCGTTGATACCGAAGGCCGAGCCATCACCGAAGAGGATATCGAAGCCCTTGTTGCCGTAGATCGTGTCGTCGCCCTCACCACCCTTGAGAATGTCATCGCCGGGGCCGCCATAGATGATGTCATTGCCATCGCCACCAAAGATACGATCATTCCCGCCAGCGCCAAGGTCGATATACTGAACGGAGTGCAGCGTCCATGGCGAACTCTTGGTTACCGTGACCTGGCCGCCATCGCCGAAGAGAATATCGGCAAGATTGCCACCGATGATGATGTCATCGCCACCGCCGCCAAAGACCAGGTTGTTGCCGTTGCCGGTGGTGATCCTGTTGTTGCCATCGTCACGGGAAGCGGAGGCGTTGATGCGCAGCCCGTCTTCCGTGCTTCCGTCGACCTCGACATCCACCTGACGCAGTGTTCCCGTACCGCCGAAGATCAGGTCATCGCCACTGCCGCCATGGATGATATCGTCACCCCGGCCGCCGAAGATGGTGTTGTTGCCTCCCCCGCTGTTTTTGGTGGCATCGATGAGATCGTTGCCCAGGCCGCCGTAGACCAGGTCGTTTCCGCCGCCGAGGTAGATGGTGTCGTTGCCTTCCCCGCCGTGAACCTCGGCGGCGATGCTGGTCACGCGACTGAGGTCGATAAAGTCGTTGCCCTCGCCGCCGCGCACCAGGATCTTGCCGATCCCGCTGTAGGTCTGTGCCGCATTGACCGGCACCCCGAACTGGTCTGACCACACCTTGACCGAGTCCGCCCCCGTCTGCTCGACGATGATATGTTCGCCGATATCACGGGTATCCCCTTCCAGGCGCAGGCGCGCCGAGTCACCAATGTTGAGAATCAGCGTGTCACCGGCTTCAGTGGCCAAAATAGGTTCGCGATCGAAGGGAATCGAGAACTCGAAGAGCACGATGGGCGGAGTGATATCGATGGTGAACTTGCTGGTCAGGATCTTGATATAGGCACGCAGCTGGGCGGCGATGTCCCCCGAGATATCGAAGATGGCGATAGGTGCCAGCAGCGGGCTGCCGGTCCGTGCCTCGAACTCCATCACGCTGAGCAGTTCACTCAACCGCACCCGACCGTCGCGATCCGGGTCATAGAGATCGAAATTGACCGTCAGGATGATGCCGCCTTCCACCCCGGCGCTGCCGATCCCCAGGTTGACCTCGGCACCGGCGAAGACCTCGCCGGTGAGGATCAGCTCGGGCACATCGGCACCGCTGCCATCCGGGTTCTCACGGTCGCTGATATAGAAGCCCCCGAGCAGGTCGAGGGGGTTCTCGAAGTTGCCATCGGCGAAGGTCTGGAAGCCCTGGGTGTCATAGCCGAAGGCCAGATCGATCTGCATGCCCAGCCCCACGGTGATCACCGCAAAGATGGGGCCGTAGACCGGGAAGCTCTGCTGGTACTCGAAATCCAGTACGAAGGGCGGCATGTCGTAGGTGACCAGCACCGCCGGCCGGCCCACCAGCAGCCCGAAGATCTGTGCCGGATCGTTCAGGATCGGGAAGTCGAAGCCACCGCCCTCGCCGAAGCCGCTGGTGAGTAGTTTATTAGTCGTACCCGCGGCATCACTGCTATTTCCAGCCAGTAGGGTGGAGAAGTCACTGATGAAGTCTTGCCCATCCTCACCGCTGAGGAAGCCTGCGATCCCCTCGAGGAAGCTCTCCCCTTCACCCCAGGCGCCCGAGAGATCGAAGCCGCCACTAGCCAACTGACTACCGGATACCGCCGAATTCAGGCCACTGTCGAAGACACTGAAGCTACCAATCGTTATATAAGCATCGCCTTCACCAAGGCCTTCAATAGTGTTGACCAACTGGATGATATCGGCGATGGCATAGATGAAACCGGGGTTGAACTCGCCGAAGGTGGCGGCCAGGTCGACCAAAGTGATCGGCTTGCCGGCCAGGTCGGAGATCACCGGTATGGGTGTCGTCAACACATCGATGATCGGCTCAAGTGGCCCGGTGATCTGCTGGATCTGCCCGACGATTGGCCCCAACAAATCGGTGAGGAAGGAGCCGACGTTGAGCTTCACATCATTGAAGGCGATCTCGTTGAGAGAGTCGGCGAAGTTGAACTGCAACCCGGAAGCCAGACTAGCGGTAATCAGTGGGACTACATCGCCATCTGTCGTCTTAGGCCCATCGGCCGTATTGCCCCAGTCGAAGATGAAGTCGGTCTGGATACTGGGCAGCAGTGGGGCGATGGTGCCCGACGGCAGGATATCGTCGTTGAATTGGACGGTACCCTCAACATCCAGGCGTGCGCCCGCCTCGAGGGTGACGTTGGCATCGAGCTGGCCCAGTTCGAAGAAGGCAAGCTTGTTACTGCCACTGACTCCGGTGTTGACGAGATCGACCTGGAAGTCGGCGAAGACACCGGTGCCGACCAGTTCGCGCTTGCCATCGATAATGGCGAAGGCGTCACCGTTGGGCGAAACCTCCAACTCCAGGAAGCCCAGCCGGCCGGTCAGGGTATCGGTCGGGCCAAAGGCCAACTCCGCTCTGGCCTGGAACTCAGCGATCTCAGCGCCCGCCGTGACGCCGGCCGTTACCCCTTCTCCATCAATCGTGTAGTCGACTCGGCCTACATCGAAGTAGGCTCCCTGCTGGGTACTCAGGCCAAAGCCCAGGCCCAGGTTCCATTCGAGGATAATCTCGGGGTCCACGTCCAGGTCCAGGCCCAGGGCCGGGAAGCCCAGATCGAAGTCGAAAGCGACATCGGGGCTCCAAGAGCCACCCAGCACGAAGTTCCACTGGACGCCATCAGCTGTTAGATCGGCATTGATGTAGTGATCGATATTGGCCCCGTAGGTACCACTCAGGACTCCACCGAGAGCACCGATATCGATCCAGTCGGTGTCTGTGGGATCGAACAGCTGCTCCAGGCTCAGCCCAGCGAAGTCAGCTGGCGCCGACTCATCCAGCTTGACCAGTACCGTAGTCGCCCAGAGCGAGCGGAACAGCAGGTCCTGAACGATTTCCAGGCCGCGCTGGGGGGCCTCTGCCACCTGCTCGCGGAAGGGGTCGACGAAGTCCTGGCGGAAGTCCTCGATCACCGTGGCGCCATCGGCGAGGCTGTCGCCCAGGAAGGGGATATCCACGCCCAGCACCTGACCCTGGAGGAGTGACTGCAGGCTGGACAGGAAGAGGTCGAAGCCGTCGATCATCAGCGGCAGGCTGGAGAAGATATCGAAGTTCGCGAAGTCCAGGGCGTCGAAGAAGCCGTCGCTGAAGGCCAGTACGTCAGTTCCTCCGCCTACTGTACCCGTCAGCGTAAGCTCGCCGTTTGCATCCAGCGACAAACCCGCGCCCAGCAAGATATCCCCCAGATAGCTTGAGCTGGTGGGGAAGTAGACAGGCAAGGTGGCAGATACCTCCCCAATATCTCCCAAGTCAGTCTTAACATTCCCGGAATCATCAAGAAGGTCGAAAGAAAAATCTATAAGGGCAGTTCCGTCACGAACGGCGGCACCCAAAGGCCCCAAGGCGGCATTGAAGGTGAGGTTGTCTCCAGTGGCACGCAGGTTGCCGGACAGGTTGGTACGGTTCTCGCCGTAGAGCACTTCGACGGAAGGCGTGCCGAGCTCCCCGTTTACTTCAATCAAGCTTTCCAGATCGATACCAAAGCTGAGCTTGGCATCGATAGCCCCGCTGACCGCCAGTCCGGCGGCGCCGTAGAGGCCAAACTCTCCGGTGAGACCCGCCGGCACCGCAGCGCCCAATGCCAGCAAATCCAGCTGGATATTGATTGGCTCGCTGAAGCTGCGGGAGAAGTCGATATCCAGAATCAGTTCATCGCCGTCGATCAACATGCCGATGGCGCCAGACGGGAGGCCCAGCGCCTCGGTCAAGCGCCCTTCAAGCTCTTGTATCGTGGCGACCGGGTTGGCCAGGATCTCCTCGATGCCGGCGGCAAAGTCGTCGGCGATGCCCACCATGTCGAGAACGCTGACACCCAGAATGGGAATTTCCTCGCTGAGAAAGCCGATATCGGAGAAGCCGTCGACGATATCGCGCAGGCTTTCCAGTGCCGCGCCGAAGGTGGAGAAATCCAGCGCAGCGAAGCTGCCCAGGTCGCCCAGAACGGCCTGCAAGGCCTGCTCGAAGGTATCAAAGGAAGTAAATCCCGATGGGGGCTCACCTGGCGTTTCGTACTTCCCGATCTCGATTGTCGGCAGGGCAAACTCTCCGGCGACAATACCCCCGAAGTCCATCAAGCGAACCACGATCTCACCACCGGCAAGGCCGAGACCAGCAACGGCCGTTCCCGCTTCGCCCAGCACGGCGACATCGAAGGCGATATCACCGGCGGTGACATCAATCTCAGGCGCATCAAGGAAATCACCGAGTGCCGTGATGTTGTCATCTCGCACGGCATCGAGAAGCTGGCGCAGGCTATAACCACTGGCATCCGTACCCGGATCCGCCAGGCCCAGCGAGAAGCTGGCCGTCAATTCCGGCGTGCCGGCTTCCAGCCCTACGCCAATAAAGCCCAGGCGCGCCTCGGCGGCGAAGTCGGGCAGGGTCAGGGTGATCTGTGCCTGGAGCAGATCGCGTCCGTCATCTTCGATGGACATGCGATCACTCAGCCCGAGGCTGCCGATGCGGTCGCCGTAGATGGTGTCGTCGCCGACATCGGCCTGGCGGTCCGCGCTACCAGAAGAGAAGATGCCCAGCTGGCGGGCCGTGCGCGAGCCGTTAAGGGTCTCGACCTCGAAAACACCGCCCTCAATGACATCCGCATCGTCGGTGTTGTCGGTTAGCACCAGGCTGGCGTTGTCGCTAGAAATGGCGACGGTTACTTTCCCACCGGCAGCGTTATTGATAGCAGTAATGGCGCCATCAATGTTTGTTAAACCCGTCAGATCGACGGTAAACATCTCGCCGGAACGGGTCCTGATAAGCAAATCATCCTTGTTGCTATCCAGGTTGCCGAAGCCGGTCTCGATCTCGACCAGCCCCAGCCAGTCGCGTGCCTGGTCACCAATCCCGCCGACATCAGTAGAAATTGCGAAGCTGTCAAAGACCGAGGCCTCGCTGGCCGTGAAGGTCAGCCGGCCACTATCGATACCGACGTTGATCAGGCGACTTTCGAATGCCGTATCCAGCTTGTCCTGAAGCACTCGCTGCAGGTCATACAGGGTTCGTGCCTTGAGGGTATCGTCAGGTGAAAGCTCGATATCAACGGTTTGCTCACCGCTGCCAGCGTTATACGTGATGGTGAACTCAGCCGTCTCGCTTGGGCCGAAATACTGGGTCACGGTCTGGGCGGCACTCAGGCGCAGGGAGTTATCGATGCTATCGTCATCGGCAAAGCCTAGAGACGTGGCACCGGTGATGGTGATCTCGGTGACCGTGTTATCCAAGGCCTTGATGCCCAAGCGCTTGGCACCCAGGGCGACAAATTCCACTTCATTGACGCTTTCAACGGCCAGCTTGTCATTTAGCAGCTCGACCAGCTCGGCGATGGAGCGTAGCTCGTCGGTTTCGGTCTGGGAAATGCTGATCGTGGCCGTACCAGCTCCGTAGTTTACTTCTATCGAATTGGCATCGCCGCTGATCCGACCGTACTGGCTGGCGATCTCGCCCCCGCCCTGGAGCAGCAGGCCAGCTTTTACGGAAATATCATCCGTACCGAAAAGGCCGGTGAAGTCTTCGAAATGAACATCAAGGTAGTGAACGCCCTCGGCGATGCTACCCAGAATCAACTCGTTGCCGCTGCGGGTGAAGATGACACCATCGTTTACACCAATCAGGGCATTCAGATCACTGACCAGATCACTAAGGGTACGGTTCCCGGTCGTGTCATCTGCTAGAAGCGTCAAGGTGATGCTTTCACCTGTGCCAGTACCATCGTTAAGTATGATAGTAACGGTGCCATTACTGCCCAGCTCATATTCCGCCTGGGTGGCCAAGGCCACGGCCACATTGGACGCGCGACTGGAGGCCAGACCGATCTCGCTGAAGGCAGTATTGGTCTGCTGAACATTCACATCGAATGACGTAACACCGGCATCGGCGACCAAGACAATACGACCGTTAAGGACCTCTGCGGTAATAACGCTAAAGTCACCAATGAGTTGCGCATTGATATCGCTGGCCAGATCCTGGGCCGTGGTATTTGTGCTGGTAGCTAGCTTGGTAACAGTAATGGTTTCCCAGTCACCGCCACCGACACGGAGCTGGAAAGACGCATCCGCCGAGAGCCTGCCCTGAACGGTCTGCACCTCAGCACCGCCGGTGACCGCCAGATGGTCCATGGGCTTAACGCCCAACTCTGCCAATTCCGGGTTGGTGTTGAGATTACCCCCCTCGCCGAGAAGAATGCCGAGGGTGGCATTCATGCTCTCTGAGACGGAAACTTCGATGGTGGAGGCGCTGAAAGTCAACTCCAGCGGTCCCAACAGGCTCTCGCTCCCCCCCTCAAGGCGGTTCAGGAAGTCCACCGGGGATTCGGCGCTGCTGACGCGATCACCGAGACGCGACAGTGTTAGCGGTACCAGCAGCTTGGCATTCGCCGGGTCGTGGGCGCCTGAGGCCGCAGGGTCATACCAGATAGTCGCCGTACTTCCAGCAAAGTCCAGCGCTCCATCCGAGAAGCTGGCCGTTTCCAGCAGGCCCAGTGCATTCAGCCGAGCCGTCAACTCCTGCACATTGGTAAAGGGAACCAGGGTCTCGATGTTGCCATCGATCTGGGCCTGAGCGATCAGCTTGCTGATCTGGTTCAGAGTGTTGCCCGCCTCCTCGCCGATCTGATCAAACAGCAGAGCTTCCTGTATCAGGTCGTTGAAGCCCAGGACCTCGCCAAGTACCAGGTCGGCGAAGGGGATATCCATGTTACCCAGATAGGCGGAATCCGCCACGCTATCGGCCCAGGAGCGCAGCTGGCCGAGCATGCCCAGTACGCTATTGGCGCTGACCACATTGAAGTCGACCACTTCCTGGGTAAGGCCAGTTTCGAGCAGGCTGGGATGGTCGGTATCCAGCTCAGCGCTGTAGTCCATCCGCCAGTTGCCGGAGCGGTCCTGTACGAGCGATCCTGTGTCTTCGTTGTCACTGAAATCAAAGATGTTGAATTCGGTTATATTTGGATTTGCACCTGCCACAACGCTATCGATGGTGCTGCCGAAATGAATCTGAATATCGCCCCAGCTTCCGGTGGTACGCTCGAGGCCTGTGATTACATCGAAGGTAAGGTCGAAGGCAAAGGAAGCCTCGTTAGCGGCGGGAAGGTCAAAGAGATCACCAGCGTCAGCGGTCAACAGCTCATCAAGGCGCACAACGCCATCGGCGTCGATGGAAAACTCGTCGACCAGATAGAGGGACTCGGAAGAAGAGGAACTGATACGGATCTGACCAGCATATTCCTGTTCAGGAGGATCCGTCTCCGAATCTGCAACGTCCTGCATGATTTTTTCAGCAGAGATACCGCTAAGATCATCGAGTTCAGAGACTAGATCGTCTATGGTCTTGCCGACTGCCCCTGCAACGCCTATTCGCTGAGGAAGTGCGACACCCACCGATAGCAGAAACGCCGAGATAAAAGTTGGGTCATCCACCTGAGATTCACTCAGGTCGATAAGAATATCGTTGCCATCGAAACGAGGATCCAAGGTCGAACGATTTTCTTCGTTGAGAGAAATCGTCAGTTTTCCATCAATTGTCTCGACCTTTAGGGCTTCCTCGAACTGCGCAGCGAGAGCGGTTTCCAGTACTACTTGGGCTGTCTCACCGTCCCCGGGAGGAGCAACATCAACCGCGACGGCAGTGGTCGAGGTATCCGTACCACCACTCCATGCGTCAAGCGCAAACGTCAGCTCGAACTCCACGGGATGATTGAAGTCACCAACCGCATCCACAGCAGTCAATACGCCACCGTCACTCTCCAGCGGCACCGCGTCGAAACCCAAGGTCGAGGGAAGACTAGCGGGTGTGAAATCGATCTCCTGTACAATATCCAGGGTGAAGGTGCTGCCACTCGTGGCCTGAAGGCCCAGGAAACCTGCATTAATGAACAAGTCAGCCAAGTTCCCATTCGGGACCTGATCCGCCGACAGGGTCATCTGGATGGGAGCATCGTCAACGAAGGTACCGGCCCGAAGGCCGAAACTCTCCCGGAAGGGGGCCAGGTCGAGCAGGTCGGGATCGCTTCCGACTTCTGGCAAGTAGAAGGAGAAGGCCAGGGGGATATCCAGGTCGGCGGTCAGGTCGATCTCGGGTTGGACCGGGGTAGTCGACGGGGTCAGGCTGCCGCCACTGGTGAATCGCTCAGTCAACGCTTCGATACCCAGCTGGTCGGCGACGATGCCGAAGTCGAGCTGGAAGGTATGCGCGAAGCCGAACATCAGGTTGCCGGAGAAGCCCAGGGTATAAAAATCAGGTGAATCGTTATCGTTGGCCGCAAAGGTGAAGCCGCCGCTTTCCAGACTGAGCAGGTCATTGAACGTTTCGCTGGCGGTAAACACGACTTCTTCGAACAGGTCGAAGGAGGTCGACTCGGCAGCGATGGCGCCGGTGCGCGAGTTCAGGGCACTAACGGTATCGTCGGTAGCATCTGCCATGTCTGCGCCACCGTCTACGGCCGACGCGAAGTCATCCAGCACCGAGAGGAAGTTACCGACGAACAGCACGTCGAAGGCTTCGCGCCAGCTGGCCATGCCGTCGCCATCGAGATCCAGGGTGGCCAGGACGGCATCCTGGTCGGGGCCATTCCACTGGCCATTGGATCCTACAGTGCCTGACGCATAGCCATAGAGATAATCAGCCCGCTTGGCCAGGTTCTGGTACTTATCTCCGCTGAAATCCTGCTCATGCTCCTGGAGAGAACCCAGATCATTAGGGATATCTGGATCAATTGAATCCGGGTCGCGTTTCAGCGCCTGGCCGAGCAGGCCGGCGATCTTGGGCGGGCGTGTTTCCGTACCTGTGATGTCACCGGTGTCACTATCGACCTCGAAGCGCTCTGTCAGCATCCCCGGCAGGCCGGCAAAACCTTCGTCCAGATCGGAGATAATGTCATCGAGCTTGTTGCCGAAGGCGAGGAAGCCATCGGCGGCGTCCGTGGCCATGTCGCCAAAGGCACCGCTACCAAACAGCGAGGTCAGTTCACCATTGAGCAGGAAGCGGGGTTCCAGGGGTTCCAGGCCATGGTGGGTGGATCGAGCCGATTGCCCCATTCCCACCTGACGGCGCTGCCGGAGTGACTTGCCACCGCGCCTGAACCCCCGGTAGGGGTATCGGGGTCGCCACCAGTCCGTAACGGGGAGTGTAATATCGGTGTGCGCTTTCTTGTTCTCGTTAGCACCCTGGGTATCGGTGCCCTGATCGTTGACTCCCTGCCCAGCCGCTGCCCTGGTCATGATCTTCTCCCGCCCCTGTTCAGGCTGGCTGTCCTCCCCACCCATCGACGGGAGCTGACATCACTGCTGAGCCGGAAGCATTTTTTGACCAGCAACGCTGGCCAGCAAGTACTCTCCCAAATCCATGGCATTTTCTCGACATCCTGCTCCCTCAAAACCAAACGCTAAGCAGGTGTCGAGGCTGGAGCGAAGCACTCCATCCTCATTCACTAAAAAAGCTAACTCGAGAAAATGCCGCCCATGTATCTGAACTTTGGTGCCAAAAAACATCATGGTGCCATGGCATCGATTGCCTGATAGCCTTTAAGTAATAGTGTGTGAAGTGACAAAGAGCCAAGATATTTTTTTCAATTCGCAACAATTCAAAACATATTGATACCGGATAGCATCTAACCTGTTCTTGGCAATGGGGAATTTGCAAAAGAGCCATAAAAGCATTAATTACTAATAAAGAAAAAATTATATTCAGCCCGCCATCAGAGGGCGGTCTCAAGTTCCAAGCGCAACACTATTGAAGGGTGCTCGGGCCACTAACCGATTTCTTGAGCACCTCGGCGTAAACTTCCAGCGGCGTGCGCCAGTCCAATGTCTTGCGCGGCCGCGTGTT
>NZ_JBHRSQ010000039.1:0-76631 GCF_042643535.1 Halomonas tibetensis
ACAGATGGCCCAGCCAGAAGGCCTGTGTCGAGGTCAGTTCAGTCATGGTGTCCTCCTTGGATTCGGATGACACCAGTCTGACGGGGGTTATTCATCTGCAGAAGATGTGGTTTATGGACCGCTTACCGACGACAGATCCATCTATATTTTCGCCGTAGGAGGTCATTACGATCAGTACTGACACTGGAGGCCCCGCAGCGTCACTGCTGACAGGGTAAGGAAATGGCGCACAGCAATTGTACGATATGGCTGACAGAAGGCTGACAGGGCTTGGCTAGGGTGAAAGTAATACCCACTGGCCGAGGAGTCCGCTCCGGGAGGGCATCATGCACCCCGCGACACCCTTCAGTTCCCACATTGACGGGGGCTACTATACAGCCACCCCCCGGACGCGAGTGAAACCCTGCCCACCACAGCGTCAGCAGGGGCTGACGCTTATCGAACTGATTGTCGTCATCGCGGTGCTTGCCATCATCACCACGGTGGGCATTCCAAACTTTCAGCAGTTTACAGCAAGGAATGAGGTCGCAGCGGAAGTGATGAAGTTGAAGAGCGCGCTTTCGATGGCACAGACACATGCGATCATGAAGCGCTCGACCGTGACACTATGCCCAAGCGCCGATCGGACAAGTTGCAGTAATGGGGACTGGTCACTACCGCTCCTTGTGATTCACGGCAGAGCCGAAAGCGGTGATATCAACGGTGAGATCCTCCGGCACTTTAATCCCGGGCGAGTTGAAAGCGTAACCTACCGAAATGATAACCGCCCCATACGTTATGGCCGACTGGGAAGACCAGCCGGCCATAATGGGACGCTCAGGATATGCGGACGTATGGGCACGGGAGCCAGCGTCATCGTAAGCAACTTTGGGCGAGTTCGCGTGGTCAGCGGCCGGCCGTCAGAATGCTGACCGCTGACCGCTGACCGCTGACCGCTGACCGCTGATCGCTGATCGCTGACCGCTGACCGCTGACCGGCAAGATTACTCCGTCTCCCAGGAAGTTGCCTTGGCGAATCCAGGTGCAGACTCAGCCGAATCTTGCGCGAAATCAAGTGCTTCAGCATCATTTTCTAGAGTAGATGATCCACCGCCACTGAAATCAAATTCAAAATTAGAGTTACCATACTGCCAGCCGTCTTCCACTAGGAACCGCTCAACCTCCGGAAATTCTACAAACCCGTTGCTATCAATCCAGTCGTAAGTAGGGCTATCGGGAGTAATAGGCGCATGAATCAATGATCCATAAAGGTCGCCGCTTCCACCACCACTATACTTAACCTGAGCACCTAATACAATAATAATTCCACGGAAATTATTCTTACCTCTCCATGTAAAGTTATCAGCCACCACCAGCACATTTACCTCACCATCACCATCACCAGCGTCATAAGCACTCATATCCGGGTCTTCAGTGACATAATGAATATTAGGCACTGAATAATCTATTGAAGCTGACCTCAACCCTTCAATAAAGGTTATAAATTCACCAATATCAATATCACCATCAGTAATACTAGGAGTGGCTGTGTTTGTTGAAAAACTCTCCCTAAAAAAATCTAAAGGAGTCCACTCCTGATTTCCTGAGCCAGGATATTTTTGCGTTTCACTGCTCTTGTAAACGCTGGAAGGCAAAGAGATCTCATACCCTCCCTTGCCATTAAGATTCATATTATTGGCACCACTAATTGTCACATCATCAGTGTCAAAATCATCTGCCAAAAATGCTATTGGAGGACCATCAAAGAGCCAGTTTATATTGATATCCGCATATTCAACTTCTATAAAAAGAGGCAGGCTTTCTGCAAACGTACCACTTTCGCCAGACACCATCCTCGCCATAGCGACGATATAGCGCTTGACGCGATCGACTTCCTTTTCTTCGCTTGAATCATAGAGCGTGACGAAACGATAACTGCACTCGATATCATCACTCGTAGGATTAATGCCTTCTTTTTCGAGCAGATCGCTGCAATCCTCGTCGGCAAAGTCAATAGGCACAGGCAACACACTCACGCAGGGGCCAGACTCCAGCGACGCAAAGGTGTCCAGGGCGGACAAGAACTCCCAATTGGCGATAAAATCCCCACGCTCTGCAGGAAGCATGGTTTCTTCATCAATGGCGCCTTTTGAGTTGAAGTCAATCACACCCCCTTCGGCGTTGATCGGTAGGAAAAAGTCATCGCTGCTACATTCTTCATTTTTGAGAAACGTCGAAAGGTCGCTTCTTACCATTGAAAAAGCGGCCGCACCTGCCCTCTCTGCGGACATTGAGAGTTTGGTGCTGGCGCGCTGACTACCCGCGAGACGCTCCCCCACGTGAGAGCTCTGCATACTGGACACGCCTATAATCAAGGAGGCGGCTAATACAGAAATCACGACCAGCAGGGCCGATCCGTTTTGATGTTTTTTCATTTTACACCTCCTAATCCTGGCACAAGCAAACCGCTCAGATACCAGCTTTCGCCAATGCTTTGCTTCTATTCACCACGTTGAATGTGAGAGCCTCGGGAGTCTCGCCCGCCGAGCCAAGGGGGGATTCCCGCAATCGCAGAGTAATCTGCCAGATCGAGCTATCACCCAAGGTGTCCGAAAATTCGATTCCGGCTGTACCTGCTCCAGCAAAGCCCCCAACAATAGGCTCAGGGGGTGGGTTGTCAATGCAATTGCTTTCGACGCTAGAAATCTGGACCCTAAGAACAAATTCGTCAATATCCGAGCTTGACGTTGCCACCTGGTAGGTTTTTTCCAATATCTCACCTGTGCCGCACGCCGCACTATCACCACGATTACTGACTTCCAGAGTAATCCCTGCACCATCATCTATAGCTTGCAATGTTCTAGCTCTTCGAATATCTCTGGCCAAGACATCAACGGCAACTGTAACGGCGGCCTGCTTGTCGCGCAGCCACTCTACCTGTCTGAAGGTTTGCAAATTAGCAATCAGCAAGCTGCCAGCCGCCAGCACAATAATTAGGCCGATAACCAAGGCGACCAGCAGCTCGATCAACGAAAAACCCACCTGTTGAGCTGACTTAGCCCTATTCGCGCCATGCACTACCTTTTCTATAGCCATTTTTGTGCGGGTCATTCTTCAGGCTCCATCGGGGCCACTTCGCCTGGAATGCGGAAACCGTATAAAAGATTCGGCGGAGGTGGAGGCTCCAATGCTTCACAATCGCTCTCGCCCCCACCTCCTTCCGCCTCTTCCATACACTCCTGATACTCGGCAACATTACCTGCTAAAGAAACATCTGACCAACTCACATCAACAACATACGTGCATACGCCATAACCAATTATGTCTCCAGCGTATTCCATCGTAACCGAAATATCAGCTGATGCAGTTGCATTCAGAAAAGCCAAGGTTGTCTGCCAATGACTAAGCCAATCAGCCGCAACATCGCTTATAACCGTTGGACAGAACCAGTCTCCGTCTACTTCAAGATCATGCTCGGCGAGAAGGCTCCAGACACGCTCTTCGCCGTCCAAGGCCACCATGCTGGCAAGAGAACGCTGATAAGCAATTGTCGCGCCTTGGGAAGCCTTGAGCTGCATGGCTGCCAAGCCAAGCACTCCCACTGAAAGCACCACTATCGCCACCAGCACTTCAACAAGAGTGAAGCCTTTTTGCCTAAGATTTCTCATCCCAGCAACCCTGAATGTTGACAACATTTCAAAACTCAATATATCCCGAAGGGGACACCGTAATGGTTCGCGAATCGATTACAATCGCGCACCCACCGCTCGTACATCCAGGAGCCCTTCCGAGTCGGTCAAAAACAATCTCGACGTCTCCCTCGACGCCAAAATTTCCAACCCCATCAAGCGGACGCATCATTGTGCATAAATCTTCACTCGTTACAGTAAGACCCCAAGGATCACCCGAAATACTGAGCTCTACATCACCACGACATTTAATAGCCTCTGCCCGCGCATAATTTAGCGCGGCCAACACCTCATTCACGTCTCCTCGAAGCTTGCTTGAATTCAAGACAGACTGAAAATTCGGAATAGCAATCGTTGCAACAATTGCTATTACAGCAACCGTGATAATCAACTCAACCAAGGTAAAACCTCTTTTCCTCATCACCGGCTTCACCAACATCCATCCTCTCCTCGACTCCCGTTACTTCTCACCCACAATGTCGTACAGGCATCTGGAACGCGCTCACCACCGGTCGCTTCCAGTCGATAAGCCTGACCCGACTGGGTCAGACTAATGGTGCTGTAAACGCCTTCCGGAGACCCTGTGGTGTCAAAGCCATCCAAACAGCTTAGCTGGTAACTATTAGTAACCGTGTAACACCTCTCCATGACGGAGGCCGCTTCCATGAGCCAAGCGGTACCATCCACTACACGCGAACGCTCCACATACCTCTGGTAGTTCGGTATCGCAATCGCCGCCAAGATTCCAATCACGGCTACCGCAATGAGCAGTTCGATCAGGGTAAAGCCGGCGCTGCGCCGGGTGCTGCATGTGGGGCCCTGGGGCCTGCGTCGGGTGCTCGGTTGGGTCACGCCGCGCCTCTCCTGCGTTCGTTACGTTTAGTTTCAGTATGTCGCAACAGCGAGATTCTCGCTAGTGTCAAGTCTAAAGACTCTCACCCCAGGTTAGCGATTGCTCACCCGGAAAACCTTTAGCCACTTGATGGCCTGGGATTAAAAGAGATGGGAATACAAGTACTTGGTGCTTTCGACGGCAACCAATGCCTTCTGGTGTCGCAGAAATAGAGACCGACCACAAAATTCGCCCTCATGGCCATGAGGGCGGCGCGATCGTTGGCGCATGCTCGCAAGGCTACTCGCTGACGATGACCCGTTCGCGCAGCTCACGGGGCATGGAGAAGGTGATGGTCTCGGCGAGGCCGTCGAGTTCCTCCGGGGCCTCGGCGCCTAGTTCCTGCAGGCGGTGGATCACGCCCTGCACCAGCACATCGGGGGCGCTAGCTCCGGCGGTCACGCCCACGGCGCTCACCCCTTCCAGCCAGGCGGTGTCGATCTGCTCTGCGCTGTCGATCAGGTAGGCCGGGGTGCCGACCCGCTCGGAGAGCTCGCGCAGGCGGTTGGAGTTGGAGCTGTTGGGGCTGCCCACCACCAGTACCAGATCCGCGCCTGCTGCCAGTTCGCGCACGGCGTCCTGGCGGTTCTGGGTGGCGTAGCAGATGTCGTCCTTGCGCGGCCCCTCGATCTCCGGGAACTTGGCGCGCAGGGCGTCGATCACCCGGGCGGTGTCGTCCATGGAGAGGGTGGTCTGGGTGACAAAGGCCAGCCGGCTCGGGTCGTTCACCTCCAGCCTGGCCACGTCGTTCTCGTCTTCCACCAGATACATGGCGCCGCCATGGGCGGTGTCGTAGCGGCCCAGGGTGCCTTCCACCTCCGGGTGGCCCTCGTGGCCGATCAGAACGCACTCCTGGCCGCGGCGGGCGTAGCGCAGCACCTCCAGGTGGACCTTGGTGACCAGCGGGCAGGTGGCGTCGAACACCTTGAGGCCGCGGCGGTCGGCTTCCTCCTGCACGGCGCGGGAGACGCCGTGGGCGGAGAAGATCACGATGACATCGTCGGGAACCTCATGAAGCTCCTCGACGAAGACGGCGCCGCGCTCACGCAGGGTGTCCACCACGTAGCGGTTGTGAACCACTTCGTGGCGCACGTAGATCGGCGGGCCGAAGGCATCGAGGGAGCGGTTGACGATCTCGATGGCGCGGTCGACGCCCGCGCAGAAGCCGCGGGGGTTGGCCAGCTTGATTCGCATGGAGTTGGCTTGCATGGGCGCCTCGCCTTGATGCTGGTGCATCTGCTGTTGATTCGTTGGTAACGGCCGCCGGGGCGCCTTCGGCGCCATTCGCCGGGCAGAGCCCAGCTCCCACAGGTGGCAGCGTCAGTGGGTGGTGGCGGGCTTCACGTCGAGCACGTCCACCTCGAAGGTCAGGGTACGCCCTGCCAGCGGGTGGTTGAAGTCCACGTCGATCATGTCGCCGTCGATTTCGCTGATCACGCCGGGCAGTTCGCCACCGGCGGGGTCGGCGAAGGACATCACGGTGCCCAGTTCCACCGGTTCCTCGCCGAAGTTGTCGCGCTTGATGCGGTGGACGTTCTGCGGGTTGTGCTGGCCGAAGGCGTGCTCCGGGGTGATCTCGAAGGTGCCGCTCTCGCCGGTGGTCATGCCCTTCATGGGGTGTTCGAAGCCGGGCGGCAGGTTGCCGTCGCCCACCTGGAAGGTGGCCGGGGCCTTGTCCCGGGTGGAATCCACCACGGTGCCGTCCTCAAGCTTAAGGGTGAAGTGCAGGGTCACTTCCATGCCCTCGTCGATACGGTATTCCTGGCTGTTCTGGTCGGTCATGAGGTGTAGGACTCGGTAAGGATGTATAGGTTCGGTGGCACCGTGGGGCGCCTGTCGGCGCCAATCGTCGAGGCGTCGAACCGGCAATAAATTGCGCTCCCGCCGGGACGGCCGGGCGACACCGCCGCGGCTATTTCAGGCGCGTCGTCGCGCGCGGCGCTTCTCGCCGAACACCGATTCCCAGATCAGGCCGATGGCCCCCAGGGTGATGCCGATGTCCGCCACGTTGAAGGCCGGGTAGTACCAGCCGGCCACGTGGAAGGAGAGAAAGTCCACCACGTAACCGTGGACCAGCCGGTCATAGAGATTGCCCAGGGCCCCGCCGATGATCGCCGCCAGCGACACGGCCAGCAGCGTCTCGTCGCGCTTGAGCCGGGTCAGCCAGACGGTCAGGCCGATGCTCGCCCCCACCGCGAAAGCGGCGAAGAACCAGCGCTGCCAGCCGGGGTGGTCGGCCAGGAAGCTGAAGGCGGCGCCGGTGTTGTGCAGAAGCGTCAGGTTGAAGAACGGCAGCACCTCCACCGGGCGGGCGTAGTCGAGCATGGCGCTGGCCGCATATTTCGTCGCCAGGTCCAGCACGATGATCGCCACGGCCAGCCACAGCCAGCGCAGCGGGCGCTGCATGGGCGGCACCCCTGGCGTGCTGACAGCAGGGCTGGCAGGGGTGCCACCCCCCTGGGAGGGACGCTGATCAGGCATGCAGACGCGTCTCGCCGGGGCCGTCGGGCAGGTTGCTTACGCAGCGCCCGCACAGGTCGTCGTGCCCTTCGTGGGTGCCCACATCCGGGCGGTGGTGCCAGCAGCGCTCGCACTTGCGATGATCGCTGACGGCCACCGCCACCCTGAGGCCCTCAAGGTCGGTGGCCTCGGCGCCTTCGCCTTCGGTTTTTTCAGCATCGCCGAGGGGGGCCAGGGTCACCTCGCTGGTCAGCATCACGAAGCGCAGCTCGTCGCCCAGCTTGGCCAGTGTCGCCTGCAGGCTGTCGTCCACGTAGAGGGTGACCTCGGCGGCCAGGCTGCCCTTGATGGTCTTGGCGTTGCGAGCGTCCTCCAGGCATTTGTTCACCGCCTGCTTGACCTCGAGCACCTGCTCCCAGAAATCACGGCCCATCTTGGCGGCGGCGTCCAGGGTGGCCAGGCCCTCGTAGTAGGTCGCCAGCAGCACGCTGTCGGCGCGCTCGCCGGGAATGTTCTCGAAGATCTCCTCGGCAGTGAAGGAGAGGATCGGCGCCACCCAGCGAGAGAGCGCTTCCACCACGTGGTAGAGCGCGGTCTGGGCGCTGCGGCGCGCCAGGGAGTCGGGCTGGGTGGTGTACTGGCGATCCTTGATCACGTCCAGGTAGAAGCCGCCCAGCTCCCGGGCGCAGAAGCCGTGCACCTGCTGGTAGACGTCCAGGAAACGATACTCCTGGTAGGCGATTTCGATGCGCGCCTGCAGCTGGGCGGCGCGGTCGACCACCCACTGGTCCAGGTCCAGCATCTCGTGAAACGCCACGGCGTCGCGGCTCGGCTCGAAGCCGTTGAGGTTGGCGAGCAGGAAGCGCGAGGTGTTGCGAATGCGGCGGTAGACGTCGGCGGTGCGCTTGAGGATCTCGTCGGAGACCGCCATCTCGTTGCCGTAGTCGGTGGAGGCGACCCACAGGCGCAGGATGTCGGCGCCGAGCTTGTCCATCACCTCCTGGGGCGCCACCACATTGCCCATGGACTTGGACATCTTGCGGCCCTGGGCATCCACGGTGAAGCCGTGGGTGAGCAGGCCGCGGTAGGGCGGGTGGCCGTCCATGGCGCAGCCGGTCAGCAGCGAAGAGTGGAACCAGCCGCGGTGCTGGTCGGAGCCCTCCAGGTACAGGTCGGCAATCGGCCCGCTCTCGTGGCCGTGGGGGTGAGAGCCGCGCAGCACGTGGCGATGGGTGGTGCCGGAGTCGAACCAGACGTCCAGGGTGTCGGTGACCTTGTCGTAGTCCGCGGCCTCATCGCCCAGCAGTTCGGCGGCCTCGAGGCGGAACCAGGCGTCGATGCCCTCGTTCTCGACCCGCGTGGCGGCCTCTTCCATCAGCTCGAGGGTGCGCGGGTGCAGCTCGCCGGTCACCTTGTGCAAAAAGAAGGGGATCGGCACGCCCCAGTTGCGCTGGCGGGAGATGCACCAGTCCGGGCGGTTGGCGATCATGCTGTGCAGCCGCGCCTGGCCCCAGGCCGGCACGAACTGGGTGGCTTGGATGCCTTCCAGGGCGCGCTCGCGCAGGGTCTTGCCATCGCGGCCCAGCACGTCCATGCCCACGAACCACTGGGCGGTGGCGCGGTAGATCACCGGGGTCTTGTGGCGCCAGCAGTGCATGTAGCTGTGGATGATCGGCTCATGGTGCATCAGCGCCCCGACCTCGCGCAGTTTCTCTACGATCTGCGGGTTGGCCTTCCAGATCATCTGGCCGCCGAAGAACGGCAGGTCCTCGGCATAGACGCCGTTGCCCTGCACCGGGCTGAGGATCTCCTCGAAGGCCATGCCGTGATCGCGGCAGGTGACGAAGTCATCCATGCCGTAGGCGGGGGCGGAGTGGACGATACCGGTGCTGCCCTCCTCGGCCTCGACGTAGTCGGCGAGATACACCGGCGAGAGACGATCATAGAGCGGGTGGCGGAAGCGGATGCCATCGAAGGCCTCGCCGAGGGCGGTGGCGATCACCTCGCCCGTCAGGCCGTAGCGCGCCAGGCACGACGCGACCAGGTCCTCCACCAGCACCAGCAGCCGCTCGCCGGTGTCCACCAGGGCGTAGGTGAACTCCGGATGCATGTTGAGCGCCTGGTTGGCGGGGATGGTCCAGGGCGTGGTGGTCCAGATCACGATGCCGGCCGGCTTGGACAGGGCCGCGAGGCCGAAGGCGGCCGCCAGCTGGTCGGCGTCTTCCACCGGAAAGGCCACGTCGACGGCGTCGGACTTCTTGTCGGCGTACTCCACCTCGGCCTCGGCCAGGGCGGAGCCGCAGTCGAAGCACCAGTTCACCGGCTTGAGCCCCTTGAAGACGTAGCCGGCCTTGACCATATCGGCCAGGGCGCGGATCTCACCGGCCTCGTTGGCGAAGTCCATGGAGCGGTAGGGGTTGTCCCAGTCGCCCATCACGCCCAGGCGCACGAAGTCGGCCAGCTGGCCCTGGATCTGCTCGCCGGCGTACTCGCGGCAGAGATGGCGGGCGCGCTCGGCTTCGAGGTGCTTGCCGTGGGTGGTCTCCACCTTGTGCTCGATGGGCAGGCCGTGGCAGTCCCAGCCGGGCACGTAGGGGGCGTCGAATCCGGCCAGGTTCTTCGACTTGACGATCATGTCCTTGAGGATCTTGTTGACGGCGTGACCGATGTGAATGCTGCCGTTGGCGTAGGGAGGGCCATCGTGCAGCACGAACAGCGGCTTGCCACTGCGCTCGTCGCGCAGGCGGTGGTAGAGATCCTGCTGCTGCCACTGGGCCAGCCGCTTGGGCTCACGCTTGGGCAGCATGCCCCGCATAGGGAAGTCGGTTTCTGGCAGGTTCAGAGTGTGCTTGTAGTCGCTCATATCCTGGAGGTCAGCCGTCGTCGTGGTCGGCGGGGGTACCCGCCGAGGAATCGGAAGTCACGGACTCGCGCGCCAACGGCGCCGATGCCAGAGGAAGAGAATTTTCGTTGTCGAGGGCAACGGGGTGCTGCAAAAAGTAACGCTGCGCGCGACGCCGATCGGCGCCGATCTGCTGCTTCAGGGCCGCGAAGTCGTCGAATTTTACCTCGCCACGCAGCTTGGCACAGGGAAATACCCGGAGGCGCTCGCCATAGAGGTCGCCATCGAAATCGAACAGGTGTACCTCCAGCACCGGCCGGGTGCTGCCCACCGTGGGCCGCCAGCCGATGTTGGCGACGCCGGGAAGGCATCGGCCGTCGGGCAGTTCGCTGACCACCGCATAAACGCCGTGCAGGGCCAGGGAGCGCACCGGCTGGGGCAGGTTGGCAGTGGGCACACCGATGGTGCGCGCCAGCTTCTGGTCGGCCACCACGCGGCCACCCAGCTGGTAGGGGCGCCCCAGCAGCCTGGCCGCAGCGTCGAAGTTGCCGCTGGCCAGCAGAGTGCGAATGCGGGTGCTGGAAACGCGATCGTCGTCGATGGTGAAGGTGCGGGTGTGCTCGACGCCGAAGCCACGATGCTCGCCGATCTCGGTTAGCAGGTGGAAATCGCCGCGGCGGTCGCAGCCGAAACGAAAATCATCGCCCACCACCAAGTGGCGCACGCCCAGGCCGTCGATCAGCACCTTATCGATGAAGGCCTCGGCGGTGAGGCTGCGCAGGGCATCGTTGAAGGGCAGGCAGAGCACCCGCTCCACGCCGGCCTCATCCAGCAGGCGCACCTTGTCGCGCAGCAGGGCGAGGCGCGGCGGCGCCTGGTCGCCGGCGAAGAACTCCCGGGGCTGCGGCTCGAAGACCACCACGGTGACCGGCAGCTGCAGTTTGGCGGCCTGTTCGCGGCACTGGTCGAGAATCGCCTGGTGGCCTCTGTGCACCCCATCGAAATTGCCGATGGTGGCCACGCAGCCGCGGTGCTCGTCGCGCAGGTTGTGCAGTCCTCGGATCACTTGCATGGCGTTGATCAAGCCCCGCTGGCCAGAAGGTCATCGTAAAATGGCGATTATACCGGACCGCCGGCCCCTTGACAGCCGGGCCGGCCTGGTCTTCTGTCTTCAGCTTTTCATTCGAAACTGACGAAGGCGCACCCCGAAGGCGGCGAGCCAGGCAAAGTAGACCCCGGCGCCGGCCACCACCAGGGCGGCCAGCCAGGTCACCCGCGTCCAGACATCCCAGCCCAGCCACGCCTGCCAGTCGGGAGAGATCCACCACAGGCCGATGCTCATTACCGCGCAGCCGCCGATAAGCTGAACCGCATAGCGGCCCCAGCCGGGCTGGAACACCAGCACGCGCTCCTTGTAGAGCAGCCAGCCCAGCAGGCCGGCATTCAGGAACGCCGAGAGTGCCGTGGCCAGGGCCAGGCCGGCGTGGGCCAGGGGCCAGATCAGGATCAGGTTGAACACCATATTGGCGACCATGGCGATAATGCCGATCTTCACCGGGGTCTTGGTGTTCTGGCGGGCGAAGAAGCCGGGCGCCAGCACCTTGATCAGCATGAAGGCCACCAGGCCGAACGCATAGGCGCGCAGGCTCATCGCCGCCATGGCGATATCGTGATCGGTCATGGCGCCATAGTGAAACAGCGAGATCAGCAGTGGCTCGGCGAGAATGGCCAGGGCCAGGGCCGCCGGCAGGCCAAGCAGCAGCACGGCGCGGATCGCCCAGTCGAGCATCTCGCTGAAGTGCTGGCCGGACTGCTCGGCGTGGCGCTTGGAGAGCGCCGGCAGTATCACCGTGCCGATGGCGATGCCGAACACCCCCAGCGGCAGCTCTACCAGGCGGTCCGAGTAGTAGAGCCAGGAGACGCTGCCCGGCGCCAGCAGCGAGGCGAGGATGGTATCCAGCAGCAGGTTGATCTGGGAGACCGAGACGCCGAACAGCGCCGGCGCCATCAGCACCATGATCTGCTTGACGCCGGGGTGCACGAAGCTCGGCCAGGGCCGCGGCATCAGCCCCAGGCGCACCAGGAACGGCACCTGGAAGGCGAGCTGGGCGACACCGGCGATCAGCACGCCCCAGGCCAGCGCCATGGCCGGCTCGGTCATCAGCGGGGTGAGCAGCAGCGCCGCGCCGATCAGCGAGAGGTTGAGCAGCACCGGGGTAAAGGCCGGGATGGCGAAGCGGTTCCAGGTGTTGAGCACGCTGCCGGAGAAGGCGGTCAGCGAGATCAGCAGCAGGTAGGGGAAGGTGAGCCGCAGCATGTCGGCGGTAAGCGCCAGCTTGGCCGGGTCGCGGCCGAAGCCGGGGGCAAACACCCACACCAGCCAGGGGGCGGCGACCATGAACAGCGCCGTGAGCAGTGCCAGCACCACGGTCAAACTGCCGGCGGCGGCATTGAGCAGCTCGCGCACCTCGCGCTTGCTGCCGCGGGTCGCATACTCCGAGAGCACCGGTACGAAGGCCTGGTTGAAGGCCCCTTCGGCAAACAGCCGCCGCATGAAGTTGGGAATCTTGAAGGCGACGAAGAAGGCGTCCGCGCCGCTGCCCGCGCCGAAAAAGGCGGCAATGACCACGTCGCGCACCAGGCCCATGACCCGCGAGAGCATGGTCATGACGCTGACCACCAGGCCCGAGCGCATCAGCCCGCCGGCCTTGGGGGCCACCACCTTGTCGTGCTCATCCCCCGGAGTGGGGGGTAACTGCTCGCGATCCGTCACGGTTGGGCTCCTCGGCGAACTCGGGGAACGGCGGCCACAAAAAAACCGGCCGCAGCCGGTTTTTTTACGAGACGCCTGCCACGCAGGCCGCGTCTCGAGGGCATCTGACCGGCTTAGGCAGCCAATGCCTTGATGCGCTTGTTCAGGCGGCTCTTCATGCGTGCGGCACGCTTCTTGGAGAGCACGTCCTTGTCGGCGATACGGTCGATGACCGGCTGCGCCTGCTGGAACTCGGCCATGGCCTGGGCGTGGTCGCCGCTGTTGATGGCCTTGATGACGCGCTTGATGTAGGTACGCACCATGGAGCGCTGACCGGCCTTCAGTAAACGACGGCCTTCGGACTGACGCGCCCGCTTACGAGCTTGCTTGCTGTTTGCCACTGGATGTCTCCTTGGAGATGCTTCGCCGCCCGTGTGATGACGGCATCGATAACGTATTGATCCGGCAGAAAAGTCCGAGACTTTCCGCCGGCTTGGCCATCTGGCCGACCGCTTGACATCAGCGATCGTTCACGGGCCGTGTCTGAGAGGATGGCGCATCCTATCACAGCCCGCGCTGCGCTTGCCATAGTGGCGCGGCTACAACACCACCAGGTTGTCACGATGGATCAGCTCCGGCGCTTCCATGAAGCCGAGGATCGCCTCGATCTGGTGGCTCGGCTTACCGAGAATGCGCGCCGCGTCGTCGGCGCCATAGTTAACGAGCCCTTTCGCCACGCGCTCACCCTGTTCGTCGACACAGAGCACCATGTCACCGCGGCGAAACTGCCCCGATACCGCTTTCACGCCCACCGCCAGCAGGCTGGAGCCGCTATCGCGCAGCACCTTCACCGCCCCGGCGTCCAGAATCAGGGAGCCGCGCACCTGCAGTTGGCCGGCCAGCCAGCGCTTGCGCGCCGCGATCGGCACCTGGTCGGGACGCAGCAGAGTCCCGAGACGCTCACCTGCCATCAGCCGGGTAAGCACCTCGGGCTGACGCCCGCTGGCGATGGCGGTATAGGCGCCGGAACGCGCCGCCAGGTGAGCCGCACGAAGTTTGGTGGCCATGCCGCCGCGGCCGAGCGCACCGCCGCCGCCGGCCACCGCGGCCAGCGCCGGATCGTCGGCACGCCCCTCAAGAATCAGCCGCGCCCCGGCGTTGCTGCGCGGGTCGGCGTCGAAGAGCCCCTCCTGGTCGGTAAGAATCACCAGGGCATCGGCTTCCAGCAGGTTGGCCACCAGGGCGCCCAGGGTGTCGTTGTCGCCGAAGCGAATCTCGTCGGTGACCACGGTGTCGTTCTCGTTGATCACCGGCACCACGCGCAGATCGACCAGGGTGCGCAGGGCCGAGCGGGCGTTGAGGTAGCGCTTGCGATCGGAGAGGTCGTCGTGGGTCAGCAACACCTGGGCGGTGAGCAGGCCGTGGCGGGCGAAGTGGCTTTCGTAGCATTCGGTGAGGCCGTTCTGCCCCACCGCGGCAGCGGCCTGGAGCTCATGCACCGCCGAGGGGCGCACCTGCCAGCCAAGGCGCACCATGCCGGCGGCCACCGCGCCTGAAGAGACCAGCACCACCTCAATACCACGGCGATGCAGCGCGGCGACCTGATCCACCCAGCCGCCGATCGCCGCCTCGTCCAGGCCGCGACCGTCGTTGGTCAGCAGCGCGCTGCCGATCTTCACCACCACCCGGCGAGCGCCCACCAGCGCCTCGCGGCCGGGATTGTTAACCCCTTCCTTCATCTTGGTTCCTGAAGTTTGCTGGGTAGGATTATTGCCGATCACTCAGCTCGACCAAGGGTTCGCTTTGCGAAAGCAGCTGTAACGCTGCTGGCAGAAGTCTCTGAAGCACCTCGCGCATCCGGGCATTGGTCGTATTGCCCATGGTCACCCAGATCACTCTTGGCGGAGGGCCGTGCCGCTCAAGGAGGTCGGGGAAGTCCCGATCCTTGGTCAGAACCACCGCATCCGCCTCACGAGCCGCAGAAAAGATCTCCTCATCCGACGCGTCATGATAGCCGAGCCAGCGGGCAGAGTAGGCCTCAACCCCAAGGCTTTCGGTTATCCAGGGAGCCAGATGGGGCGAGAGCTGAGCATCGACCCAGAGGATAATGCGGCAAGCACAGGATGGTCCAGGCGACGGGCGGCAAACAGCAGTGCCGCCCGGATGTCATCAAGCTCCAGGTCCGGCATCTCTTCAAGCACGTCCTGTGCACTGAGACCCTGGGCCATAAGATCCAGAACATCCATTACACGGATGCGCATGCCGCGAATACAGGGCCTGCCACCGCATTGGGCGGGATCAATCGTGATACGACTCAACAGAGTATCCATCCTGCCTCCCCTTATCCGTCCGACCTACCCTCAGTTTACGCCCTCAGGGCGCGTATTCGACCTCGACGTCGTAGTCGTCGTCATCGAAATCGTCATCATCCTCATCGACCGTCTTGCGCTTGCGGCCCAGACGCGCCTCGGTGCGGGCGACCGCTTCGTCTTCCATGCGTGCACGCATCTCGCGGGCCCGCTCGGCGGCCTCCTCGTCCTCGTTCTCCAGCTGGCGCTGTTCGGTCAGCCAGCGGTAAGCCGCCTGAACCAGGGCCGCCGTGCCGTCGGCCGAGATCGCCGAGATGCGAAACACCGGGCCTTCCCAGCCCAGGCGGCGAACGATATCGGCGGCGCGCTCCTCACGCTCCTCGGCGGGAAGCAGGTCAAACTTGTTGAGCACCAGCCAGCGTGGCAGCTCGGCGAGCGTCGGGGAGAACTCGCCCAGCTCGTGGGTGATCGCCTGGGCGACCTCCACCGGGTCGGACTCGTCGAAGGGCGCCACGTCCACCACGTGGAACAGCAACCGGGTACGGGTCAGGTGCTTGAGGAAACGCAGCCCCAGGCCGGCCCCGTCCGAGGCCCCCTCGATCAGCCCCGGCACGTCGGCCATCACGAAGTGCTCGTGCATGCCGAGCTTCACCACGCCCAGGTTGGGCACCAGGGTGGTGAACGGATAGTTGGCGACCTTGGGCTTGGCGGCAGAGACAGCGCGGATCAGCGTCGACTTGCCCGCATTGGGCATGCCCAGCAGACCCACGTCGGCCATCACTTTCATCTCCAGGCGCAGGTTGCGGCGCTCGCCTTCGGTGCCCAGTGTCGTCCGCCGCGGCGCCCGATTGGTGGAGGACTTGAAGTGAATGTTGCCCAGCCCTCGGCGGCCAGCCTGGGCCACCATCACCACCTGACCGATCTCGGTGACGTCGGCGATCACTTCGAGGGTCTCCTCGTCGATCACCGTGGTACCCACGGGCACCTTGACGTGCAGGTCCTCGCCGGCGCGGCCGCTCATTTGCCGGCCCATGCCGCCCTGGCCGTTCTGAGCCTTGTAGAAGCGCTGGAACCTGAAGTCGATCAGGGTGTTGAGGGAGTCGTCACCGATCAGGTAGACGCTGCCGCCGTGGCCGCCATCGCCGCCATCCGGGCCACCCTTGGGCACATATTTCTCGCGCCGGAAGCTGAGGCAACCATTGCCCCCCTTTCCGGCCTCCACGATGATCGAGGCTTCGTCGACGAACTGCATCTGTCATTCTCCTGACGGCGGCTGCCGTCTTACCCATCTGGGCATATACAAGAAGGCCCCGCCTGGGCGGGGCCTTCTCGCTGCAAGCCTCAGGCGTCTCAGGCAGAGACGACAGTGACAAACTTGCGGCTTTTCGGACCCTTGGTCTCGAACTTGATCACACCGTCGTTCAGAGCGAACAGGGTGTGGTCGCGGCCCAGACCGACGCCGGTACCGGCGTGGAACTTGGTGCCGCGCTGACGCACGATAATGTTGCCGGCAGTGACGGTCTGGCCACCGTAAAGCTTAACGCCAAGGCGCTTGGATTCTGAATCGCGACCGTTACGCGTGGAACCGGCTGCTTTTTTATGTGCCATGGAAACATTCTCCGTTCAGGGGTGAACCGCTTACGCGGAAATCCCGGTGATCTTGACTTCAGTGAACCACTGGCGGTGGCCCTGACGCTTCATGCTGTGCTTGCGGCGGCGAAACTTGATGATGGTGATCTTGTCGCGACGGCCGTGGGCAACGATTTCCGCAGAAACCTTGGCACCCTCGACCATTGGCGCGCCGACCTTGATCTCGTCATCGCTGCCAACCAGCAGCACTTCATCGAAGTCGATGGACTCGCCGGTCGGAACTTCGATCTTTTCCAGCTTGAGGGTCTGGCCTTCCTGAACGCGGTACTGCTTGCCACCGCTCTTGATAACTGCGTACATACTTGTCTCTCCAGGACTCATCGGGGTTGGCTCTTGATCGGCCTGCGGCGAGTGGCGCCTCTTCTGGCACCATCTGACAGGGAGCGGGATGAGTGGGCCGCGCATTATAACTGTGCGCCGAGGAAGGCACAACCCGTGCCGCACCTGCTATTTGTGACCAGCCCAACGCCTACGAGCGGCTCGCCTTGACGCCCATGAGGGGGCCCCATAGCATGAGCCGCAACTCAAGGCCAGAGGGGACCGCCACGCCCCGGCCCCCATCACTTCAGTTGAAACCGCCCATGACTGCTGACGTCACCTCCACCGCTGCTGCTGCCCCCTCATCAATCCATGCCGTCGTGGCCGAGGATTTCGCTGCCGTCAACCGCACCATCGTGGATCAGCTGACCTCGCGGGTGCCGCTGGTGGAAACCATCGGCCAGTACATCATTGCCAGCGGTGGCAAGCGCTTGCGCCCGCTGTTGGTGCTGCTGGCGGCTCGCTCGCTGGGCTACCAGGGTGAGCGCCACGTGATGCTGGCCACCCTCATCGAGTTCATGCACACCTCGACCCTGCTGCATGACGACGTGGTGGATGAATCCCACATGCGCCGCGGAAAGGCCACCGCTAACGACGCCTGGGGCAATGCCCCGTCCGTTCTGGTCGGCGACTTTCTCTATTCTCGCTCCTTCCAGATGATGGTGGAGGTAGGTTCCATGCGGATCATGGGCGTTCTCTCCTCCGCCACCTGCGTCATTGCCGAGGGCGAAGTGCAGCAGCTCACCAACGTGGGCAACGCGGACATCGACGAAGCGGCCTACTTCGAAACCATCCAGGGCAAGACCGCCATGCTTTTCGAAGCGGCCAGCCACAGCGGCGCGATACTCGCCCAGGCCACTCCGGAGCAGGAGGCCGCCCTTCAGCACTACGGCCGCTATCTGGGCATGGCTTTCCAACTGATCGACGACTTGCTCGATTACCAGGGCGACGCCGAGGCGATGGGCAAGAACGTGGGCGACGACCTGGCCGAGGGCAAGCCCACCCTGCCGCTGATTCAGGCCATGGCGGCCGGCACCCCTGAGCAGGCCGCAATGATCCGCCGGGCGATCCGTCAGGGCGGCCTGGATCATCTCGACGAGGTGCTGGCCATCGTCAACGCCACCGGCGCACTGGCGTACACCCGATTGCGCGCCGAGGAGATGGCCGACAGGGCGCTGGCGCAGCTGGATCATCTGCCCCCCTCTCCCTACCGCGACAGCATGGCCGACCTGGCTCGCCTGGCGGTGGAGCGCACCTCGTAAACCTGACTGCTGCCAAAGGCTTGCAAAGCGTCGCGCTGCGGGTATAATTCGACCCCGTTGAGGCGCAAGCTCAGCGCATCGGAGTATAGCTCAGCTTGGTAGAGCGCTGCCTTCGGGAGGCAGAGGTCGTAGGTTCGAATCCTGCTACTCCGACCAGAAAACATTGTAAAGACGGCCACTTAGCTCACAAGAGCAGTGGCCGTTTTTCGTTCTCGGCTTTCTAGGTTCCACACAGGTTCCATGCGTCGGAAAATCGCCGACTAGGTTCTCACCCGACTGGAAGTAAGGATACATTTGTGACGACCCGCTCAGCCGGCTAACTGGCTTTATCGAGCCCTTCGCTAGGCACCATCTCCCAGCGGAAAACCACTCGACCCGAGAGGACGTGATGCAGCAAGGATTAGCGTCAGCAGTCAAGAGACAGCATGAGATCACCCCTACCGAAGGTGGCAAACTACGCATCCCACGAGGCTTCCTGACGCCTGGCTTCATCACGGCAGCCACCAGCCTGGGCCACACCTACCGCGTTACTGGCATAGAGTTTGCCAACCCCGGCTCTCATCAAGGGTACTTCTCTGCATTACAGGTGCCCTTCATGCTGTTCGGAGCAGACGACTTTGCCATGGCCCGTCCGAACAGAGGCTCACGCTACAGCCCCATGCAGATGCTGGAAAACGCTGCTGACGTTGATCGCGCTACAACGGAGACTGCTGACTGCATTCGTCATCACACGGGGGACCTCCCCGGCATTGGCCGATTGTGTAACGTCATTGGAGAGCTGCATGATAACGTCCGCGCCCATGCCAATGGGGCCGGCTTCTCAATGGCGCAGCTCTGGAGCTACAAGGGCCAGTACGATGTGATCGAGTTTGCCGTCGTGGATGCCGGCAAGGGGTTTTTCCGAGAGTGCCAGCGCCGAGCCGTGCCGGGCGTGACGGATCACGTCAGCGCCATTGACTGGTGCTTGCGCAAAGAGCATTCGACCAAGGACATCGATCACGAGGATTTCGCCCAGCAGCAGCCCGAAGACGCTATGGGCAACCCATTTGGTCAAGCCACAGACGTCATGTACCGCCATGACGGCAATCATCACCAGGGGCTCGGCCTGGACCAGCTGATGAACCTCGTGCGTCACTACGATGGAGAGCTCTGGATCGCCAGTGGAGACACCTTGCTCAGCTCCACACCGGCAACGCGGGCAGAGTACGAATTCGGCAGCTATGCTGCAGTGCCACACTGGCAAGGGGTGGCCATCGCGTGTAGATTAAAACTCAGCGAGCTTGGTAAAAACATCGAAGAAGAGCCTCTGTCAGATGATGTGCAGAGCATTCTGGACGATATGACTTTTTGAAACGCGCTCTCACCATGCCGCACCATAAGGGGGCAAGAAAATGACTAACACATTGAAATATAAAGGCTCCTTGGCTAATCGAACCACCGCAGCTCAGGAGAGGGCCCGGATTGAGGCGATTGCCCGCCACGGCGAGCAGGTCGTGCTTGATTTCAGCGACGTCATATCGCTCTCCGGCTCCTACGCCGACGAGCTTTTCGGCGTGTTCACACAGCGCCACGGGGTCCAAGCACTGAAAAGCACCCTCAAGATCAAGGGTGCCAGCCCAGCTGTCACGCGGTCTATTGGGCTGGCTATCCAACAGCGGATGACCGCCAGCGCCGCCTAAGCCTTGCTACAGACGCACCGAATCCCGAACCCGCCGCCATGGCGGGTTTTCTATGGTGCGCCAGGCATGGCTCGCAGCGCCTGACTGGCGCATCATCAAAAAAGCCGACGGACGATTTGTCTGTCGGCTTTTTCGGCTCCTTGACCTCACATCCTGCCTCTCAGAGGCTGGTAAGTCTTGCATCGATCAATGGTGTGATTCGCCTGACGCTGGCGCGTCGGTTTACCTGGCTGGGTCCCTGTGTATCCAGCTTCAGATAGCGCTCACCGTAGCCTTGTACGATCAGATTTTCCGGGGGGATGGCGAAGTATTCGGTGAGTGCCAGGGCGACGGCTTCTGCTCGACGATCTGACAATCCCAGGTTCATCAAGTCGGATCCAACGGCATCGGCATGGCCCTCGACCAGAAAAATCTCATCTGGGTTCTGCGCTATGACCTCGGCCATGGTGTTCCCGATCAGCCCCAGTGCTTCGGCCTCGGAGGGTTGAATGGCCGACGAGCCGGTGGCGAACTGGATAACGTCGAGATCGATACGCGGCATCATGTCACGGACTCGAGCGCTTTCCCGAACCTGGCGGAGCGTGAAGACGCGATCTGTCTCCTGTACCGGCGGTGCCAGCAGTGCTTCGCGCAGGATCTCCTGGTCTGCACGGCGGTAATCGACTATGTAACGATCTTCCGGGAGGTCGTAACGCAGGGGAGGCAGGGATTCCTCAACGTCGACAGAAGACATCCAACTATCGGTCTTGCTCGTTTCGTCGATGAGTAAGATAGCGGAGCCGTCGGGCAGATAGCGAGTGCGCTTGAGGACGAAGCCACCGGAATCACGAACGGTCACGATTTGGCTGCCATCATCGCGAGTGATGGTGGAGCGGGTGATGCCATCGGCAAAGGATTCGTTCGTCTCGGTGACGCCAGGGCGGCGCAGCAAGAGATTCTCGTCCTTGCGCACAAGCAATTCACCGTCGCGTTCGACGATCATGCGGTCACCTTGATTTTCGACGACCCGTCCACCGAGTTGGGGAACCAGGGCGCCGACAACGGCACCTGCCGCAGCGGCTCCCAGGTATTTCCATATCTGGTTGTCGTCATCATCAGCGTCGGACGCCGACACTGCCTTGGCTTCCTCGTCGCTGGAACGGGTGCTCTCCGAGGTCACGACGGTTTCTGACGTCGAACTGGCTTCCTGGGTGTCGAGGGTGGCAGCAGCGGCGCGGGCGTCTGCCTCGGCCTTGGCCAGTGCTTCCGCGTCTGCCTTGTCCTGGGCCTCCTTCTCGGCCAGGGCGTCTGCCTCGGCCTGTTCGGCAGCTTCCTGCTCGGCGGCGGTGTATGCCGCTGCTTTTTCGTTGGCTTCCTGCTCGGCGAGGGCGTCTGCTTCGGCCTGCTTGGCGGCTTCTTCTTTAGCGAGGGCGTCAGCTTCAGCTTGGGCGATGGCTTCCTGCTCGGCTAGGGCGTCGGCTTCGGCTTGCTCGATGGCCAGCTGCTCGGCTTGGGCAGCCTCGGCTTCTGCCTGAGCGTCGGCTTCGGCTTGTTCGATGGCTAGCTGCTCGGCCTGGGCGGCATCGGCTGCTGCCTGGGCATCGGCTTCGGCTTGCTCGATGGCCAGCTGCTCGGCCTGGGCGGCATCGGCTTCTGCCTGGGCATCGGCTTCGGCTTGTTCGATAGCTTCCTGCTCGGCCTGGGCGGCATCGGCTTCGGCCTGGGCATCGGCTTCGGCTTGTTCGATGGCTAGCTGCTCGGCCTGGGCGGCATCGGCTTCTGCCTGAGCGTCGGCTTCGGCTTGTTCGATAGCTTCCTGCTCAGCCTGGGCGGCATCGGCTTCTGCCTGGGCATCGGCTTCTGCCTGGGCATCGGCTTCGGCTTCGGCTTGCTCGATGGCTAGCTGCTCGGCCTGGGCGGCATCGGCTTCGGCCTGGGCGTCGGCTTCTGCCTGAATGGTAGCTTCCTGCTCGGCGAGGGCGTCCGTTTCAGCCTTGAGGATCGCTTCCTCCTCAGCCAGAAGTTCTTCCTCTGTCTTGGTGTCAGGTTCGGTAACTTGAGCGAGCGTAATGATCTCCATATCGGTAGCCGACGCCTGGGTTACCTGGGCAAAGGCTGGGCTCATCAACGACAGTGAAGCCAAGATGACGGCGGGCTTCCTAAGAAAGCGCATACGATGTTTCATATCAGATCTCCTGAATCAGCACTGCCCGGGCATCGTGTTGGTTGTCTGAAATCAACGGTGCCAGCGCGGCTTTCTTCACGATGATAGTGATCGAGGAATTTCCGGCTAGCCAGCGGGTGCGCTAGCTATCATTGGGAATGGTTCTAGCAAGGAAGGGAGGAGTGATCCGTGTCGAGCAACGCTTTCTGGCAGGAAGGGTCGAGATGGCGTGTCGACATGGGGCGTTTCCATTTTTTTGTCAAGACTTTACTGTGGACCATAGCATCACGACCATCAGTACGCCGGCACACATAGGCGTCCTATTTTTTCGTTCATCGCAGTTCGCTCAACTGCAATAGCCCTGCGACTGGTCGGCGAGTCCGGTATCCATCAGATGCACCCTGGGGCTCTTGATCAGCCGCGGAAGATGGGGGGATACCATGTCGCGCCTCTGCCAGCGTTCAGTTGCTGGCTAGTCCATTGTCCAATTGCTTACAGGATTATCGTCCAACTCCTGTATGGTCTTACGTTAGAGTGCGTTTCCTGCACGAGACGTCGTAGGCTCAGTTTAGGAAATTCCCTGCCTGGCGCTGCTTTCGCTACCCTCAAAGGCACTCCTCACACTGTGGGGCACTGCATGACAGGCCCTGAGTGTACGGACGTCGAGAAGACCGTCATAGACCTGGCCATCTGTTCATGAAGGCGGGGGACAATGCTGCTCGACATCGAAGGGACAGAACGACATCAGGGAGTTTAGCTGTGGTCGAACGCAATAGCAGTGGCATACCCCCATTCGACGAGAAAAAACGACTTGCCGAACTTCACTCTCTCGACATCCTAGATACCCCACCAGAGGAGGGTTTCGATCGCTACACGCGTCTCGCGTCAGAGATCTTCAAGGTGCCCATGGCCATGGTTTCGCTGGTCGATGAGGATCGACAGTGGTTCAAGTCATCCGTCGGGCTGGAGGTGGGTGAAACGCCCCTCGAGGCATCTTTCTGCGTTCATGCCCTAAAACAGGACATGCTGGAGGTCCCCGATACCCTGCAAAACGATGTTTTCCACCACCATCCCGCCGTGACAGGCAGTCCCTTCGTTCGTTTCTACATGGGTGCCGTGCTGCGCGGCCCCACCGGCCAGCCCCTCGGCACCCTGTGCATCATGGACACACACTCTCGCTATCTCACCCGTTTACAGCGTAACTGGCTGAGAACCTTTGGCCACCTGGTCGAGGAGTTGATCAATCACAACCACGCTCTGAGCGTAGGCAGTCAGAAGGAGCATTCGGACAGCTACAGCCAAAGCTACACTCACATCGGCCTTCCAGCAGAAGCGCTGTTCAAAGATACCCTTGCTAACTTGCTCCGCCTGTCGAACAAGGAGGAATATTACCTGGCCGTGCTGTATCTGCGCCTGAACCGTCTCGACGAGATTAGTCGCACCAATAGCCGCTTCACCCGGGACACCATCTTGCACTGCCTGGCGGAGCGTCTGAGTGCGCCCAGCAACAAGGTGCTGGCAACTGGCCATTTGAGTCTGGCCTGCTTCGGGGCAGTCATATCGCTGCCTTCAGTAGGTGACTTCTTCGACGTGATCATCCCCATCGTCAACGATCTCTCCAGACCCATCGAACTGGACGAGATGACGGTTCGCCTGGATGTTGATGTGGGCATCAGCCTGTCCCCGCTCGATGGTCTGACGTCTGAGGACCTGCTGGAAAGGGCACGTGCCGCCCTCAATGAGCCGATATCCCCTGAAGGCGTGCATGTCTTCAGTCATGAGGCCGAAAAAGCTGCGCTTCGTCGACACGCGATCGAACAACGCCTGGAACCGGCGCTGTTGAATAACCTCTTGAGCCAGCACTACCAGCCCCAGATGCTTGCCGACGGCAGTCGCATCGTCGGTTTCGAGGCACTAGCGCGCTGGCAAGATGAGGAACTGGGCAGCGTGAGCCCGGGAGAATTCGTGCCTGTTGCCGAAAAGAGCCGCCGGCTGTCAGGGCTGCTGATGGAATGGTCGCTCAGAATGGTCTGCGAAAAAGCGCAGCACTGGCCACTCCAGCCCAGTGATGCCCCGCTGCGGATAGCCATCAACGTTCCCGCCGATCAGTTCTCTCAACAAGGCTTCGTCGAGTGGGTCCTCGCCACCCTGGAGGAGCATCGACTCTCACCTGAGCGCCTGACCCTGGAACTGACCGAGGTAAGTCTGCTGACCGATGTCGACAAGGCGATTCAGACCATGCGCGATCTCCAGGATCACAACATCGCCGTGGCCTTGGATGACTTCGGTACCGGCTATTCGTCACTGAGCTATCTCAAGAACCTGCCGATCGACACCCTCAAGATCGACAAGAGCTTTATCGACGACCTGCCCGACGATTCACGCGCCATGGAGCTGGTCAACGGAATCATCCGAATCATTCATGGCCTGGGGTTGCAGGTTGTCGCCGAAGGGGTCGAGACTGAGGCACAGCGCGCCGTGCTGCAGGAATTGGGGTGCAATGTGATCCAAGGCTTCCTCTTCAGCCGACCCGTCGCGGCCGATAATGCCCTGACGTTGTTCAACCGCTGGCAATCCGATATGTGAGGGTAGCATTAACGATGCCTTCCCGAGCGGCCGCAGAAGCGCATTCCACCCCATCACGGATGGACGAGGATACTCTGCCTTACTGACGGCCTCTTCCCATGGCCGATGCGACGCGCCATGCTGAGAATGCCCCGCTGGCCAGCGAGGCCCGACAATCTTGGAGGCAGCTCACTGCGTGATCAAACCCCGTCCGCCACTCCTCGATAGCCTACGACGCCATACCCGCGCCGACCACCATGGCCTGGACGACCACCCAATGCTGGTACGCCTGGTTCGGCCAGGGCTCGACCTCGACGACTATGCCGAGACGTTGCGCGCCCTGCATCCGGCGCAGCAGAGACTGGAAGAGCTCGCCGCGAAGACTCTCCACCATTTGGCAATGGCGTATCCTTTCGCTTCCAGGATGGGGGCGCTCGAGTCAGACCTTGCGCGTCTTGGCTTGTCGTCACCCGCTGCGCCGGGATGGAGGCCAGAGCCACCGGCAACGCTCGCCGAACTGGTGGGTCTGCTGTATGTCCTGGAAGGCTCGCGCCTCGGCGCCAGGATCATCGCCAAGAGGATCCGTGCCTCGCTGGGCGACGGCATTCCGCTATCCTTCTTCGACAGCGCCGATGGCGAGCGGGTCTGGTCGGTTTTTTGTGACTTTGCCGTCACCCATTGCCCGATGGAAGAGGCCGAGTTGGCTATCCGCGCAGCCCGCCAGGCATTTGGCGACTTCCTACAGCATCTCGATATGCCTCGGGTACTTGATGTGTCGACCATCGACTGACACGACTCTGGCGTCTGCCCATGGCCAATCCCTGAACCCACCGCCTGGAGTTCGCGCATGCCCAACACCCATTACAGTGATGCCGAGATCGCCGCCGCCCTCGAGGCCTGTGCTCGTGAACCAGTGCATATCCCCGGGGCCATCCAGCCAATGGGGTGCCTGGTGAGCCTGGATGCCGACCTGGGACGCATTCGCCAGGTCAGTGCCAATATCGAGGATTTTCTGGGCATCAGCGTGGCGGATGTCCTGGCCGGCGAGCCCAGGACGGTACTGGGCGACGAGTTGATGGATCTCCTCGACACTGAACTGGTGAAGCAGGACAGCTCGGCTTCCGTTCTTACCGCCACCGCTCAGGTCGATGTGCAGGGCAAACGCCACCGTTACCATGTAGTGGCTTATCCCAGTGGCGACGCGTTCGTCGTGGAAATGGAATTCGAGATGTACCCGGAAGGACATCGCCTGTTGGACAAGGTGAACGACTGGCTGGTCGAAGTGGGGAAGATAGACGACATCGATACCCTTTTCGATACTCTGACGCGACGGGTACAAGAGTTGACCGGCCACGAGCGGGTGATGGTCTATCGGTTCGACGAGAACTGGAACGGTCGGGTGATCGCCGAGACCCGTCTGCCCGCGGCGGAGAGCTTCCTCGATCACTACTTTCCAGCCAGTGATATCCCCTCCCAAGTACGACGCCTCTATGACATGAACAGGGTGCGCAGTATCCCCGATGCCCTGGCGTCTCCGGTTCCCCTGGTGCCACCCTGTGGCCCTGACGAGGCATTGCCACTGGACATGTCGCGAGGGGTGCTGCGCGCCGTGGCGCCGATTCACCAGGAGTACCTCACCAACATGGGCGTCGGTGCCTCGCTATCGGTGGCCATGCACGAAGAGGGGAAACTCTGGGGGCTGCTAGCCTGTCACGGTCTGGCACCCAGGCCAATCGAAGCCGACCTGCGTGATGCGCTGTGTGCCCTGGTTCAGGTCACCATGCCGCGAATGATGCTACTGCTGGCGCGAGCAGACACCGGCCTCCTTCACGCCATCCATCAGAGCAACGAGACTTTCTCCTATGAAAAAAAACACCTTTTCGGACCGGATGATCTGATCCAGCACCAGGGCGGACGATGGCTCGAGCTCCTGGATGCCAGTGGCATCGCCCTGGTTAACGGGAAGCAAAGCATTGGCACGGGAGCCCTGCCGGCCGAGGAGAATCTGATCGCCATGGCCAACTGGCTCGGCCGACACCAGCGCCGCGATGCGCCCTGGCATACCCAGGCCCTGGGAGAGACACCCCTGGCGCCTTGGCAGGAGGGCGATCTCTGCGGGCTGCTTGCCGTGGCCCTGCCCGCCGAGTCGGCCCACTGGCTGATGTTCTTTCGCCCCGAGCAACGCCACAGCAAGCGCTGGGCCGGCAAGCCCGAGGATACCCCCATGATCCGCGACGGGCAGCTGGTCCTGACGCCCCGCCGTTCCTTTGCCCAGTGGCAGGAAGAGGTCAGGGGGCGCAGCCTCGCCTGGCGCGCCATCGAGTGCCGTGCCGCCGGGGACCTCGCCAAGAACCTGGCCGTGCTGACCTCCAGCCACGAAATCAACAAGCTCAATGAAAAGCTCAAGAGCCTTGCCTACAACGACGGCCTGACCGGCATCTGGAACCGCTACCGGATGGAGCAAGCAATCGACGCGGCGCTCAATGCCGCGGAGCGCCATGACAGGCCCTTTGCGGTTTTGCTATTCGATATCGATCACTTCAAGCATTTCAACGATGCATACGGCCATGAGGCCGGCGACGAGGTGCTGATAACGCTATGCCGTGTCCTGCAGAACAGGCTGCGCCCCACCGACAACCTGGGCCGCTGGGGCGGCGAGGAATTCATCGTGCTGGCCAGCGATTGCGACCTGGTCGGCGGCATGCATCTCGCCGAGCGCCTCAGGCAGAGCGCTGAAGAACTGGACCTGGGCAATCTCGGCGGAGTGACCATCAGCATCGGCGTGGCCACCTGGCGCCCCGGGGACAGTCGCAAGACGCTGGTTGCCCGGGCCGATCAGGCCATGTATCGGGCCAAGGAAGGGGGCCGCAACCAAGTGGAAGCCGAAGCGACAAACGTCGAGTAGGCAAAACGCCTCGTTGGAGCGCATGTCTGTTACGAAGCCGATAAGCTGAGCTTGCTGGGCTGACGCAAGGATGTTCTGGGATATGGATGACGTACTGTCTCACACCAACGAGGAATGGTTCGAACGCGACCACTGGCGCTTACGTCGACGTGCCATCGCTCTCTACCTGGTCGCCTTGTTGGCCCTGCTGCTGTTTTTCACCAGCATCCTTCTGGACCAGCATCGGGGTGACCTTGAAGTAGGCCGCGAGCTTACTCGTGCTCGGGCCGATCTGGTGGCCGAGTGGGTGGCCACGACCTTCGCCGTGAGCGATCACGCGCTGGGAGGTCTTTCACAGCTGTATGACGCTCCTCTGGCGCGGGTCGTGAAGGATTCGTCACTCGCCCCGGCAGACGTCGAAGCCCTGTTGGCCGGTCAGCGTGACCGGCTCGCCTTCATTGACGAGCTAACCCTAGTCAATGCCCAGGGGCATGTTATTGCCTCTTCTGCGGCCTACTGGCCGCCTGGTTTCGACGTCAGTGGCCTGCCCTATTTCCGGGCCTTGCAGGCTAGCATCGAGCGCGATGAACTGGTCACTCCTCTCTATTGGTCGGCCCTGAGCCAGAACTTTCATGTGGTGCATGCCCGGCGCCTCACCGGCCCGGAGGGTGACCTTCGAGCCCTGGCCGTGCTGCAGCTCAACCCCGTCATCTTCGGTGAGGTCCTTGAGCGATTGAACATGACCCGGGGTGAGAGCATCGCCATCGTCGATACCGAAATGCGTCTGATCACCCGCCGGCCGATCTTTGGTGAGGGAGACGCCATGGATATACTCGGCACGCCGATCACCGAGCCCTTGACGCGTGCCTTCCTTGCCAGCGGCGAAGCAACGACGACCCTGCGCACGACCTCGCCGCTGGATGGCAGCGAGCGCCTCTACACCATGCGACGGGTGGAAGGGTTGCCATTCCTGGTGGTAGTTGGTGAGCAACTCGAGGTGTTACTGGCGGGCTGGTGGCAGCGGCTCTGGCTGCTGGTCGGTATCTATCTGGTAGTGGCGGCGCTGGGATGGTGGCTGCTGCGCCACTACCTCAACCGACTGCGTCTAGAGGATGTGCTTCGCCGGCATTTTGTGGAGCTCGACCAGTCTCGACGCAAAGTGCAGGATCGAGAGGCGCGGCTGAAGGCCCTGATCAATTCGATGCAGGATATGATCTTCGTGTTCGATGGCCGGGGACGCTTTGTCTATGTTCATGCCGTTGATCCGGATCAGTTGCTTACGGATACCGGAGACCTGCTGCAGCGACACTATAGCGACGTCTTGCCCGACGTCGTGGTGCAGCAAATCAACCGGGCCCTGGCCGATCTTCAGACCACTGGCGAGCCGGTGGAGACCGAGTATCGCCTTATCCTGGACGGTGTGCCTCGCGACTTCCATGTCATCTTGAGCCCTCTATCCGAGGAGAATGAGGGGTTCAGCGGGGTGCTGGCCGTGGTGCGTGATGTGACGCAGTCCCGCGCCGCCGCCGCCCAGCTGCGCATCGCCGCAATGGCCTTCGAGACCCATCTGGGCATGACCATCACCGACGCTAAGGCCAATATCCTCAAGGTCAACAGTGCCTTTACCCGCATCACCGGCTACACCGAAGAGGAGGTGCTTGGCCGTAATCCGAACCTGCTCAGTTCCGGCCGACAAGACGAAGCCTTCTATCAGCATCTTTGGGCGTGTGTGCACGAGAAGGGCAGCTGGCAGGGTGAGATCTGGAACCGGCGCAAGAACGGCGAGGTGTACCCCGAGTGGCTCACTATCAGCGCGGTGCACAACGAGGCTGGAGATCTGACCCACTTTGTGGCCACGTTCAACGACCTTACCGAGCGTAAGGCCGCCGAGGCGGAGATCCATCAGCTCGCCTTCTACGACCCCCTGACCGGGCTGCCCAATCGCCGGTTGATGCTGGACCGTCTCGAGGGTGCGCTCAAAGATAGCTATCGCAGCGGTCAGTTTGGCGCGCTTCTTTACATCGATCTGGACAACTTTCAGCAGATCAACGACACCCTTGGGCACCATGCCGGCGACCAGTTGCTGCAACAGATCGGAAAACGTCTGTGCGAGGTGTTGCGTGTGCACGATACCCTGGCACGACCGGGGGGTGATGAATTCGCCGTGCTGTTGCACGACTTGGGTAGTGACCAGCTGCGAGTGGGGGTTGTGACGGAACGCATCGCCAATAAACTGCTCGAGGCGCTCCGTTCACCGTTCATCCTGGCCGGGAATTCGGTGACGACAACCGGCAGCATCGGCGTCACGATTTATCGTGATCACGGCACGACCCTTGACGAGATCCTCCAGCAGGCGGATATGGCGCTCTTTCAGGCCAAGCAGAGCGGGCGCAATAGCCAGTGCTTCTTCGATCCTGCCATGCAGGCCCAGCTTCATGCGCGTGCCCGGCTTGAGGGCGACCTGCGCCAGGCATTGGCCAACAACGAGTTCCTGATCCATTACCAGCCACAGGTGGACGTTGAGAGACGCATGATCGGCGTCGAGGCATTGCTGCGCTGGCAGCACCCGCAGCGCGGCATGATCTCTCCCGGGGAGTTCATTCCCCTGGCTGAGGAAAACCGGCTAATCGTGCCCATCGGCAACTGGGTGCTGGAGACCGCCTGTCGTCAACTGGTGGCCTGGGCAGGGGATCCTGCCAGGGCCGATCTCACGGTCTCGGTAAACGTCAGCCCCCAGCAGTTCCGCGAAGAGCAGTTTGTCGAACGTGTATTGGCCACCCTGGACCGCACCGGCGCTGACCCTGCGCGGCTCAAGCTCGAGGTGACCGAAAGTCTTTTCGTCAAGGATCCCGATGATGTCCGCGAGAGCATGATACGTCTCAAAGAATACGGGGTGACCTTCTCCCTTGACGACTTCGGCACCGGCTACTCGTCGCTCTCCTATCTCAAACGCCTACCTCTGGACCAGCTCAAGATCGACCAGTCCTTCGTGCACGACCTGCTGGAAGACGAGGCGAGCGCGGCCATCGTCGCCAGCACCATCGTTCTCACCGAGAGCCTGCATCTTGCGGTGATCGCCGAAGGGGTCGAAACCGAGGAGCAGCGGTCGTGGCTGTTGGCGCATGGCTGCCGTACCTTCCAGGGCTACCTGTTCGGACGGCCAGTGCCAGTGGACGCACTTTTCTTTCCATGCTGATACGTATCAGGAAAAGAGCGGGGGCTTAATCTCCACGGTTCTGAACACCTTGGCCACTTAGCTAGCGTCCAATGGCTGCCTGACGCTGCTTTCGCCACCCCTGAAGGCACCCACAGCGCGTTGGCGCCGTGCCGGACGTTGAGCAGTAAAAAGCTCGCCCGGCACGGCATCTCGTTGGAGGGGGCGGGATTTGATCAGGTTACGGTGATAACGGTGCAGTCGGCGATGTGGCTGATCTTGTGGGAGACGCTGCCGAAGACCATGCCGCGCATGTCACTGATCCCACGGCTGCCCATGACGATGACATCGGCGCCCAGCTTCTCGGCCTCCTTGTTGATCAGATCGGCCGGACGCCCCTGCCGCATGACTTCCTTGACCTCGATGCCGTTGAGATCGACCGCGGCGAGTGCCTTATCGATGACTTTGTGGGCCTCCTGCTTCATACCTTCGGCAAGCTTCTCGCGCTCGACCTCGGAGAAGGGCTCAGGAGTGCCGCCGGTGAACAGGCCAATGTTATCGGGGGGAAACTCGGCGACGGTCATCAGATGGAGGGTCGCGGAAGACGCTCGGGCCAGCTGAGCGGCAACGCTAAGTGCTTTCTCGGCATGGCTAGAGCCGTCAACCGGAACCAGTATGGTCTTGAACATGGGATGTCTATCCTTCTTGTAAGGCGTGAAAGCGGGATACAAGGCTCCCTTGCTTCCAGCCTAGACGCTCGCGGCCGATCGGCAATGTCCTGGATCAAGCCCCCCAGCCGAAACCCAGGATCGGCATCGCCAGGGCGAACACCACCAGGGTGATGACCATCAGGGCCGCGACGCTGATCAAGGCCCCGGCGCGAACCATTTCGGCGACGCTGAGCTTGCCGCTGGCAAACACCACGGCATTGGGCGGGGTGGCGACCGGTAGCATGAAGGCGCAGCTCGCCGCCATGGCCACCGGCACCGACAGCAGCAGCGGGCTGGCTCCCAGACTGACGGTCAGCGAGGCGGTCAGCGGCAGGATCGCCGCCGCGGTAGCGGTGTTGCTGGTGACGTGGCTCATCAGCATGACCGCCAACGAGACCATGGCCACCATGGTCCAGGTAGGCCAACTGCCGAAGGCACCGAGACCCTCGGCCACCACCGCGGCCAGGCCGCTCTCCTCGATGGCAGTCCCGAGACTCAGCCCCCCACCGACCATGATCAGCACGCCCCAGGGCAGGTGCTTGGCGCTGTCCCAGTCCATCAGGAACTGACGCTGGCGCCAGCGTGCCGGCACCACGAACAGCAGCAGCGCACCGATGATGGCGATACCGGCATCGCTGAGTTCCACGCCCAGGGCCCGCTCCAGCAGCGGGCGAGTGACCCAGGCCAGGGCTACCAGGGCAAAGATCGCGGCAACACGCTGTTCGGGTCGTGTCATGCGCCCTAGATCGCTGGCCTGGTCGGCCAGCATCTCTGACACACCGGGCATCTCGCTACGCTCCACCGGGTAAACCAGGCGGGTCAACAGCCACCAGGCCAGTACCAGCAGCAGAAGCGAGGGGGGCACGGCCACTGCCATCCACTGGGCGAACCCGATCTCGATCCCGTAGCTGTCGCCCATGAAGCCGGCCAGCAAGGCGTTGGGCGGCGTGCCGATCAACGTGCCCATGCCGCCAATGTTGGCCGCCAGGGCGATGCCCAGCAGCAGGGTGAGCGCCATGTTGTGGGTCGCCCCCGCGCCGCCCTGGCGTTCCAGCATGGCCAGCACCGAGAGGCCGATGGGCACCATCAACGCCGCGGTAGCGGTATTACTGACCCACATGCTCAGCGCCGCCGTGGCGAGCATGAAGCCGGCCACCAGACGATCCGGCCGGCTGCCCGAGATGCGCAGCACCAGCATGGCGATACGCCGGTGCAGCCCCCAGCGCTGTATCGCTTCGGCCAGCATGAAGCCGCCAAGGAACAGGAAGATCAGCGGATTGGCGTAGGGCACGGCCACCGACTGGATCGTCCCCACGCCGAGCAAGGGCAGAAGCGCCACAGGCAACAGCGCGGTCGCCGCAATCGGTACCGGTTCCAGCACCCACCACACCGCCATCCAGGCGGTCAGCGCCACCACCTGCCAGGCCGCCGGGGGGATGCTCGCCGGTGCCTCGACCCACAGCAGCAGCGCTGCCGCCAGGGGACCGAGCAGCAGGCCGACGGTGATCTTGAGGCGCTCGCGCCGGGCCTGTCGCAGCTCCTGTTCCTGGCTCGCCTCCTTGTCGTCACGGGTCTCGGGGGTGTTCATCGCATGCTTTCCTCTATCGCTTCCCAGCGGTCCAGACAGTTCCACGCCAGCTCCCAGGGAGAACAGGGAGAAAGCGCAATAACGTGATGAGGCAGCCGAGCGGGATCAACCGGATCAGACTCGGCCTCCACGCGCAGCAAGAGGCCTCAGGCGTCGCCGTCATCATCGGCCAGACGTCGCGCCAGGGACTTGCGCGCCCTGTTGCGGCGGTAGAGACGCACCAGCGCAATACACAGCGCGCTGGTGACCATGGCCGCCAGGGTCCAGCCCTGCCAGAAGCGGGCAGCGTCACCCATCATCGTCTCCAGGGTGAGGATCAGGATGAAGCCCAATGCCTGGCTGGCGATGGCCAGGGCGCGCAGGGTGTCGAAAGCTGGCTTGGCCATGAAGGCTCCCGTGACGAGGGTGGGTAACGGATGACAGCCATGCCGGCCAACAGTAGGCTTGGCAAGAATAAGACATCAGCGCAGGCAGCATCTTGCCTGCGCTGATGTCCAATTGTACCCGCTAGCGCGCCGGTCGCCGACCCTGCATCTTCCCGACTCTGCGTCATCGCTCAGGAGCCCGCCCCATGGATGCCATCGCCCTCGGTCCCGTACTGATTTCGGTACCGCGTCTGTACGCGCTGGGCGCCGCCTTGCTGCTGCTCGCCCTGAGCGCCTGGCTGCTGGGGCTGCCACGCGGCGAGCACGCCCGCTGGTTCAACGGCCTGGTGCTGTCCTGGCTGGTCGGCGCACGCACCGGACACGTGCTGCTGCACCTGGACGCCTACGCCGCGGCTCCGCTGGACATCCTCAAGCTTTGGCAGCCGGGCTTTCACGGCCTGTGGGGGCTGCTGGCCGCACTGCTGTGGACCGGCTGGACACTGCGCCAGCATCTGCTTCGGCTGATCGGCGCCATGGCGCTGACCGTAGGCACCGCCAGCCTCTGGCTGGTACTGGTCACTCTGGTGCCGCTGGGCGGCGGCATGCCGGTGGGCGAGCTACCCGACCTGACCCTAGAGACACTCGATGGCGAGGCCATCAACCTGCGCGAGCTGCAGGGGGAGACGGTGGTGCTCAATCTGTGGGCCACCTGGTGTCCACCCTGCCTGCGCGAGTTGCCGCTGCTGGCTGAGGCCGACGCCCGGGAAGGGGTCAGCGTGGTAGTAGCCAACCAGGGCGAGGAGCTGCTGCAGGTGCTTCGCTACCTGGACGACCAGGGGCTGGCCTTCCGCTATCCGCTGCTCGATCCCCGCCAGGAACTGATGGTGCTGCTGGAGGCTCCGGGGCTTCCTACCACCCTGCTGTTCGACACCTCCGGGCGTGCCGTGGAGCGTCACGTGGGTGAGCTCTCCCGGGCCCAGCTTGGCGCCTGGCTCGACCGCCATCACGCTGCCCCTTAAGCCGCGCCGGCCTTTGCTGTAAGATACCTCGCCCTGTTCCGCCGCCGCGTCCCGGCGGCCATGAGCGCATCCCTTTCAGCATCCTCCGAGGCATCATGAGCGACTTCTCACCCGGCCAGCGCTGGATCAGTGACGGCGAGGCCGAACTCGGCCTGGGCACCATCCTGAGCTGTGATGCCCGCAGCGTTACCGTCCTGTTTGGCGCCAGCCAGGAAACCCGCACCTACAGCAGCCGCCAGGCCCCGTTGACCCGGGTAGTGTTCGGCAGCGGCGACCGCATCCGCGATGCCGAGGGCTGGACACTCACCGTGGACGACACCAAGGAGCTGAACGGGCTGATCGTCTACATCGGCGAAGACGCAGAGGGCGAGCTGCACGAGCTGCCCGAGGCCCGGCTGGCCGACACGACCCAGTTCGACCAGGCACGCGACCGTCTGCTGACCGGCCAGGTTGACCGTAACGACTGGTTCGACCTGCGCTTTCGCACCCTGCACCACCACCACCGCATCGAGCAGAACCCGGCGCTGGGACTGGCCGGGCCGCGCATCGACCTGATTCCCCACCAGCTCTACATTGCCGACGAGGTCTCCCGCAGACACGCCCCGCGGGTGCTGCTGGCCGATGAAGTAGGGCTGGGCAAGACCATCGAGGCGGGCCTGATTTTGCATCGCCTGCTGCTCACCGGCCGCGCCGAGCGGGCGCTGATCCTGGTGCCGGCGAGCCTCTGCCACCAGTGGCTGGTGGAACTGCTGCGCCGCTTCGCCCTGGAGGTGACCCTGCTCGATGAGCAGCAGAGCCAGGCCCACGGCGATGCCAACCCCTTCGAGGCGGGCCAGATCATCCTCGCCAGCCAGGATTGGCTATTCGCCAACCCCCATCGTCAGGCCCAGGCCCTGGCATGCGTCTGGGACCTGCTGATCGTCGACGAGGCCCACCACCTGGATTGGAGCGAGGAGCAGGTAGGCCCCGGCTACGCCTGCGTGGCGCGCCTGGCCGGCGAGAGCGAGGGCGTGCTCCTGCTGACCGCCACCCCGGAACAGATGGGTCTCGCCAGCCACTTCGCCCGGCTGCGCCTGCTTGACCCGGACCGCTACCACAGCCTGGCGCGCTTCCGCGAGGAGGAGTCCCACTATGTGGAGGTGGCCGAAGCGATCGATGCCCTGGAGCGCCTGCCCGGCACGCCGGAGGATCGCGCCCGGGTGGCCGCGGTGATCGATGAGCCCGACAGCCTGGCGCTGCTCGATACGCTGGCCAACCTCGAAGCCAGTGAGGCGCAGCATGGTGCCGCCTTAAATCAGTTGCGCGACCAGCTCCTGGACCGCCACGGCACCGGGCGGGTGATGTTTCGCAACAGCCGCCGCCACGTGGGCGGCTTCCCCGAGCGTCACCTGCACGTCACCGAACTGCCCCTGCCCTCGGCCTACCGACGAGTGCTGCGCCGGCTGGAGCGCGACGAGGACTATCTGGACGAGCTGCTGATCGAGACCGGCCTCGACCATCCCGAGGTACTGATTTACCTGGACGCCATGTATCGGGCACTGATCGACGACCCGCTCAACGAAGAGCCCTGGTGGCAAATCGATCCCCGCGTCAACTGGCTGCTTGAGCGTCTGGCGGACGACAGCGACACGGGCTTGGCCAACGACAAGGTGCTGGTGATCGCCCACGATCGCGAAACCGCCAAGGGCCTGGCAGAGGCGCTGCGCGTGCTGGGCGGCTACCACGCTCCGGTGTTCCACGAGGGGCTTTCGCTGGTGGAGCGCGACCGCGCCGCCGCCGCCTTCGCCGACGAGGAGGAGGGCTGCCAGGTGCTGGTCTGCTCGGAGATCGGCTCCGAGGGGCGCAACTTCCAATTCTGCCGCCACCTGGTGATGTTCGACCTGCCCCTTCACCCCGATCAGCTGGAACAGCGCATCGGTCGCCTGGACCGCATTGGTCAGCGCCACGCCATCGAGCTTCACGTACCCGTATTCGAGGGCAGCCCCGGCGAGAAGCTGCTGCGCTGGTACCGTGACGGCATGGACGCCTTCAGCGCCCCCCACGGTATCGGTAGTGAGCTCTTCGCCGCTTTCGGCGACACCCTGGCCGAGGCGCTGCTCGACAACGACGCCATGGCAGACGTGATCGAGGAGACCCGTACGCTTTTCGAAAGCCGCCTGGCCGACCGCGACGCCGGTCGCAACCGGCTGCTGGAGCTCAACGCCTGCCGCGGTGATCGCGCCGAGGCGGTGGCCACGGCAATCCGTGAGTTGGATGAGGACCGCACCCTGCCCCGCTATCTGGATCTGGCACTGGACATCTTCGGGGTCGACAGCCAGGAGTTGGGCGGCGGCATCCAGCACCTGCATCCCAGCCCCCAGATGCTCGATGGGTTGCCCGGCCTGGCCAAGGGCGAAGAGGGATTCTCGGCGACCTTCTCGCGACTGCGCGCCCTATCGCGTGACGATGTCCAGCGGCTCTCCTGGGAGCACCCGCTGCTGCGCGAGATGATGGGACGCATCCTCGACGGCACCATGGGCAATACCGCCCTTGCGCTGCTCAAGCACCCGACGCTGCCCGCCGGGCGGATCATGGTGGAACTGGTGTTTCGCACCCACTGCCCCGCGCCGAGAAAGCTGCATCTCAACCGCTTTCTGCCGCCCACCGCGGTGCGCGTGCTGCTCGATGAGTCCGGCGCCAACTTGACCGACAGGATCTCTTTCACGGGGCTTTCGAAGAACCTTCAGAAGGTCAAGAAGGCCATTGCCCGGGACTTGATACGCAGCCGCCTCGAGGTGCTCCGTGACCTGCTCGACCGCGGTGAGGTCGAAGCGGAGCGCGAGCTGCCCTCCATCACAGAAGCGGCCCAGACGCGCATGCGTGAAGAATTGGACGGCGAGCTTGCGCGCCTCATCGCCCTGGCACGCCACAACCCGGCGGTTCGCGACGACGAGATCAAAGCGCTGCGCGACGAGCGTCAGGCGCTGGACGAGGCCATCGAAGGCACTCGCCTGCGCCTTGACGCGGTGAGGGTGATCGTTACGGTAGGAGAGGAGTCACGGTAATCCGGGCTGGTTCGGGGGCAAATAGCGCCTGCCCCCGTGATGCTTGATGTCAGGCGGGGAGCCTCATTTAACGATATCCGCCAGGGCGGCTTCCAGGGTCTCGAACTGGAACTGGAAGCCCGCTTCCTGGAGACGCTTCGGGCGCATGTCGGCACCGGTGAGCAGCAGCCGTGACATTTCGCCGAAGGCAGTCTCCAGTACGAAAGCCGGCACCGGAAAGATTGCCGGGCGCTTGAGCGCCTTGGCCAGGGTGCGGCTGAACTCGGCGTTGGTCACCGGGCGCGGGGCGCTGCCGTTGAAGGGGCCTTCAAGCTCGGGATTATCGAGCAGAAACAGGATAGCCCGCACCAGGTCCTCGCGGTGGACCCAGGGCATGAACTGCTTGCCGTCACCGAAGCGCCCACCAAGACCCAGCTTGAAGGGCGGCAGCATCTTCTGCAGGCTGCCACCACCGGCGTCGAGGACCAGGCCGATGCGCAGTAGCACCACCCGGGTGCCGAATGCCTCCGCCTCCCGGGCGGTGTCTTCCCAGCGCTTGCAGAGTCGGTGGGCAAACTCGTCGTGGGGCGGGGTCTGTTCGCTGACCTCGCGATCCCCCTGGTCGCCGTAGTAGCCCATCGCCGAGGCAGACACCATCACCTGAGGGGGCCGGTTGCCGCTGGCCTTGAGTTGTTCGCAGAGGATGACAAGATCACGCGTGATAGTGACCCGCGAGTCGATCAGCTGCTTTTTCTGGTCATCGCTCCAACGCTTGGCGGCGATGGATTCGCCGGCGAGATTGACGATGGCTTCCGGTGGCGTATCCACGAAGTCCAGCACCGAGCGTCGGATATCCGTGCCCTCGGGAAGCCGTGACCTCACTGCTTCCGGGTCCCGTGACACCACCAGCAGCCGATGCCCCGCCTCGGCCAGGTGCTGGCAAAGCCGCTGCCCCACAAATCCGCTGCCGCCGGTGATCAGCACTCGCATCGAGACCTCCTGATTTCTTTACTGGGTATATTTGAAATGACTAGCATCTGCCATGAGTTATACAGCTGTTGTACACTTCTGCTAGTCTAGCCGAAAACTAACGAGGATGACGCTGCCATGTGCTCAGATTCCACCCGCCGTACCGCTATTATCGGTGCAGGCATTGCCGGGCTAGCCTGCGCTCGGGCGCTGGACACCGGCGGCCTGCCGGTTACGCTGTTCGACAAAGCTCGCGGTGTCGGCGGCAGGATGTCCAGCCGCCGCCTGCCCGATGCCGTGCTCGACCTGGGCGCCCAGTTCTTCAGTGTCCGCGATACGACCTTTCGTCATGCTGTGGATAGCTGGCACAAGGCTGGCGCCATCGCCCCCTGGCCTGTGTCGCTGTGGTCGGCAGAGACGGGCAGCTGGCAGCGCCACGAGGATGATCTGGAGCGACTGTGCGGCACCCCGAGCATGAGCGCCGTAACCCGCCACCTGGCCGAAGGGCTGACGGTCGAGACCGAGACCCGCATCGAACACCTTGAGGGTTGTGCCGGACAATGGCAGCTGGTGGACGAGCACGGCAATCGCCACGGCCCCTTCGCTCGAGTGGTGCTCGCCATACCTTCCTCTCAGGCCCATGCCCTGTTGGGTTCCCATGATGAGAGCCTAGCTGCCGCCTGCGAAACGGTCATCCAGCGCCCCTGCTGGGCCGCCTGGGCGCTGTTCGATGCACCGCTGCCCGCACTGCCCGACGTCGATAGTGACTGGCAGGCGGTACGCATTAACGATCCGCGGCTGCGTTTCGTGGTCCGCAACCAGCTCAAGCCCGGCCGCCAGGATCAAGGTGAGAGCCTGAGCCTGCTGGCCAACTTGTCATGGAGCGAGGCGCGACTGGAGGACAGCGAGGAGACAGTGGTGGAAGCTCTGCTTGATGCCTTTCAGCAGGCGCTGCCCGCCGGCATCTCCCTCCCGGAGCCCAGCGCGCTGGGCGCTCACCGCTGGCGCTACGCTCAACCCGATGTCTTTGCCGGCGGCGAGGCCGTCAACCTCGATTATCGCCTCTCGGCTAGCGGCCTGGCCCTGTGCGGCGACGGCTGGCGAGGCCCACGGGTCGAGGACGCTTGGCTCTCGGGCCACCATCTCGGCGAGGCACTGGTCGCCAAGTCCATCTGAATCGACCGTGACAGGAGTCCGTCATGTCTTATGCCCAGACACTCATCGCCGCCGGGGCCGAGAGGTCCTGCCAGCCATGAGCGACCCCTCACAGCACGCCGGCGATACGCCGCTCTACCCGATCCGGGAGGTTTCCCGCCTTACCGGCGTGAACTCGGTGACCCTGCGAGCCTGGGAGCGGCGCTACGGGCTGATCAAGCCCCAGCGCACCCCCAAGGGACACCGCCTCTACGCCCAAGAAGACATTGAGCGCGTCGAGCAGATCCTTCAGTGGCTCAATCGCGGGGTGCCAGTGAGCCAAGTGCGCGAGCTGCTGGACCGCCCCGAGGTCAGCGAAGCGCCGATGGCAGACGCCAGCGACTGGCCGGGCCAGCACGCCCAGTTGGTCACTGCCACCGAAGCCATGGACCTGGCGCGTCTGGAGACCCTCTACGCCCAGTCTTTCTCGCTCTATCCTGTGCCGGTTTGCATCGCCGAACTGTGGGCTCCCGCGGTGCGGGAGCTCGAAGAGCACTGGGGCGATAGGCTTGGTGATACCCTCCAGCGACTCAGTCTCGAGGCTTTCCTGCGCACTCGCATCGGCACCCGCCTGCTCCACGCCAACGCCCGCGCTCAGGGTCCGGTGTTGCTGATGGTGCCGATGCCTGACGATCCGGGAACCCTGTGGCGGCTGCTGGCGGCCCTGGCCGCAAGTGACTATGGCTACCGGGTGGAGCTGCTCGACACGGCGTTGCCGTTTGGCGAGATACCTCTGGCGGTGGAAGCACTGGGCGCTAGCGGCGTGTTAATGGCCGGCAGCCACGCCGGCCGCAGCGATTTGGTACGGCGCCAGCTGCCGCGCCTGGCGGAGCAGCTGGAAGTGCCGCTGGCGCTGTGTGGCCCAGTGGCTCGAATCCGCGAAGCCGACCTGGAAGAGAGCCGGGTGGCGGTGCTGGGTGACGACCTGGACCAGGCGATGGCGGAGCTGTCCGTCCTGCTGCCCCTGACCCGGCTACCTCTGATGAAGTGAGCACACCATGCCTATCACCCTGATGTGGTTTCGCAGCGATCTGCGCGTCGCAGATAATCGCGCATTGGCCGCCGCCACCGCCCGGGGATCGGTTGTGGCCGTCACCCTGCGAAGCCTGCCCCACTGGCAGCGCCATGGACATGGCGCCAATCAGCTCGACTTCCGCGCCCGCGGCGTAGCCGCCCTCGAGGAGTCTCTGGCGGGGCTCAACATTCCGCTGCTGCACCGCGACATCGACGATTTTCGCGAGGCTCCCGCCGCGCTGCTGGCCATCGCCCGCGAGGTTGGCGCCAGCGCCCTGCACTTCAATCACGAGTATCCGCTGGATGAGCAGCGCCGGGACGCGGCCGTGGTCGCCGCCTGTCAGGAGGCAGGGCTCGAAGCCAACGGGCACCATGACGCCGTGGCCTTTGCCCCGGGGGAGCTGCTCACCGGCAAGGGCGACTACTACGGTGTCTTTACCCCTTTCTCGAAAAGCTGGCATCGCCAGCTGACGGCGGAACGCCTGGCGCTGAGCGACACCCCCGCTCCCCAGGCTTCTATCGGCATCGTCAGCGACCCGCTGCCCGAATTACCCCCTCTCGAAGACACCCCTATCGATGGCCGCCAGTGGCCGGCCGGAGAAGGGCCGGCCGCCGACCGCCTGGAGCGCTTCCTGCGCTTTCGCGGGCGCCACTATGGGCGCCAGCGCGACTTCCCAGCGATTCGCGGCACCAGTGAACTCTCACCCTATCTGGCGCTGGGCATGATCTCACACCGCCAGTGCCTCCAGGCGGTGATGGCCGAGAACGACGGCAGCCTGGCCGAAGGCGATGCCGGGCTTGTGGCCTGGGTGAACGAGCTGGTGTGGCGTGAGTTCTACCGCCACGTGGCGGTAGGCTTCCCCCAGGTCTGCCGACACCGCCCCTTTCAGGCCCACACCGAGGGACTGGCCTGGCGGGATGATGACGAAGGTTTCTCCGCCTGGTGCGAAGGTCGCACCGGCTACCCCATCGTCGATGCCGCCATGCGCCAGCTGCTCGCCACCGGCTGGATGCACAACCGCCTGCGCATGATCACCGCCATGTTCCTCAGCAAGCACCTGCTGATCGACTGGCGGCGCGGCGAGGCCTTCTTTATGCGCCATCTGGTGGACGGAGAATTCTGCGCCAACAACGGTGGCTGGCAGTGGGCAGCCTCTACCGGCACAGACGCCGCGCCCTACTTCCGTATCTTCAATCCCACCACCCAGTCGAGCCGTTTCGATCCCGAAGGAATATTCCTGGCCGAGTGGCTGCCGCCTCTTGCCGACCTGCCCGCCAAGGCGCGACATGCCCCGCCCCGGGACCTGCTCGGTGGCGTCGACTATCCCCCGCCCATCGTCGACCACAGGGCGGCTCGAGCTCGGGCCCTGGAAGCCTTCAAGGCACTCAAGGCCGACTGATGTTTCGGCATCGCCCGTTTCAGGAGCAGCCCATGGCAGCGACCGCAGATGACCGGCTGGAGGCTTTCTGCGCCTTCTTTAATAAGCTAGACAAAAGCTGTACAAAAGAGCTCTTCAGGTTCTATACTCCGGATGTCATATTCATCGATCCGCTCCACCGGGTAGAGGGCTCAGAGGCCCTGGAGCGTTATTTTTCGACCCTGTACGAAAACGTGACAGCATGTCGCTTCACTTTTCATGAGCGACAAATGTTGGACGATCAGGCCTTCGCCATCTGGACCATGTCTCTGACGCATCCACGACTCGATGGAGGCAGAGAAATCCAGGTAGATGGCTGCTCGCACCTGACTTTCGTCGCGGACGGCAGAGTCATGCGTCACCGAGATTACTTTGACGCTGGCGCCCTGCTCTACGAGCGCCTGCCGCTGTTGGGCGGCATCATACGTCGGGTAAAGAAACACATTGACGGCTGACCGATGGCTTGCGGCGGTCGACCATCCCGGCCGGAGGGCCGGTCCCCTGGAGGCCTCATGCCACTTAACGGTAACCAACGCATCTGGCTCACCGGCGCCACCTCCGGCATCGGTAAGGCTCTCGCCGAGCGTCTGCTCGAAGACGGCCACCGAGTAGCCCTTAGCGCGCGTGGTGAAACCGATCTGCAGCATCTCGCCGCCGGACGCGACAACGCTCTACTGCTGCCCCTGGACGTGAGCGACCGAGAGGCCGTGGCCCGTGCCGGTGACCGAATCGCGGAGGTTTTTGGCGGTCTCGATCTGGTGCTGCTTAACGCCGGCACCTGTGAGTATCTCGACGCTCAAGAGTTCGATGTCGGGCTGGTAGAACGCGTGTTTGCCCCCAATTTCTTTGGCGCCGTCTATTGCATTGAGGCGGCCCTGCCGCTGCTTCGCCAGGCCCGGGCCGAGGGCAGTCGCCCGCTTCTGGCGGCGACGTCCAGCGCCGCGGCCTATTTGCCGCTGCCCCGCGCCGAGGCCTATGGCGCTTCCAAGGCGGCGCTTAGTCATTTTCTCGAATCCCTGCGCCTCGATCTTCACGCCGAGGGGATCGGCGTCAGCGTGATTCACCCCGGCTTCGTAAAGACCCCTCTCACCGATCGCAACGACTTTCCGATGCCGATGCGCGTCGGGGTCGATCAGGCCGCTGAAGCAATCCTGGCAGGCCTCTCACGCCGACGTCTGGATATCCATTTCCCGCGCCGCTTCACGCTGCTGTTGAAGCTCATGGGCATCCTGCCCCCGGCGCTGCGACACCGCCTTGGCCTGCGCCTGGTAAGACCGGGCACCACTTCGGAGAGTGCGCCATGACCGCCTTCCTTCGCCATCCTGCGGAGCCGGAACGCCGCATCGCCGTGATCGGCAGTGGCATCGGCGGCATGGCCGCCGCCTGGTACCTATCCAATCGCCACCAGGTGACCCTGTTCGAAGCCGCCGACCGCCTGGGTGGCCACACCGCCACCGTCGACGTAGAGCTCGAGGGACGCCACTACGCCATCGACACCGGCTTCATCGTCTTCAACGACTGGACCTACCCCCACTTCCGTCATTTGCTGGCAAGGCTGGGTGTGCTCACTCAGCCCACCGAGATGAGCTTCTCGGTTCACGAGACTGCCCGCGACTTCGAATATAACGGCCACACCCTGTCGAGCCTGTTTGCTCAGCGGCGCAATTTGCTGCGTCCCAGTTTCTACCGGCTACTGCGCGATATCCTGCGCTTCAACCGCGAAGCGATCCTGGCCCTCGACAGCGGCACTCTCGCTCCTGACATGACGCTTGGCGAGTGGCTTGACGCCGGTAGCTACGGCGCTGCCTTCCAGCGCCACTACTTGCTTCCCATGGGCGCTGCCATCTGGTCGGCCAGCCTTCAGGATTTGCGCGACTTCCCGCTGCAGTTCTTTGTGCGTTTCTTTCGCCACCACGGCCTGCTATCGGTGAGTGACCGTCCCCAGTGGTACACCCTGGTAGGCGGCTCGCGAAGCTACATCCCGGCGATGACCGCGCCATACGCGGAGCGCATTCGACTCTCGACCCCGGTACGCGGTATTCGCCGCCTGGCCGATGGCGTGGAAGTGCGCACCGACGCCGGAACGGAATGCTTCGACGAAGTGGTACTGGCCTGCCATGCCGATCAGGCCCTGGCATTGCTGGACGATCCGAGTCCCGCCGAGCGCGACATCCTCGGCGCGCTGCCCTACCAAGACAACGAGGTGGTGTTGCACACCGATACGCAGCTGCTCCCGCGCCGCCGCCGTGCTTGGGCGAGCTGGAACTATCGGCTCGATGGGCGCGGCGAACACGAGCGTATCTCCGTCACCTATGACATGAATATCCTTCAGCGCCTGGAGACGCCCCACACCTTCTGCGTCACCCTTAACGACAGCGATGCTATCGATCCGAACAAGGTACTGGGTCGTTTCACCTATGCTCACCCCCAGTTCACCCTGGCAGGAGAAGCGGCCAAGGCACGCCACGCAGAGATCTCCGGCCCCGACTTCCGCACCCATTATTGCGGCGCCTACTGGCGCAACGGCTTCCACGAGGACGGGGTGTGGAGCGCGCTGCGGGTGGCTCGCGGCCTGGGCTGCGACGAAACGTCACCGCGCCCAGGGGAGCCCGGCTGGGCGCCCGACGCCCTTGAGGTCGCCGTGGCATGAACACCGCGCCTCGCTCCCGCATCTACCGCGGCACCCTGCGCCACCGTCGCTTTCTGCCGCGTCAACACGCCTTCACCTACCGCGTGTGGATGGCATGGCTGGATCTGGATGAGCTGCCCGAGCTCTTCGACGGCGTACCGGGCTTCAGCGCCCGCCGCCCGGCCCTGGCGCGCTTCCGGCGCAGGGACTATCTCACGGACGATCTCAAGAACGATCTCAAGGACGATCTCGCTCCTCACGACCGGCCACTCAAACAGGCGGCACATGAGGAGATTGAGCGCCAGCTCGGCTGGGCACCGGACGGGCGCATTTGCCTGCTGACTCAGCTGCGCACCCTGGGGCTCGGCATCAACCCGGTCTCACTCTATTACGCTTTCGACACCGAGAATCGGCTGCGCGCCGTGCTCGGCGAGGTGACCAATGTGCCCTGGGGAGAGCGCGCTCGTTACGCCTGCGCCATAGAGCCAACCCGACATAGTCACGAGGCCACCTTCGCCAAGACGATGCACGTCTCGCCCTTCAATCCCATGGACATGACCTACCGCTGGCGCTTCAACACGCCGGAAGCGCAGCTGATGATGCACATGGAGAACTGGCAGGGGGACGCAAAACACTTCGACGCCACCCTGACCCTGGAGGCCCGTCCGGCGACCCGCGGCGTACTGCTGGGTACCCTGGCACGCCAGCCCTGGATGAGTCTCAAGACCCTGGCCGGCATCCACTTCGAGGCCCTGCGCCTGTGGCTCAAGCGCGTGCCGATCCATGACCACCCCGGTCCTGACCCGAGTTCCCGTAAGGAGAGTTAGTCGTGAACACTCTGCGCTCCGCAAGCACTACAGGCTCCGTCGTTGAGGATGCCGATCGCCTGACCCGCTGGCTGCGGCCTCGGCTGCTGAAGCAGTTGGATCGAATGGAGGGCGGCCGGGTGACTCTGATCGAGGGACACCGCCGCCACCAGCTCGGTCAGGGCGGCCCCCTGGACGTTACTCTGGTGGTGCGCGACAGCCGCGCCTGGAAACGCCTTGCGCTAGGCGGAACCGTTGGGGCCGCCGAGGCCTACATGGACGGTGACTGGGACGTCGATGATCTGGTCGCCCTGGTGCGGCTCCTTGCCGCCAATCTGGAGCGCGTCAACGGTGAAATGGAGAACGGTACGGCGCGGCTGGGTCGCTGGCTGATGGCCGCCGTCTACCGCCTGCAGCGCAACAGTCTCAAGGGCTCGCGGCGCAATATTGCCGCCCACTACGACATCGGCAATGATCTGTTCGCCACCTTCTTGGACGAGCACCACCTGATGTACTCCAGTGCGGTATTCCCCTATCCGGAGGCGAGCCTGGAGGAAGCGTCCACCTTTAAGCTGGACCTGATGCTCGACCGCCTCGACGTGCGCCCCCAGCACCATCTGCTGGAGATCGGGACCGGCTGGGGCGGGCTGGCCATTCACGCGGCCCGCACCCGCGGCTGCCGGGTCACCACCACCACTATCTCCGATGAGCAGTACGCTCATACCGCGCGGCGCATCGAGGAGGAGGGCTTGGGAGACCGCATCACCCTGCTCAAGCAGGACTATCGTGAGCTCTCCGGGCGCTTCGATCGGCTGATCTCCGTGGAGATGATCGAAGCGGTGGGTCACCAATATCTGGATACCTATCTGGTCACCCTGGATCGACTACTGACCGATGACGGTATGGCTCTGCTGCAGGCCATCACCATCCGTGATCAGCGCTTCGAGGCTGCCAAGCGCGAGATGGATTTCATTAAGCGCTACATCTTTCCGGGCGGCTTCCTGCCCTCCCACCGAGCCATCCTTGATGGTCTGGCTCGGCGCACGTCCCTCAACGTGCTGTCCTTGGACGAAATCGGCACCCACTATGCGCGCACGCTGCGCGAATGGCGCCATCGCTTCGAGGCCAACCTCGAACGGGTTCGCAAGCTGGGCTATGACGAGCGTTTCATCCGCATGTGGCGCTACTACCTCTGCTACTGCGAGGGCGGCTTCCTGGAGCGTAGCATCGGCACCTGCCACCTGCTGCTGGCCAAACCCGGTGCTCGCCCCGCCCCCCAGACCGGTAGTCACTGACCGATGGCACTGTCTTCGGTCCTGCGCCAGCCGGGCACTCGCCGGGCGCTGCTCAACCTGGTGGCCTTCGAACTGGGCTGGCTTGCCTGCGTACTGGGTGGCTCCTGGATCGCGGCGCCGGTCGCGTTCGTCATCTTGACCCTTCACCTGGTCTGGCAGGCGAAGCCGGGAGAGTGGCGCTGGCTGGCAGGCTTTGCAGCGATGGGACTTGTAGTGGATGGTGGCCTGACCCTGATTGGCGGCTTTGACTTCGGCGACCAGCCGCTGATGTTCGGCGTATTGCCGCTGTGGATATGGCTGCTGTGGCCGCTTTTCGCCACCCTGCTTCACCACTCGCTGGCCTGGCTGTGGCAGTACCCTTGGCTTGCCGTGCTGGGGGGGGCCATCAGCGGTCCGGCCTCCTATTATGCCGGCGCCCAGCTGGCCGATGTGACTCTTGCGTCCTGGCTGCTTCCCGTTCAAGCCCTGGTGTGGGGTCTGCTCTGTCTGTGGCTAGCCATTCACTTTGGCCGCAGCGAGCGCCGTACTTCCCCCGCCTGACCCCGCAGGCAACCAGCGCGCTTCAATGGCGTCTGCTGGTTCAGGGCGCGCATAGAGGAAACCCTGTACCAGAACGCAGCCTGCAGCCAACAGGAAGTCACGCTGGGCCTCGGTTTCGACTCCTTCCGCGATCACTTCCAGGTCGAGCCCCCGCGCCATCGCCAGCACCGCGTTGACAATGGCCGCGTCGGCGCGGTCGCCGGGCAGGGCACGGATAAAGGTGCGGTCGAGCTTGAGCTTATCCAGAGGCAGCTGCTTCAGGTAGCCCAGAGACGAGTAGCCGGTGCCGAAGTCATCAATGGCAACAGGGTGTCCCAGCTTGCGTAGCGCTTCAAGGCGCGGCGCAATGTCGCCGGCGCGCTCGTCAAGCAACACGGATTCGGTGATTTCCAGCCCCAGCAGCGGCGCTGGCACCCCATGGCGTGCCAGCCCTGCACTAAGCGCTGATTCCAGCTCGCCCTGGAACATCTGCAGCGCTGAGACGTTGATCCATATCGGCAGCTCAGGCATGCCCAATCGGCGCCAGCGCGCCTGACAGGCAAGCGCCTCATCGATAACCCAATTACCCAGCGAGGCCATCAGACCGTGTCGCTCGGCCAGAGGGATGAAGTCGACAGGCGAGATCATGCCGTCGCGGGGGTGCCGCCAGCGCAGCAGCGCCTCCCAGCCTACCAGGCCGCCATCCCCCAGGCGGTGCTGCCCCTGGTAGTGCAACTCAAGTTGAGAGCCAGTGGCCAGGGCGTGGCGCAGGTCGTTGACGATACCCAGCTGGGGGGTCTCCTGCACGTCCAGGGCTGGACGGAAGCGTTGGCTGTGATTACGCCCATTGCGTTTGGCGGTATAGAGCGCCGACTCCAGCCTTTGAAAAAGGGTGCCGGACTCCCGGCCATCTTCCGGGGCGCGGCAGCTACCCACGGTAAGCCCCAGGCGCAATGAGTGTCCCTGCAGTTCGAAGGGCTCGGCAAGGTGGGTTCGGAGGCTAGCGACCCACTTGTCGTGATCGTCGAAATTGGTCGTGCGGATCACCATGAATTCGTCGCCGCCGAGACGTCCCACGACGCCGCCGGCGACCTGGTTGGCCAGGCGCTGGCCAAATCGCGCCAGCAGGCGATCACCCTGCTCGACGCCGAGGGAGTCGTTGACCTCCTTGAAACCATCGATATCGATCAGTGCGATGTCGAGGCTCTCGCCGGCCCGCAGGTGGCGCAACCGCGATCCCATCAAGTCGTGCAGTCTGCGCCGGTTCGGAAGGCCCGTGAGGGGGTCCTCAAAGCCGATCCGACGCAAGTCACGCTCACGTGCCTTGTGCATCGAGATGTCAGTGAACAGGTAGACGTGGTGACTGAGCCGACCGTTGGCATCGGTGATGGCACGTACGCGCAGCCATTCGGGATATTCGTCGCCGTGCTTGCGGCGATTCCACATCTCCCCTTCCCAGCGTCCAGTGCCGTGCAGGGTCTGCCAAAAGCGCTCGAAGAAGGCGGTGTCGTGGCGGGGCGCTGACAGCGCAGTGGCATTGCGACCTCGCACCTCCTCGACGCTGAAGCCGGTAATGCGGGTAAAGGCAGGGTTGACGGCGAGGATACGATTGGCCGCGTCGGTGACAATGACACCATCCTCGGTCAGCGCCAACGCCTCCTGGCCCAGCCGCGCATGCTGATGCTCACGACAAACTTGCCGCCAGGCGTCGGCCAGGCCTAGCCCCACCAGGGAGATGGCCACGGCGCGCAGGACCAGGTCGGGCAGCCAGACGCTGAGCGTGAGGCCGGCAAGGCCAACCCACATCAGCGGGCGGTTGAGGGAAAAAGATGGCCACATGGCGTTGGCTTAACTCATGCGTGAGTGAAAGACATTGGCCTATTTATCGGCCGTCCAGGCATTTACTGTACCTTCTCGAGCGCTACGAGGTTTCCACGCTGATGCGGCAAGGGACGCCCGGCGTGCATTCCCTCTGCGTGGACAGTAGACTTGACTACTGTCGCCTGGCGGAGGCCTGTCGCCTGCCGCGCACAATAACTTCGACCTTCGGAATGACCCAGTGACCAAGCAACACTCCTTTGATCGCGAAGAACTGCTGGCCTGCTCCCGCGGCGAGCTCTTCGGCCCCGGCAACGCCCAGCTACCGGCTCCCAACATGCTGATGCTCGACCGCATCACTCGCATCTATGAGGATGGCGGTGACTTCGGCAAAGGCGAGCTGATCGCCGAACTGGACATCGACCCCAAGCTGTGGTTCTTCGAGTGCCACTTTCCTGGCGATCCGGTGATGCCCGGATGTCTAGGTCTGGACGCCATGTGGCAGCTGGTCGGTTTCTACCTGGGCTGGCTGGGCCATCCAGGGCGCGGACGCGCCCTGGGCTGTGGCGAAGTCAAGTTCACTGGCCAGATACTGCCCGAGGCCGGTAAGGTCACCTACAAGATCGACATCAAGCGCATCATCACACGGCGCCTGATTCTCGGCATCGCCGACGGCACCGTGTCGGTCGATGGCCGCGACATCTACCAGGCCACCGATCTACGCGTGGGCCTGTTTACTTCCACCGCGAACTTCTGAATCAGGAGGCTTCCATGCGACGAGTGGTAGTCACCGGCCTGGGCATCGTGTCCTGCCTGGGCAACGACCGTCAGGCTGTGATCGAGGCACTCAGGGAAGGGCGCTCGGGTATTCGCTTCAAAGATGAGTACGCCGAGCGCGGATTCCGCAGCCAGGTTGCCGGCAGCGTAGACATCGACCTTGACGCCTTGATCGACCGCAAGCTGCGACGTTTCATGGGCGATGCTGCGGCCTACGCCTATGTCTCCATGGCCCAGGCCATCGAGGACTCGGGGTTAGCGCCGGAGATGGTCTCCAGCGAGCGTACCGGCCTCATCGCCGGCTCTGGAGGCGCCTCCAGCGCCAATCAGGTGGAGGCCGCCGATCTGATGCGCGAGAAAGGACTCCGCCGCGTTGGTCCCTACCGGGTCACCCGCACCATGGGCAGCACCGTCTCCGCGTGTCTGGCCACGCCGTTCAAGATCAAGGGGGTCAACTACTCTATCTCCTCGGCCTGCGCCACCTCGGCCCACTGCATCGGCAGCGCCGTGGAGCAGATCCAGATGGGCAAGCAGGACGTGGTCTTCGCCGGCGGCGGCGAAGAGGAGCACTGGACCCTCTCCTGCCTGTTCGACGCCATGGGCGCGCTTTCCACCCAGTATAACGACACCCCCGACAAGGCCTCGCGGCCCTATGACCAGGCCCGCGACGGTTTCGTCATCGCCGGTGGCGGCGGCATGGTCGTTCTCGAGGAGCTGGAGCACGCCCGCGCACGGGGCGCGAAGATCTATGCGGAAGTCGTTGGCTACGGCGCCACCTCCGACGGCCACGACATGGTCGCGCCCTCCGGCGAGGGCGCGGTGCGCTGCATGCGCCAGGCCATGGCCACGGTGGAAGGCAAGATCGACTACATCAATACCCACGGCACCTCTACGCCGGTGGGCGACGTGGCCGAGCTCAAGGCGATCCGTGAGGTGTTCGGCGATACTACGCCGGCCATGAGCTCCACCAAGTCGCTCACAGGTCACTCGCTGGGTGCCACCGGCGTGCAGGAGGCGATCTACTCGCTGCTGATGATGGAGAACGATTTTATCGCCGCCTCGGCCAACGTCGATACCCTGGACGAACAGGCCGACGGCTTTGATATCGTTACCCAGTGTCGCGACAACGTGAAGATTAATCGCGTACTCTCCAACAGCTTCGGCTTCGGCGGTACCAATGCCTGTCTGGTGCTGGAGAAGTTTACAAACTGACGCGACATGAATGAGCCCCACGGGCCGATCAAGCGTCGGTCCAACGCAAGGAGGCGCCCCACGGGGCGCCTCCTTGCGTTGGTTAATCTGGCGTTGGTGAGCCTTCGCCTCAGACCGCGTTTTTCTCGACGTTAACCGCCGGTGTCGGTGAGGCCGGCCGCGGCACATCGGAGATCTCGATAAGAGTCGTCTCTATCCAGGTTTCCACATCCACCAGCACCTCTTCCGGGGTGCGTCCGGTGGTCTGGATGGGTTCGCCCACCACCAGCGACAGGCGCCCAGGGTTCTTGACCCAATGGCGCCCCGGCCAGCGCTCGCCGGCATTGTGGGCTATCGGCACCACCGGCACGCCGGCGCGACAGGCAATCACCGGGCCGCTCTTGTTGTAGCGCTTGCGTTCCCCCGGCGCGACCCGTGTGCCCTCAGGAAAGATCAGCACCGAGAGCCCCTCTTCCAGGCGCTGCTTGCCCTGGGTGAGCACCTGCTTCATGGCCCGGGCAGGCCTGCTGCGATCCAGGGCGATAGGGTGCAGCAGGCGCAGCCCCCAGCCGAAGAGCGGAATATGCAGCAGCTCCTGTTTGAGCACGGTGCAGATCGGCGGCTTGAGGACCTGGAGGTAGATGGTCTCCCACTCGCTCTGATGGTTGGATACGATCACGCAGGGACCCGCAGGCAGGCGCTCGCGTCCACGGATCTCATAGCGCACCCCGCACACCCACCGAAACCAGGCGGTGATCAAATGATTGTAGACGTTGAGCAGGCGGTAGCGGCTACTCAACGGCAACAGGGGCGCAAGCGGCACGAACAGTAGGCCGCACACCAGCATGATAAGAAAGTAGCCTATATAGAAGAGCAGGCTGCGCAGGGCATTCATGGCAGTAATGCCCCCTCCGGCGGTTCATGGCAGCGATAGCTGTCATCGCACCAGGCGTCGAGCATCCGCCCCACCTCTAGCCGCCAGGGTTTCTGGTGGACGCCGAACACCTCGAGCACGCGTCGGCAATTGAGCACCCGTCGCAGAGGATGGTCGTGATGGTGGTGCATGGCCTTCACCTCTCCCAGCGAAGCCGGCTTGCCGAGACCCTCGAGACGGGTGGCAAGCTGCGTGCGCACCATGGAAACGAAAGTGTAGACACTGACTGGCTCAGTGCCGGCCAGGTGGTAGCTGCCCCAGGCATCGGCACCGCAGTGCTGCTGCTGGAGCATACCGATCAGCGACATGGCTACGGCGTCGACGGAAGTGGGACAGCAGGTGACGTCGGCCTCGCCACGCACCTCCCGGCCGGCCACCAGGGTGTCGACCAGCTCCCCCAGCCAGGCGTGGCCGCCCTCGAGAGCAAACAGTGGACCCAGGCGCACAATCAGGTGCCGCGGGCACTCCGCGCGGATGCGATCGCCGGTCACCACCAGGCGGCGCAGACTCTCGTCCCGAGGGCGCGGGATAACGTGCTCATCGATGGGTTCGGCGAAACCGTCCTCGTAGAGCTGGTCGGAGACGCACCACACCAGAGGCACGCCGGCCTCCCGACACGCCTCCATACATTGCTCCACCACCGCGGCATGGACAGTCACTTCGGCCGGCGCAGCCTGAATGGGACGCGACAGAGGTGGAATGATCAGCGCATCCGGCGCCACCTTGGCGAGCCGATCGGCGTTCACCACACAGCCGGTATCAATGATCAGTTCAGTATCGCTGCGCCGATTGGCTTCCCGGGCCAGCGCCAGGCTCAGGCAATGGCCGGCATCCAGTATCAGCAGCTTCACTCGTGCTCCTCCCTGCGCCTGGCAGATGGCTCCGTTCTAAAACGGAATCTCGTCATCAAAGTCGTCGAAGCTGCCCGGATCCGGCGCCCCATAGTTGCCCTGCTGGTTGCCCTGCTGGTTGCCCTGCTGACCGCTCTGTGGCTGCCCTGCCGGCGGGGTCGGAGCAGGACGCTGCTGAGGGTGAGCCGGCTGCTGGGGCTGACCACCATAGCCACCGCCCTGCTGCTGGGGCTGACCGCCATAGCCTCCCTGCTGAGGAGCACCACCGTATTGGCCGCTCTGGGGTGCGCCGCCGCCCTGGGCGTCACCGCCGCCACTCCGAGAATCGAGCATCTGCATGTCGTTGACGACAATCTCGGTGCTGTAGCGGTCCTGGCCGTCCTGCCCCTGCCATTTGCGGGTCTGCAGACGGCCCTCGACGTAGATCCGCGAGCCCTTCTTGAGGTACTGCTGGCCGATCTCCGCCAGTTTGTTGAACATCACCAGAGTGTGCCATTCGGTGCGCTCCTGGCGCTGGCCGGACTGCTTGTCCATCCAGGTATCGGTGGTGGCAAGCCGCAGGTTGGCCACCGGGGCCCCGGAGGGTAGAAAGCGAACCTCGGGATCTTGTCCCAGGTTGCCGATCAGAATGACCTTGTTGACGCCACGGGCCATGTTGGACTCCTTGCTGTCATGAATTCATGTGGCTGCAGGCAGGCCTGAAGGATGGCGCATCTAGCGCCTGCTTGCGAGCCAAGTCGTTGCGAGACACTTGTTGCGAGCCGGCCATCAGGCCCGCTCCTTGCCATTATCGATCACTCTTGCCAGGGCTTCTTCATCGAGGTGCCGGCGGTCAACCTTGAGGTAGGCCAGCCGATCCTCGGGGACCACCAGCACGTCTTCGACGCCGGCCACCTCGGCGAAGCGGGCCGCCAGACTCTCGAGTGCCGCACCTTGGTGCTCGTCGTCCAGGGCCACCACTTCGCTGGCCAGGTGTGGCGGCGGTGTCATGCCCGCCATCAACGCCAGCCACACCACTCCCAGCAGACCACAGCCGACGAACACCGCGGCCAGCCCCCACTGCTGGGCCAGAAAGCCGCCAAGCACCCCGCCCAGGAAGGCCCCCAGAAACTGACTGGTGGAGTAGACCCCCATGGCGGTCCCCTTGGCCCCGGCCGGCGCCAGCTTGCTGAGCATCGACGGCAGGGTCGCTTCGAGTAGATTGAAGGCGATGAAAAACAGCAGCAGCCAGCCCCATAACCCCCAGAGACTGCCCTCCAGGCCGGCCAAACCGCCAAGGCTTAGGGTAATGGCGCCGATGGCCAGCAGACACATCGCCTTCATCTGACGGCGCTTCTCGGCCAGGATCACCAGCGGCACCATCCCGGCGAAGGCCAGCAGCATGACGCCAAGGTAGGTGAGTCCATGACGCTCCACCGCGATCCCGGCCTCCAGCAGCCGGAAGGGCACGGCAACAAAGATCGCCATCAGGATCAGGTGCAGGGCGAAGATAGACAAATCCAGACGTAGCAGCTCGTGGCGCCCCAGGGTCGCAGCCAGCTGGCTGCGCTCGATGCCGACGTCGCGATGCTGAAGGCGGCGCGGCGCGGGTGGGACAAGCTTCCATAGCACTGCTATGCCAAGCAAAGCCAATGCCGCGGTGAACCAGAACACCGAAGAAAGTCCGAAACCGGCGGCCAGCCAGGGACCCAGCACCATGGCCAGGGCAAAAGCCACGCCGATGGACAGCCCGATAGTGGCCATCGCGGCGGTGCGCACCTGCTCGCGGGTCTGGTCGGCGAGCAGCGCCATGATGGCGGCGGCCACCGCTCCGCTACCCTGCAGGGAGCGGCCCGCAATCACCCCGCCGATGGACTCGGCGTTCGCCGCCACCACGCTGCCCATCATGAACAACACGAGACCGAAAGCGATCACCGGCTTGCGACCAATGCGGTCGGAGAGAGCGCCGAAGGGTATCTGCAACAGCGCTTGGGTAAGACCGTAGACGCCCAGTGCCAGCCCTACCAGCAGCGGGGTAGCACCGCTCAAATCGTCGGCGTAGAGGGCCAGCACCGGCAGCACCATGAACAGGCCCAGCATGCGCGTCGCGTAGAGGCTGGCCAGCCCTGTGATGGCGCGCCGCTCGCTGGGCAGCAGAAGCCCGGAAACCTTTCGCATAGGGATGATGACGTTCCATGCTCGGGTGCGATGCACCCTTGAGTGAGTCGCATATTCTAGCGGCTCGCTGCCACCCAGGGAAAGCCGTGCCCGGACCGCACTTTGCCGCCACGGCAGCCTGCCCCGTATAATGGATCTTTTGCCGTGCGCCCGAGGTGGGAATGGACAAGATTCTGGTGAGGGGTGCTCGCACCCACAACCTGAAGGATATCGATGTCGAGCTGCCCCGCGACAGGCTAATCGTGGTGACCGGGCTCTCTGGCTCGGGCAAGTCGTCGCTGGCCTTCGACACCCTCTACGCCGAGGGACAGCGCCGCTACGTGGAATCGCTCTCTACTTATGCCCGACAATTTCTGTCGATGATGGAGAAGCCCGACGTCGACCATATCGAGGGGCTGTCACCGGCGATCTCCATCGAACAGAAGTCCACCTCTCATAACCCACGCTCTACCGTGGGCACCATCACCGAGATCTACGACTACCTGCGCTTGCTGTTCGCCCGCACCGGCACTCCCCGGTGCCCGGAGCACGGCGAGGACCTGGAGGCCCAGACGGTCTCCCAGATGGTCGACCAGGTGCTGTCGCTCTCCGAGGGCAGCAAGCTGATGCTGCTGGCACCGGTTGTCAAAGGGCGCAAGGGCGAACACCTGCAGCTGCTTGCCGAACTGCGCGCTCAGGGTTTCGTGCGCGCCATGGTGAACGGTCAGGTGCTCGAACTCGATGATATTGCGCCTCTGGACAAGAACCGCAAGCACGACATCAGCGTGGTGGTAGATCGCATCAAGGTCCGCGATGGCCTGCAGCAGCGTCTGGCGGAATCCTTCGAGACCGCCCTGAATCTTTCCGACGGCATCGCCATGGTCCATTTCATGGACGGCGAGCAGGATGACATCGCCTTCTCCGCGCGCTTCGCCTGCCCGGTATGCGGCTACTCCATCGCCGAGCTTGAGCCGCGCATGTTCTCCTTCAACAACCCCGCCGGCGCCTGCCCTAGCTGTGAGGGGCTCGGCGTGCAGCAAGTGTTCGATCAGGACAAGCTGATCAGCCACCCGGAGCTTTCCCTGGCCGAGGGTGTCATCAAGGGCTGGGACCGCCGCAGCGTGTTCTACTTCAATCAGCTGCAATCGGTGGCGGAGCACTATCGCTTTACCCTCGAGACCCCCTGGCAGGAACTGGCACGTCACGAGCGCGAGGTGATCCTCCACGGCAGCGGTAACGACGAGATTGCCTTCCACTACGTCAATGACCGTGGCCGCAAGGTGACCCGCCAGCACCCCTTCGAGGGGGTACTGCCCAACCTGCAGCGCCGTTACCGCGAGACGGAATCCAACATGGTGCGCGAGGAGCTGGCACGCTACATCGCCGTGCAGCCCTGCCCGACCTGCCAGGGTTCGCGGCTACGCAAGGAATCGCGCCACGTCTTCATCGACGAGCGCAATCTGCCGGAGATGGTTCGCCTGCCCATCGGCGAGGCGTGGCACTACTTCAAGGCCCTGGCACTGCCGGGGCGGCGCGGCGAGATTGCCGTGAAGATCATCAACGAGATCCACGCCCGACTGGAGTTTCTGGTTAACGTAGGCCTCGACTATCTGACGCTGGAACGCAGCGCCGAGACACTCTCCGGCGGCGAGGCACAGCGCATCCGCCTGGCCAGCCAGATCGGCGCTGGCCTGGTGGGCGTCATGTATATCCTGGACGAGCCCTCCATCGGCCTGCATCAGCGGGACAATGACCGCCTGCTCAAGACCCTGGAGCGTCTGCGCGACCTGGGCAATACCGTGATCGTCGTGGAGCACGACGAAGAGGCCATCCGCGCGGCAGATCATGTGCTGGACATCGGACCGGGCGCGGGCGTGCACGGCGGGCGTATCGTCGCCCAGGGCACCCCCGAGGCGGTGATGGCCAACCCCGACTCCCTCACCGGCCAGTACCTGGTTGGAACGCGACGCATCGAGGTGCCGCCGTGGCGAATTCCCGGCAACCCGGAGAAGGTCCTGCGCCTGGTAGGGGCGACCGGCAACAACCTTCAGGATGTGACTCTCGAGCTGCCACTGGGGCTGTTCATCTGCGTCACCGGAGTGTCGGGCTCCGGCAAATCGACCCTGATCAATGCGACACTGATGCCCATCGCCGCTCGCGAACTCAACCACGCCACCAGCCTGACGCCAGGACCCTACCAGCGTATCGAAGGGCTCGATCAGCTCGACAAGGTGATCGATATTGACCAAAGCCCCATCGGGCGCACCCCGCGCTCCAACCCAGCCACCTATACCGGCATCTTCACGCCGATCCGCGAGCTCTTTTCCGGCACACAGGAAGCCCGAGCACGGGGCTACAAACCGGGGCGCTTCAGCTTCAACGTCAAGGGCGGGCGCTGCGAGGCGTGCCAAGGCGAGGGGATGATCAAGGTGGAGATGCATTTCCTGCCGGACATCTACGTCCCCTGCGACGTCTGCAAGGGCAAGCGCTACAACCGCGAGACGCTTGAGATCCAGTACAAGGGCAAGAGCATCGATGAGGTGCTGGGAATGACGGTAGAGGAAGCGCTGGCGTTCTTCAGCCCGGTGCCGGCCATCGCCCGGCGTCTACAGACCCTGCTCGATGTGGGGCTCTCCTACATTCGCCTGGGCCAGAGCGCCACGACCCTCTCCGGCGGTGAGGCACAGCGGGTCAAACTGGCTCGTGAACTTGCCAAACGCGACACCGGCAAGACGCTGTATATCCTCGACGAGCCCACCACCGGGCTACACTTTGAGGATATTCGTCAGCTGCTCACCGTGCTCCATCGCTTGCGCGACCACGGCAATACCATCGTCGTGATCGAACACAACCTGGACGTGATCAAGACCGCGGACTGGGTGGTGGATCTGGGACCCGAGGGCGGCTCCGGCGGCGGGCGCATCATCGCCGAGGGCACCCCGGAAAAAGTAGCGACGATGACTGCCTCCCACACTGGCCGTTTCCTCAAGCCGCTGCTGGAACGCGCCCTGCAACACAAGGCCGAGCCTGCATAAAAAACCGGCCCCTCGAGAGGGGCCGGTTTAGCGTTCCGTAGCCGGAAGTGCCATCGAGGATCACTCCTCGACAGCGGCTTCCTCGACCTCGACGACCGGGCGGTCAACGAGTTCGACATAGGCCATGGGCGCATTGTCGCCGGTGCGGAAGCCGCACTTGAGAATACGGATGTAACCACCCGGACGCTCGACGTAACGCGGACCCAGTTCGCTGAACAGCTTGCCGACCGCTTCCTTTGAACGGGTACGGGCAAAAGCCAGACGGCGATTGGCAACGCTATCCTGCTTGGCCAAGGTGATGAGCGGCTCGATAACGCGACGCAGCTCCTTGGCCTTGGGCAGGGTTGTCTTGATGACTTCGTGCTCGATCAACGACACGCTCATGTTCTTGAACATGGCCTGGCGGTGCGAGCTGGTCCGATTGAGATGACGACCACTCTTACGATGACGCATGGGTGTGATTCCTTACCAAACTGGGACTCGAGTCGGCGCTCACGCAGAGGCCTTGTCGTCCTTCAGGCTAGCCGGCGGCCAGTTTTCCAACCGCATGCCCAGTGAAAGACCGCGCGCTGCCAGAACGTCCTTGATCTCGTTCAGGGACTTCTTGCCGAGATTCGGCGTCTTCAACAGCTCCACCTCGGTGCGCTGGATCAGATCGCCGATATAATAGATATTCTCGGCCTTGAGGCAGTTGGCGCTGCGAACTGTCAACTCGAGATCGTCTACAGGGCGCAGCAGGATCGGATCGATGTGATCCTCTTGCTCCTCCACTTCCTGTTCCTTATCGGCTTCCAGATCGACAAACGCGGCCAGCTGATCTTGCAAGATGGTCGCGCTGCGACGGATCGCCTCTTCGGGATCCAGGGTGCCGTCGGTTTCCAAGTTGATGATCAACTTGTCGAGATCGGTGCGCTGTTCAACACGCGCGGCCTCGACGGAATAGGAAACCCGACGCACGGGGCTGAAGGTCGCATCCAGCTGCAGGCGGCCGATGGCACGAGACTCATCGTCAGCTCCGAGACGCGCGTCCGCCGGCTCATAGCCGCGGCCGAGCGCCACCTTGATCTGCATCTTGAGCTCGGCGCCCTCGTTGACGTGGGCGATGATGTGCTCGGGATTGACGATCTCGACGTCGTGGTCGAGAGCGATGTCACCCGCGGTAACGACGGCAGGGCCCTGCTTGTTCAGCGAGAGCACCGCCTCATCGCGGCTGTGCATCTTGATCGCCACGTCCTTGAGGTTCAGGAGAATTTCAATGACATCTTCCTGGACCCCTTCGATCGCGCTGTACTCGTGATCGACACCGCTGATCTCGGCTTCCACCACGGCACAGCCGGGCATGGACGAGAGCAGGATGCGACGCAGTGCGTTGCCCAGAGTGTGGCCGAAGCCACGCTCGAAGGGCTCGAGCACGATCTTGGCGTGATGTGCGCTGATCTCTTCGACCTTGATGTCGCGAGGGCGAAGAAACTCGGTCACTGAACGCTGCATATGTACACCTTTCAGGCTGCCAAACGGATACTCGGTACTCTGAGCCGGCCCCACTCAGGGGGCCGGGCGCTAGCAGCGCTTACTTGGAGTACAGCTCGACGATCAGGGCCTCGTTGATGTCAGCCATCAGGTCGCCGCGCTCGGGCAGCGCCTTGAACGTGCCTTCCATCTTCTTGGCGTCGATCTCGATCCAGGCCACATCGCCGCGGTTGGCGGCCAGGGCCAGGGCACTCTGGATGCGAGCCTGGTTCTTCGACTTTTCGCGAACGGAAACCACGTCACCAGGCTTGACCTGATAAGAGGCGACGTTGACGGTCTTGCCGTTCACGGCGATGGCCTTGTGACTGACCAGCTGCCGAGCTTCGGAGCGGGTCGAGCCGTAGCCCATGCGGTAGACGACGTTGTCCAGCCGGGATTCGAGAAGCTGCAGCAACACTTCGCCGGTAGCGCCCTTGAGACGGGCCGCTTCCTTGTAGTAGTTGCGGAACTGCTTCTCGAGTACGCCATACATGCGACGTACTTTCTGCTTCTCGCGAAGCTGCAAGCCGTATTCGGAAATACGCTGACGGCGCTGGCCGTGCACACCCGGAATCTGCTCGGATTTGCACTTCTTCTCGAAGGGAGTCACACCGCTCTTCAGAAAGAGGTCGGTGCCCTCACGACGAGACAGTTTGCACTTCGGTCCAATATAACGAGCCATGAATCTGTCTCCTTAAACGCGGCGTTTCTTCGGCGGACGGCAGCCATTATGGGGAATGGGCGTCGCGTCGATAATGCTCTGCACGCGGAAGCCGGCGGCATTGAGCGCGCGCACGGCGGATTCACGGCCAGGACCTGGGCCCTTGACCAGCACGTCGACGTTTTTCACACCATACTCGGCTGCAGCAGTCGCTGCACGCTCGCTTGCTACTTGAGCAGCGAACGGGGTGCTCTTGCGAGAACCACGAAAACCCGAACCACCGGCTGTCGCCCAAGAGAGAGCGTTGCCCTGGCGGTCTGTGATCGTAATGATCGTGTTGTTAAAAGAGGCGTGGATATGCGCGACGGCATCCACCACCTGCTTTTTAACCTTCTTGCGATTGCTACGCGGGTTAGCCATGTTGATGATTCTTCCTGTCTTTACGCCAGAACGTGCGTGTTATTTGCGGATCGGCTTGCGCGGGCCCTTGCGGGTACGCGCATTGGTCTTAGTACGCTGACCACGCAGCGGAAGACCACGACGATGACGCAGACCACGGTAGCAACCCAGATCCATGAGACGCTTGATATTAAGCGTGACATCACGGCGAAGGTCGCCCTCTACGGTATATTTGCCGACCTCGGAACGCAGGGTGTCTAGCTCTTCGCTTGACAGCTCCTGGATCTTGGTGGTCGACGTGATGCCGGACGCAGCACAGATTTCCTGTGCACGAGTACGGCCAATCCCGAAGATATAGGTCAGCGAGATCGCCGCATGCTTGTTGTCCGGGATATTGACGCCTGCAATACGGGCCATCAGCTTACTCCGAAATTTGAGCGGCTTGCTCGTTGGGTCATCTTTAAAAGGCGCAACAGCATATCTCTTTCCCTGCGACAGGGCAAGAGACATGCCGGCGCCGGTACATCGCAGCGCAGGGAATTAGCCCTGACGTTGCTTGTGCCGCGGTTCGCTGCAGATGACGCGGACAGCGCCATTGCGACGAATGATCTTGCAGTTGCGACACATTTTCTTAACGGAAGCTCGAACTTTCATCGTTCCATCTCCAAGGTTGGCTCGCGCCGCGAGCCGATGTTTCAGCTCGCGGCACGCCAATTCAGGTGCGGCGCGTCTCAGCGCATCATGCCGCCGCTACCGTAGCCTTTCAGGTTGGACTTCTTCATCACCGACTCATATTGATGCGACATGAGATGCGACTGCACCTGAGCCATGAAATCCATGATGACCACTACCACGATCAGCAGCGCCGTGCCGCCAAAGAAGAACGGCACGTTCCACGCCACGATCAGGAACTGAGGCATCAGGGAAACCGCGGTAATGTACATGGCGCCGAACAGGGTCAGACGAGTCATGACCTTGTCGACATAGCGAGCGGTCTGCTCGCCAGGACGAATCCCCGGCAGGAAGGCACCAGACTTCTTCAGATTGTCGGCGACGTCCTTGGGATTGAAGACCAGCGCTGTGTAAAAGAAGCAGAAGAATATCACCGCCGCGGCAAAAAGCAAGATATGCAGCGGCTGGCCAGGGCCCAGAGCCTGGGACGCTCGCTGGAGCCACTCGAGACCTTCGCCACTTCCCACCCATTGACCCAGCGAAGCCGGGAACAACAGGATGCTGGAGGCGAAGATCGCAGGGATAACTCCCGCCATATTCACCTTCAGAGGCAGATAGCTACTCTGGCCGGCATACATCTTGTTGCCAACCTGGCGCCGAGGGTAATTCACGGTGATACGCCGTTGACCGCGCTCGATAAACACCACGAAAGCAACAGTAGCGACGCCCAGTACGGAGAGACCCAGCAGCGGAAGCACATTCCAGGCGCCTTCGTTGCGAGCCAGCTCAAAGGCCTGCCCCACGGCACTCGGCAGTCCGGCAACGATACCCGAGAAAATCAGCAGCGAGATACCGTTGCCAATGCCCTTCTCGGTAATCTGCTCACCCAGCCACATCAGGAACACTGCACCGGTCACGAAGGTGACGATCGCGGTGAAGAAGAAACTGAAATCTGCCGAGTAGGCAACTCCCTGATTGGCCAGACCAACCGACATACCCGTGCCCTGAACCAGGGCCAACGCCACGGTGAGGTAGCGGGTGTACTGGCTGATCTTGCGCCGACCGCCCTCGCCTTCCTTCTTGAGCTGTTCAAGATGAGGCGATACGGCAGTCATCAGCTGCATGATGATCGATGCCGAGATGTAGGGCATGATGCCCAGCGCCATGATGCTCATCCGCTCCAGGGCGCCACCCGAGAACATGTTGAACATGCCCAGGATGGTGCCCTGCTGCTCCCTGAACAAGGCAGCAAGCTGGTCAGGATTCATACCGGGCACGGGGATGTGGGCACCGATCCGGTACACCACGATGGCGAGGAGCACGAAGCGCAGGCGCGCCCAGAGTTCACCCAGACCGCTGCCCGTCGCCGGCATTTTTCCTGACTTGGCCATTTAGTCCTCTACCTTGCCGCCGGCGGCTTCGATTGCGGCCCGGGCACCCTTGGTGACCTTGATGCCGCGGACCGTAACCGCCTTGTTCAGTTCGCCGGACAGGATCACCTTCGCATGCAGCGTGGCGTCCTTCAGCACGTTGGCTTGCTTGAGGGTCTCCAGGGTGACCTCATCACCTGCCACCTTGGCGAGCTCACCCAGACGGACTTCTTCGGAAACCAGCGACTTCATGGAGGTGAAGCCGAACTTCGGTAGACGCCGCTGCAGGGGCATCTGGCCGCCTTCGAAGCCGGGCTTGACGCTACCGCCACTGCGCGACTTCTGGCCCTTGTGGCCACGGCCGCCGGTCTTGCCCAGACCGGAACCGATGCCACGACCGACACGCTTTGCAGCGTGCTTTGAACCCGGAGACGGGCTCAGGCTATTGAGTTTCATGGATTACTCTCCCTCAACACGCACAAGGTAGGTCACCTTGTGGATCATGCCGCGTACGGCAGGGGTGTCTTCCAGTTCAACCGTATGACCGATGCGGCGCAGCCCAAGACCCTTCATGGTGGCCTTGTGCGTGGGCAAAATGCCGATGGTACTGCGGGTCTGGGTAACCTTGAGTGTTGCTGTCATGGTATTTACCCCGTGATCGCTTCGACAGACAGACCGCGTTTCGCGGCAATGTCTTCCGGCGCTTGCATGGCAGTGAGACCCCTGACGGTAGCCCGCACCACGTTCACCGGATTGGTGGAACCGTAGCACTTGGCCAGGACGTCATGGACACCTGCCAACTCGAGCACGGAGCGCATGGCGCCGCCGGCGATGATGCCGGTACCCTCGGAAGCAGGCTGCATGTACACCTTGGAGGCACCATGACGGGCCTTGACCGGGTACTGCAGAGTGCCGCCCGCGAGGTTGACCTTGACCATATTGCGGCGAGCCTGGTCCATCGCCTTCTGGATCGCGACCGGCACTTCACGCGCCTTGCCACGACCAAAGCCGACTCGGCCCTTGCCATCACCAACGACGGTCAGGGCGGTGAAACCGAAAATACGGCCCCCCTTGACTACCTTGGCAACACGGTTGACCTGTACCAGTTTTTCCTGGAGGTCGCCGCTTTGCTGTTCGTTCTTCGCCATCGTAAAACCCTTTAGAATTCCAGGCCGCCTTCACGAGCGGCGTCGGCCAGGGCCTTAACGCGCCCGTGGTACTTGAAACCGGCACGATCGAAGGCTACCTGGGAGATGCCTGCTTCCTTGGCGCGCTCGGCAATCAGGGCGCCCACCTTGGCGGCGGCGTCAGCATTGCCGGTCGCACCCTCACGGAGATCCTTGTCCAGCGTGGAAGCGCTGGCGAGGACCTTACCACCATCCGGCGAGATGATCTGCGCGTAGATGTGGCGAGGAGTACGGTTGACACACAGGCGATACACGCCCAGCTCGCGGATCTTGGCGCGAGCACGGCGGGCACGACGGAGACGAGATTCTTTCTTCGCGTTCATAACCCTGCCTTACTTCTTCTTGGCTTCTTTGCGACGCACCTGCTCGTCGGCGTACCGAACACCCTTGCCCTTATAGGGCTCAGGGGGACGGAAGGCGCGGATTTCCGCGGCAACCTGGCCGAGCATCTGCTTGTCCGCGCTCTTGAGCACGATCTGGGTGTTCTTCGGCGTTTCCGCAAAGACACCCTCAGGCAGCGTATATTCGACCGGGTGCGAGAAGCCCAGTGACAGATTGAGCGTCTGGCCCTTAGCCTGGGCACGATAACCGACGCCGATGATTTCGAGGGACTTGGTGAAGCCTTCGCTCACGCCAGTGACCAGGTTTTGGACCAGGGCACGGGTGGTGCCGGACATGGCCCAGCTCTTGGCGGCCTCGCTCGGCGCGAAGGTCAACTGACCCTCTTCCTGACCAATCACCACATCGGGGTGGATGGACAGGGACAACGTACCTTGACCGCCTTTGACGGTCAGCTGGTCACCGTCGAGCTTAATCTCGACGCCAGCAGGTACTTTTACCGGATATTTGGCTACGCGGGACATTCCAAACTCCTAGAATACGGTGCAGAGGACTTCGCCACCGACACCGGCCTTGCGAGCCGCGCGATCGGTCATCACCCCGTTAGAGGTGGTGACGATAGCGATACCCAGACCATCGGCGACCTTCGGCAGCCCATCCTTGCCCTTGTACTGGCGCAGGGACGGCTTGGAAACTCGCTGGATGTGCTCGATGACCGGTTTTCCTTCGAAATACTTGAGGATCACCGTCAGCTCGGGCTTGGCAGCCTCGGACACCGCGAAGTCGTTAATGTAACCCTCTTCCTTCAATACGCGGGCCACTTCGATCTTCAGCTTGGAGGACGGCATGGTGACCGTCTCCTTGGTGGCCATCTGCGCATTGCGGATACGGGTGAACATATCCGCCAGAGTGTCTTGCATGCTCATTTATGTTGCGCTCCTGATTCTCGCGTGGCTCACCAGCTGGACTTCTTCAGTCCAGGGACGTCACCACGCATGGCGGCTTCGCGAAGCTTGTTGCGGCCGAGGCCGAACTTGTTGTAGTAGCCGTGCGGACGGCCGGTGATGCGGCAGCGGTTACGCTGGCGCACCGGGCTGGAGTCGCGCGGCAGCTGCTGCAGCTTCAGCGTGGCCTCGAAGCGCTCTTCATCAGAAGTGTTTACGTCCTGGATGATCGCCTTGAGCTCGGCACGCCTGGCGGCAAACTTCGCCACCAGTTTTGTGCGCTTGAGCTCACGCTCTACCATGCTTTTCTTTGCCATGATCCCACCCTTATTTCTTGAACGGAAAGTTCAGCGCGCTCAACAGCGCACGACCTTCATCATCGGTTTTGGCGGTGGTAGTGATGGTGACATCCAGGCCACGAATCCGATCGATCTTATCATACTCGATCTCCGGAAAAATGATCTGCTCACGCACCCCCATGGAGTAGTTGCCACGACCGTCGAAGGACTTCGGGTTGAGACCACGGAAGTCACGAACGCGGGGGATTGCGATGTTCACCAGGCGATCGAGGAAATCCCACATGCGCTCGGAGCGCAGGGTTACCTTGATACCGATCGGCCAGCCTTCACGCACCTTGAAGCCCGCGATGGACTTGCGTGCCTTGGTCACCATCGGCTTTTGACCCGAAAGTTTCTCCAGGTCACCGATGGCATTGTCGATCAGCTTCTTATCGCTGGTCGCTTCGCCGATACCCATATTCAAAGTCACCTTGGTGACCCGCGGCACCTGCATCACGTTGGCGTAGCTGAACTGCTCTTTGAGTTGAGCCACCACCTCGTTCTGATAACGTTCTTTCAAGTTCGCCATTTTGCTACCCGACTCGCGTTAGGCGTCGATCTGCGTCTGCGTCGACTTGTAGATACGTACCTTGGTACCGTCTTCCATTATCTGGAAGCCGACGCGATCCGCCTTACCGGTCTCCGAATTGAAGATGGCTACGTTGGACACGTGAATCGGAGCCTCGCGCTCGACGATACCGCCCTGGTTGCCCGCCATGGGATTGGGCTTGGTGTGACGCTTCATCATGTTCACACCGGACACAACATAGCGATCGTCCTTGAGGACTCGCTTTACCGTGCCACGTTTGCCCTTATCCTTGCCGGCGATGACGACGACTTCGTCGTCACGTTTGATTTTTTGCATATCCGCCTTGCTCCTTACAGCACTTCAGGCGCCAAGGAAATGATCTTCATGAACTTTTCATTGCGAAGCTCACGAGTCACCGGCCCGAAAATACGGGTACCGATCGGCTGTTCGTTGGTGTTGTTCAACAGAACAGCCGCATTTCCATCGAAGCGGATCAGCGAACCGTCGGGACGACGGACGCCGCTACGGGTGCGAACTACCACCGCTTTGAGGACTTGGCCCTTCTTGACCTTGCCACGCGGAATGGCTTCCTTAACCGTGACCTTAATGACATCACCAACATGTGCGTAGCGACGGTGTGAACCGCCCAGCACCTTGATGCATTGCACCCGGCGCGCTCCGCTGTTGTCGGCGACATCCAGCATTGTCTGAGTCTGAATCATCGGTTTTCTCCAAACCTAATCTGACTGCACTGGTTTGACAGGCGTGAGCCAATCAGCCCTTGGCCTGCTCAACCACCTCGACCAACATCCAGGACTTTGTCTTGGACAGCGGACGGCACTCCTGCAAGGAGACCGTATCGCCGGCCTTGGCCTGGTTCGCCTCGTCATGGGCGTGCAGCTTGGTGGAGCGCTTGACGTACTTGCCGTAGATCGGATGGCGCACGCGCCGCTCGATCATGACGACGATGGATTTGTCCATCTTGTCGCTCACCACTTTTCCGGTAAGCGTACGGGCTTTCTTTTCTTCGACCATCTCAGTCACCTGCCTTCTCGTTGAGCACAGTCTTCACCCGGGCGATGTCCCGACGAACCTGCTTGAGCAGATGAGTCTGGCTGAGCTGACCGGTGGCCTTCTGCATGCGCAGGTTGAACTGCTCGCGGAGGAGTTCGAGAAGCTGACTTTTCAGCTCATCGACTGATTTTTCACGGATTTCCTGGGCTTTCATCACATCACCGTCCGTTTCACAAAGGTGGTGGACAAGGGCATCTTCTGGGCCGCCAAAGTGAAGGCTTCACGAGCCAGCTCTTCGGAGACGCCTTCGATTTCATACAGGACCCGACCAGGCTGGATCTGTGCGACCCAGTACTCGACGGAGCCCTTACCCTTACCCATACGGACTTCGAGTGGCTTCTTGGAAATCGGCTTGTCCGGGAACACGCGGATCCAGATTTTCCCGCCACGCTTGACGTGACGGCTGATCGCACGACGGCCGGCCTCGATCTGGCGCGCAGTAATGCGGCCGCGACCGGTAGCCTTGAGGCCGTATTCCCCGAAGCTGATCTTGCTTCCGCGATGCGCCAGGCCACGGTTACGGCCTTTTTGCATCTTCCGGAATTTCATACGCTTGGGTTGTAACATCGACTCGCTCTCCCCTTACCTGGAACCTTTCTTCTTGGAGGGCGCTGCCTGAGGCTGCTTAGCCTTGGCGCGGACCTCCTCGATGCCCCCGAGGATTTCACCCTTGAAGACCCAAACCTTGACACCGATGATGCCGTAGGTGGTCTTGGCCTCAAAGGCGGCGTAGTCAATGTCCGCACGCAGGGTGTGCAGCGGAACACGACCTTCCCGGTACCACTCGGTGCGGGCAATTTCCGCGCCACCCAGGCGACCGGATAGCTGCACCTTGATGCCGCCAGCGCCCAGACGCATGGCGTTCTGTACCGCACGCTTCATGGCGCGACGGAACATGACGCGGCGCTCAAGCTGACCGGCGATATTCTGGGCCACGAGCATGGCGTCAAGCTCGGGCTTCCGAACTTCCTCGATGTTGACATGCACAGGCACGCCCATCATCGCGGTGACGTCACGTCGCAGACGATCAACATCTTCGCCTTTCTTGCCAATCACAATGCCTGGACGGGCAGTGTGAATGGTGATGCGCGCGTTGTTGGCAGGACGCTCGATAGTGATGCGGCTAACGGAAGCGTTTTTGAGTCGCTCCACAAGAAAGCTGCGCACTTCGAGATCGCTGTTGAGCTTATCGGCATAGGCGCCGCGCTCGGCGTACCAGACTGAGGTATGGTCTTTGACAATACCCAGCCGTATGCCTGTCGGATGTACTTTCTGACCCATCTGGTCGACTCCTACTTCTCGGCTACCTTGACGGTGATGTGGCAGGTGCGCTTCAAGATACGATCTGCGCGGCCCTTGGCACGCGGCTTGATACGCTTGAGCGTCATGCCCTCATCGACGCAGATGGTCGAGACACGCAGCTCGTCGATATCCATGCCGTTGTTTTCTTCCGCATTCGCAATGGCGGACTGCAGCACCTTCTTGACCAGCTTGGCAGCCTTCTTCGGGGAGAAGGTCAGCAGGTCCAGCGCCTCGGCGACCGGTTTACCGCGCACCTGGTCAGCCACCAAACGGGCCTTCTGGGCGGATAAACGAGCGCCACGCAGCTTAGCTGTGACTTCCATCTCTCAATCCTCTCTGGCTTACCGTTTGGCTTTCTTGTCCGCCGCATGACCGCGATAAGTGCGGGTAGCAGCGAATTCGCCCAGCTTGTGGCCAACCATTTCCTCGGCGACGTGCACCGGGATGTGCTGGCGACCGTTATGGACCGCAATGGTGAGCCCGACCATGTTGGGCAGGATCATGGAACGACGCGACCAGGTCTTGATCGGTTTGCGATCGTTCTTCTCCACTGCAGCCTCAACCTTCTTCAACAGATGAAGGTCAATGAAGGGACCTTTCTTCAGTGAACGTGGCACAGCCGTTACCTCTTAAAGTCTTGGCGTTTTCAATCAGTTCCGGGCCTTGCGGCGACGGATGATCAGCTTGTCGGTGCGCTTGTTCTTGCGAGTCTTGTGGCCCTTGGTGGGGATACCCCACGGAGACACCGGATGACGACCACCGCTGGTGCGGCCTTCGCCGCCGCCGTGCGGGTGATCTACCGGGTTCATCGCCACACCGCGAACAGTCGGACGTACACCTCTCCAGCGCTTCGCACCGGCCTTGCCAAGCTGACGCAGGCTGTGCTCGGAGTTGCTCACTTCCCCCAGGGTCGCGCGGCATTCGCTTAACACCTTACGCATCTCGCCGGAGCGCAAACGCAGGGTGGCATAGCTGCCTTCACGGGCCACTAGCTGGGCGCTGGTGCCGGCACTGCGAGCGATTTGAGCGCCCTTGCCGGGCTTGAGCTCGATGCAGTGCACGGTAGAACCCAGCGGAATGTTACGCAGCGAAAGGGTGTTGCCCTTCTTGATCGCTGCGTTGACGCCGGACTCGATCTTGTCACCCGCACTCACGCCCTTGGGAGCGATAATGTAGCGGCGCTCGCCGTCCAGATATTTCAGCAGCGCGATGTTGGCGCTACGGTTTGGATCATACTCAATCCGCTCAACGACGGCCGGAATGCCATCCTTGGTACGCTTGAAGTCAATGATCCGATAGTGCTGACGGTGACCACCACCCACGTGACGCGTGGTGATACGACCGTTGTTGTTGCGACCACCGCTGCGCGACTGCTTTTCTACAAGCGCCGCGAAGGGCTTACCCTTATGCAACTCGTCGTTCACGACCTTGACAAGGTGGCGACGACCGGCAGATGTGGGTTTAGTCTTAACGATTGCCATTGTCCGTACTCCTGCCCTTATTCGGCGCCAGAGAAGTCTTCAAGGGTTTCGCCGGCGGCCAGTGATACATAGGCCTTGCGATACCCCTTGCGGTGACCCAGACCTTGCGCAGTGCGCTTGGTCTTGCCCTTGACGTTCAGCGTCTGAACGCCCTCGACCTTCTTGCCGAACAGAGCCTCGACAGCCTTCTTGATCTCGGGCTTGGTCGCGTCGCTGGCCACCTTGAACACGTACTGGTTGCGTTCGGCAGCCATAGCGGCCTTCTCGGTCACGTGCGGACCCAGCAGGACCTTAAATACACGCTCCTGGTTCATGCCAGCTTCTCCTCGAATTTACGCAGGGCGGAGACGGTGACCAGCACCTTATCGAAGGCGACCAGACTCACCGGGTCAGCGGCGGCAACGTCCACCACATCCACGTTAGGAATGTTGCGGGCGGCCAGATAGAGCTTCTCGTCGACTTCTTCGGTGACGATCAGCACTCTCTCAAGACCCAGCTCGCTGAGCTTGGCAACAAGCTCCTTGGTCTTCGGCGCTTCAACGGTGATCTCCTCGACGGCCACCAGACGCTCCTGACGCACAAGCTCGGAGAGAATGGAGCGCATCGCCGCGCGGTACATCTTGCGGTTGACCTTCTGCGAGTGGTCCTGGGGACGCGCTGCAAAGGTCACACCGCCACTGCGCCACAGCGGAGAGCGGATGGTACCGGCGCGAGCGCGACCGGTGCCTTTTTGACGCCACGGCTTCTTACCGCCGCCACGCACATCGGAACGGTTCTTCTGAGCACGAGTCCCCTGACGACCACCGGCCAGATAGGCGGTGACAACCTGGTGCACCAGTGCTTCATTGAATTCTTTGCCAAAGGTAACGTCGGACACTTCGACGGTGCCCGCCCCGGCTGCAAGATTCAGATTCATCGGTCTCTATCCCCTTCAGCCAGCTTTCACGGCGGTACGCACGACGACGTCACTACCGGTAGCACCGGGAACGGCGCCCTTGACCAGCAGCAGATTGCGTTCGGTGTCGACACGCACGACTTCGAGGCTTTGGACAGTGCAACGGACGTTGCCCATCTGGCCGGCCATTTTCTTGCCCTTGAACACACGACCAGGGGTCTGGCACATGCCGATGGAGCCCGGCGCGCGGTGAGAAAGGGAGTTGCCGTGGGTCATGTCCTGGGTGCGGAAGTTCCAGCGCTTGACTGCGCCCTGGAAGCCCTTGCCCTTGGAGGTACCGGTCACGTCAATCTTCTGACCAGCTTCAAAGAGGGATACGGTGAATTCGCCGCCCACTTCCGGAGCTTCGTCGCCTTCTGACAGGCGGAACTCCATCAATGACCGGCCAGCCTCTACACCCGCCTTGGCGTACTGACCCGCCTGGGCTTTAGTGAGATGCTTGGCTTTGCGAGAGCCGGCTGTCACCTGAACCGCCGCGTAACCGTCATTTTCGACGGTCTTGACGCGAGTGATGCGGTTGGGAGCAACCTCGATCACGGTTACGGGCACAGAAGCACCATCTTCGGCAAAGACACGGGTCATCCCGGCCTTTTTACCGACTAAACCGATAGTCATACTCAGTCTCCTTTAGTGTACGGGGCTATCACCCGCTATGGCTGCCCTTTCCAGAGCATTCCACTAGCACGTTGTATGGCGCCTCACGGCGCGGCGGCTGCTGCTAAAGCCAACTCTTTAAAAGAGGCGATGAGCGCTGGGCCGCAAGTGTCTAGGTGGAATCAGTCGAGCTTGATCTGCACGTCAACGCCAGCGGCGAGGTCGAGCTTCATCAGTGCGTCAACGGTCTTTTCCGTGGGTTCGACGATGTCGAGCACACGCTTGTGGGTACGAATCTCGTATTGATCTCGCGCGTCCTTGTTGACGTGCGGTGAGATCAGTACGGTGTACCGCTCGCGGTTTGTCGGCAAAGGAATCGGACCACGAACCTGGGCGCCGGTACGCTTGGCGGTTTCTACGATCTCCGCGGCGGACTGGTCGATCAGGCGATGGTCAAAGGCCTTCAACCTAATGCGAATCTTCTGGTTCTGCATTTGCCCTTCACTCCAATGGATCTCGACGGCGCGAGCCGTCAACCCACGCATTCAAAGGATGCGCATTATATGTGCGCCACGGGCAAGTGTCAAACACTCTCCGCGCTGCGCAGAAAGGGGGCTCCTGACGGAGCCCCCTTCGATCATCGGTCGGCCGAAGCTTACTGAACGATCTTGGCCACGACGCCGGCACCGACGGTACGGCCGCCTTCACGGATAGCGAAGCGCAGACCTTCGTCCATGGCGATCGGGGCAATCAGGGTAACAACCATCTTGACGTTATCGCCCGGCATGACCATCTCGACACCTTCCGGCAGTTCACAAGTACCGGTGACATCAGTGGTACGGAAGTAGAACTGCGGACGGTAGCCCTTGAAGAAGGGAGTGTGACGACCACCCTCTTCCTTGGACAGCACGTAGACTTCGGCTTCGAAGACAGTGTGCGGGTTGATGGAGCCCGGCTTGGCCAGCACCTGGCCACGCTCGACGTCATCACGCTTGGTGCCACGCAGCAGAGCGCCGACGTTCTCACCGGCACGACCTTCGTCGAGCAGCTTGCGGAACATCTCGACACCGGTAACGGTGGTCTTCGTGGTATCACGAATACCGACGATCTCGATCTCTTCGCCAGCCTTGACGATGCCACGCTCGATACGGCCGGTTACCACGGTACCGCGGCCAGAGATAGAGAACACGTCCTCGATCGGCATCAGGAACGGCTGGTCGATGGCACGCTCCGGCTCCGGGATGTAATCGTCAAGAGCCTTGATCAGGTTGGCAACGGCAGTGGTACCCATGCCGTTGTCGTCCTTGCCTTCCAGCGCCATCAGCGCAGAACCGGTGATGATCGGTGTGTCGTCACCCGGGAAGTCGTACTGGTCGAGAAGCTCACGCACTTCCATTTCGACCAGCTCGAGGAGCTCCTCGTCATCGACCATGTCGGCCTTGTTAAGGAACACGACGATGTACGGCACGCCGACCTGACGCGACAGCAGGATGTGCTCGCGGGTCTGCGGCATGGGGCCGTCGGCGGCGGACACAACCAGGATAGCGCCATCCATCTGGGCGGCACCGGTGATCATGTTCTTGACGTAGTCGGCGTGACCCGGGCAGTCCACGTGCGCGTAGTGACGCGTCTCGGACTGATATTCCACGTGCGAGGTGGCGATTGTGATACCGCGCTCACGCTCTTCCGGGGCGTTGTCGATCGCGTCGAACTCGCTCCAGCTACCGCCGAATACCTCGGCAGAGACGCGGGTCAGAGCCGCTGTCAGCGTGGTCTTGCCGTGGTCGACGTGACCGATGGTGCCGACGTTGACGTGCGGTTTGGAACGCTCAAATTTTTCCTTAGCCACTGCTATAACCTCTTTACGTTAGCTAACGGTTAACCGTTTTGGTTGATGACGGCTTCAACGACGCTGGACGGCGCCTCTTCGTAATCCGCAAACTCCATGACGTAGCTTGCGCGGCCCTGGGTCTGAGAACGCAGATCGGTCGCGTAACCGAACATCTCAGCCAACGGAACCCGAGCACGGATGATCTTGCCCATTGAGGAATCATCCATGCCCTCTACCAGGCCACGACGACGGTTCAGGTCGCCCATGACATCACCCATGTAGTCTTCGGGGGTGACGACCTCAACCTTCATCACCGGCTCCAGCAGCACGGCCTTGGCCTTCTTGGCGCCTTCCTTGACGGCCATGGAAGAGGCAACCTTGAACGCGGTCTCGTTCGAGTCCACGTCATGGTAGGAACCGTCGAACAGCGTAACCTTGACGTCGATCATCGGGTAGCCCGCGATGACACCGTTCTTCAGCTGCTCGTAGGCCCCTTTCTCGACGGCCGGCACGTATTCCTTGGGAACCACACCGCCGACGACCTCGGAAGCAAATTTGAAGTGCATGTCTTCATCTTCGCCCTTGTCTTCCTTGGTGAGCGGTTCGATGCGAAGCCAGACATGGCCGTACTGGCCGCGACCGCCGGACTGACGCACGAACTTGCCTTCCTGCTCTACCTTGCCGCGGATGGTCTCGCGGTAGGCCACCTGCGGCTTGCCGATGTTGGCCTCGACCTTGAACTCGCGACGCATGCGGTCGACAAGGATATCCAGGTGGAGCTCGCCCATGCCGGAGATGATGGTCTGGCCAGTCTCTTCGTCGGTGCGGACCTGGAAAGACGGATCTTCCTGGGCCAGCTTGCCCAGCGCCACGCCCATTTTTTCCTGGTCGGCCTTGGACTTCGGCTCCACGGCCACGGAGATGACCGGATCCGGGAACTCCATGCGCTCCAGAACGATCTTGTCGGTCAGATCGCAGAGAGTGTCACCGGTGGTGACGTCCTTGAGGCCGATACAGGCCGCGATGTCGCCGGCTCGCACTTCCTTGATCTCTTCGCGGGAGTTGGCGTGCATCTGGACGATACGACCGACACGCTCTTTCTTGCTCTTGACCGAGTTGAAGACGCCGTCACCGGAGTTCAGCACCCCGGAATAAACGCGAATAAACGTCAGGGTGCCGACGAAGGGGTCGGTGGCGATCTTGAACGCCAGGGCGGCAAAGGGTGCGCTGTCGTCGGCCTCGCGGGTAGCGACGGTGCCATCCCGGTCGTCGAGCTCACCTTCAATGGCCTTGACTTCGGTCGGGGACGGCATGTACTCGATAACGCCATCCAGCACTGCCTGAACGCCCTTGTTCTTGAACGCAGAGCCGCAGGTGACCAGCACGATCTCGTTCGCCAAGGTACGGCGACGCAGACCTGCCTTGATCTCCTCGATGGTCAGCTCCTCACCCTCGAGGTACTTGTCCATCAGCTCTTCGGATGCCTCGGCGGCGGCCTCGACCATTTCCTCGCGATACTTCTCGGCAGTCTCCTGGAGCTCGGCCGGGATATCCACAAGGTCGTAGGTCATGCCCAGGCTTTCTTCGTCCCAGAGGATGGCCTTCATCTGGATCAGGTCGATAACGCCCTTGAAGTCTTCCTCGGTGCCCCAGTTGATCTGGATCGGCACCGCGTTGGCGCCCAGGCGGTCCTTGAGCTGATCGACCACCATAAAGAAGTCGGCGCCGGTGCGGTCCATCTTGTTGACGAACACCATCCGCGGCACTTCATACTTGTTGGCCTGGCGCCAGACGGTCTCGGTTTGCGGCTGCACACCGGAAGAACCGCACAGCACCACCACGGCACCGTCGAGAACACGCAGGGAACGTTCGACTTCAATGGTGAAGTCCACGTGCCCAGGGGTGTCGATGATGTTGATGCGGTGCTCAGGGAACTGCTTGTTCATGCCCTGCCAGAAACAGGTGGTAGCCGCGGAGGTGATGGTAATGCCACGCTCCTGCTCCTGCTCCATCCAGTCCATGGTAGCGGCACCGTCGTGCACTTCACCCACCTTGTGGGAGAGGCCGGTATAGAACAGCACGCGCTCTGTCGTGGTGGTCTTGCCGGCATCGACGTGGGCGACGATTCCGATATTGCGATAGCGATTTAGTGGAGTCTTGCGAGCCACGGTGGAACTCCCCGTTGGTTGGCGATGCGTTGAGAAGCGCTGCCCTTAGAAGCGATAGTGCGAGAAGGCCTTGTTGGCTTCTGCCATGCGGTGCACGTCTTCACGCTTCTTGACCGCGGAGCCCTTGCCTTCGGCTGCGTCCAGCATCTCACCCGCCAATCGCTGCACCATGGTCTTTTCACCACGACGTCGAGCGGCATCAACCAGCCAGCGCATGGCAAGCGCTTGGCGACGAGAGGGACGAACTTCCACCGGCACCTGATAGGTCGCACCGCCGACGCGGCGAGACTTCACTTCGACCATGGGCTGAATGGTTTCCAGCGCTTTGTCGAAGATCTCCAGCGGGTCTTCATTACTGCGCTCGGCAACCTTGTCCAGCGCACCGTAGACGATACGCTCAGCTACGGACTTCTTACCGCCGAACATCAGGTGGTTCATGAACTTCGCAAGACGCTCGCTTCCAAATTTGGGATCCGGAAGGATCTCGCGTTTTGCCGCAATTCTTCTTCTAGGCATGATAAGCCCTCTGTTGAAGGGTCCTTCAGGTAAACCCGGAACTCACGCTCGATTGTCTTGAGGCGGCGCCGCCCGACCTTACTCTTATCAGACCGATATCGATTCTGGGTGTTGGTACGTGCCGAGGCCGATCAGGCCTTGGGACGCTTGGCACCATACTTGGAACGGCCCTGCTTGCGGTTCTGCACGCCAGAGGTGTCCAGGGCGCCACGCACGGTGTGATAGCGCACACCGGGAAGGTCCTTGACACGACCACCGCGAATCAGGACCACAGAGTGCTCCTGGAGGTTGTGGCCTTCACCGCCGATATAAGAAGACACCTCGAAGCCGTTGGTCAGGCGCACGCGGCAGACCTTACGCAGGGCCGAGTTCGGCTTCTTCGGGGTGGTGGTGTAGACGCGGGTGCAAACACCGCGCTTCTGCGGACAGGCCTGCAGCGCCGGCACGTCACTCTTGGTGACAGGGCGCTTGCGCGGCTTGCGCACGAGCTGATTGATTGTTGCCATGGGTAGTAGCTGACTCCAATGGGTTGCCTTGGCCTTTTCAGCGGATGCGGGCGTACCCACCCCACTGTTAAAGGCTGCGCATTCTAATAGCTGACCCTGGGCCCCGTCAAGACCAATGCTCCGCCCGCGTGGGCGGAGCATTGATGCCGGGACGGGGTCAGAGTTCTTCGTCGCCGGAATCAAGCGCGGTAAGCTGGGCGCCCAGTTCCTGCTCGACGTCGTACGCCGACGGCGCCGGCGGACGCTCGGGGCCTTCACGCCGGCGGCGACGCTCCTCATGGTGGGCAAGGCCGGTACCGGCCGGGATCAAACGACCCACCACCACGTTCTCTTTCAGACCGCGCAGGTAATCGCGCTTGCCGGTTACCGCTGCCTCGGTCAGTACCC